>JAGAVX010000083.1 GCA_017941705.1 Atopobiaceae bacterium
GGACACGCCCCTAAACCACACAAGTGTGGTTTAGGGGCGTGTCCCCCAGACCACACTGACAGTTCAGCTTCTAGAACTGGCGCAGGAAGCGCATGTCGCCTTCCATGAGCATGCGCAGGTCAGGCAGGTCGTAGCGGAGCGCGGCCACGCGCTCGACACCGATGCCAAAGGCAAAGCCGGTGTACTTCTCGCTATCGATGCCGCAGTTCTCCAGCACGTTGGGGTCGACCATGCCGCAGCCCAGGATCTCGAGCCAGCCGGTGTTCTTGCAGAAGCGGCAACCCTCGCCGTGACAGACGCCGCAGCTCACGTCGACCTCGCAGCTCGGCTCGGTGAAGGGGAAGAAGTGCGGGCGATAGCGCGTGGCGCGATCCTTGCCAAAGATCTCACGCGTGAAGTAGTCAAGCGTGCCCTTGAGGTCGCCAAAGGTGATGCCCTCGTCGACCACCAGGCCCTCGACCTGGTTGAACTGCGGAAGGTGGTTTGCGTCAGCCGTGTCGGGCCTGAAGACCGTACCCGGGCAGATCATGTAGATGGGAGGCTTGTTCTGCTCCATGAAGTGCACCTGCATGCCCGAGGTCTGTGTGCGAAGCAGCACGTCGGAGTCACCCAGCACGAGCGGCTCCTTGCCCTCGGGAGCGTTGTCCACCACATAGAACGAGTCACGGGCACTGCGGCTGGGATGGTCAGCCGGAGCGTTGAGCGCCGTGAAGTTGTACCAGGTGGTCTCGACATAGGGACCGTCGGCGACGATGTAGCCAAGGCCGCAGAAGATGTCCTCGATCTCCTCGCGGATCTGGGTGATGAGGTGCTGGGTTCCCAGGCTGAGCGAGCGACCCGGAAGCGTGACGTCCGCCGCCTCGGCAGCCATCTTCTTGCTGAGCATTTCCTTGTCGAGCTCGAGCTTGCGCTGCTTGATGGCGGTCTCGACGTTGGCGCGTACGGCATTGGCCAGCTGGCCCATCGCGGGACGCTCCTCGGGCGGAATCTTTCCCATCATGCGCATGAGAGCCGTGAGTTGGCCCTTCTTTCCGAGTGCCTTGATGCGGAGCTCCTCGAGCGCCTGTATGCTCGTGGCGCCCTTGAGACCCTCCTGTACCTGAGCCTCTACGGCTTTGAGGTCATCGGATAGTGCCATTGTGCCAAACCCCTTTCTAAAGCAAAAAACCGTCCCGTGCCAACAGCACAAGGACGGATTCATCCGCGGTACCACCTTGTTTGACGTGCGCGTTGTCTCTCGCGAGCGTCCACTCGTTGAGTCCGGTGTCGTCGGACGTACGGCTTCCCTACTGACATGCGCGTTCAGGTCGCAGCTGGTGGAGTGAACTCCCGCCCTCTGGGTCCGTGGGCACCTCTCAACCGGTGGGCGCCCTCTCTGTCCGTTCCCAACGCGAGTGCGAGACCTCTCCGTCATCGCCTAGGCAGGCATGGTAGCACATTCCGCGCGCATCTCGCACCTCAATTGCCCATGCTGGAACCACTACAGAAAACACTGGGCCATCCGCCCGTCAGCCGCAGCTCGCCCGGCATCCCTCGGGCGACCTCTGTAGCCGAATCCAAGCCGCGACCCACATGCACCTGCGGCGAAAGCGTGAGCCCGAGGGATGCCGGGCGAGCAGTGGCCGGGGACGAGCGTTAAGCCTACTCCGTGAAGGGCCACTCCCCTGCCGCCAGAGCCTCGATGGCAGCAGGCACCGCATCGTCTTCGCATCGGCCCACATGCCAACGCGCCGCTGCGGTCACCTCGGGCGCCGCACCGGCAACGGCGACACCGTTGGGAATCTCGGCGATCATCTCGATGTCATTGCCGCCGTCGCCAAAGGTCACCACCTGGTCGATACCGATGCCCAAGGCATCGCAGAGGATGCGGATGCCCGTCGCCTTGCTGTATCCCACGGGGGCGAGGTTGAGAAATCCCGCCAGGGGAACGTTGAACCCCAGCTCAGGTACTTCTGCCGAGACTATGTCATAGAGCCTCCGCGTCGCCTCAATATCACCGGATATGAAGACGTTCATCTTGACAATGGGAAAGTGGGGCATTTCGGACGCGTCGATCGCCTGCTTTGCATACACGGGAAAGCTGTAGGCCAGATCCTCGCGGCGACCCTCAACGAGAAGCGGCGTACCACCATCAAACACGATGGCACCGACCCCAGGCATGCCATGAATCACCTGACACACGTGTACAAGGGCATCGCGATCGACGTGCTCCTCATGGATGAGCTTTCCATCAAGATAGACCTGCATGCCATTGGTCCCCAAGGCGGTGGCAACACAGGCGTCATCGCCATCGAAGGTGGGCGTCACATGGCTGATGCCGCGACCGCTCGCGGGACCGACGTGAATGCCCGCGTCCATCGCGGCGTGAAAGGCGGCGCGCACGCGCGGCGACACGACCTTTTTGCCAAAGGGCAGGAGCGTGCCGTCAATGTCGGAAAGGATGAGCTTGATGGCAGGATGGTCGCTCATGAACGGCTCCTTTGCGATAAGTTTTGTGTCACTGTATTCTATCGTGACAACACGCGGCCTGCGCGGAATGGGCCCACGCCACAGGCGGCCGCGTCATCGACTGCCAGCGCCCACGCATCGGGAGGAGCCACCATGCGCGTCTTTGATCTTCACTGCGACACCATCGATACGCTCACCTATGCCAACCAAGGCTTCTTCAGCGAGTTCGTCAAACCCGGCCAAACGGGTGACCTTGTACACAACGGCATCCAACTGGCCGCAGATCGCATGCCATGCCCTTGGTGCCAGTGCTACGCCGTTTGGATCCCAGACGATCTCAGCTCCTTTGGCATGACCGCCCTCGAGTTCTATCGCGGAGCACGCGACTGGTTCATGCGCCACACCAGCCCCGATGGACCCGTCACACAGGTCCGCGACGCCCGTGACGTCCTGCCGACGCTCGAGGCAGGCAAGGTCGCGGCCCTGCTCACCATCGAGAACGGCATCCACCTCGAGCACCTTGAGCTGATTGACGAGGTCGCACAGGACGGAGTCAAGATGGTGACCCTCACCTGGAACGCCGCCAACGCGATCGCCCACGGCAGCGCGGCCCATGGCGGGCTCACCAGCTACGGTCGAGAGGCCATGCGTGCGCTCGAGGACAGGCGCATCGTCATCGACGTGAGCCACCTCAATGACGAGAGCTTCTGGGACGTCGCTCGTGCGGCTCGCAGGCCCTTTGCCGCCTCGCACTCGAACTCGCGCAGCGTGTGCGGCCACCCGCGCAACCTCACCGACGACCAGTTCCGCGCCATCGTGGACGGCGGGGGCATCGTCGGAATCAACTACTTCCGTGGCTTCGTGTCCAATCGCGTCAAGGGCTTCGATGCGCCCGCCGACGGCGAGGTCACCTTTGACGAGCTCGCCGCCCACGTCGAGCACTTCCTCGACCTTGGCGGAGAGGGAGCCATCGCACTGGGGAGCGACTTTGACGGCAGCGAGACGCCCGAGTGGCTGGATGCCTGCGAGAAGGTCGCCCCCTTCCGCGACCGCATCGCAGCGAGGTTTGGCGAGGACCTTGCCGAGCGCATGTTCTTTGGCAACGCGCACGAGTTCTTTGTCCGCAACGAGACTGCCTAGGAGCGTTTTTCATGGCAGACAACGTCATCGACCTTTCCGCTGAGCGCCTGCGGCGCAAGGACCACATGGTCCGCGGCACCGCCGCGGACGGCATGATTCGCGCGATAGCCATCACGGCACGCGACACGGTGCAGAAGGCGCACAAGAACCACAACACCAGCCCGCTGGTGAGCGCGGCGTTGGGCCGCCTCATGATGGCAGGCCAGATGATGGGCGCCATGTTCAAGCATCCCGATGAGCTCATCACCCTCGAGATGCGCGGCGATGGACCCGTTGGCGGCATCACCGTCACGGCCAACAATCGCGGACAGGTAAAGGGCTCCGCCAATCATCCCAACGTATGGCTTCCGCTCAACGAGCTCGGCAAGCTCGACGTGGGCGCAGGCATTGGCCGCGGCACGCTCAGCGTCGTGCGCGACATCCCCGGATCTGTGCCCTACTCAAGCCAGACCGAGCTCGTGACCGGAGAGGTCGGTGATGACCTGGCGGCATACTTCTCACTCAGCGACCAGATTCCCACCTCGGTGGGCGTAGGCGTGCTGGTGGACACCGACACGAGCATCCGCCAGGCAGGCGGCTTCATCCTGCAACTCATGCCCGACTACGAGTACTACCTCATTGACGAGCTCGAGCACAACCTGCAGGGCATCACCTCGGTGACCAACATGCTCGAGGACGGCATGGACCCGAACGCAATCCTGCGGCACCTGTTGCGCGGCCTTGACTACCAAGAGCTCGAGGTCATGCCCGCCGAGTTCCACTGCGGCTGCAACAAGGAGCGAGCTGGTCGCGCGGTGCTCGCCCTCGGCGAGGCCGAGCTACGCGACATGGTCGACAAGGGAGAGACGGCAGAAGTGCACTGCCACTTTTGCGGCACCACGCACTACCTTGCTCCCGACGAGCTTCGCGAGTTGCTCGACCACGCAACGGACGGCGCCAAAGGCTAGGCAGGCCGAGAGTCAAGCCGTCATCATGCGTCCTTGCGCAACCGCGCAAACGGGTTGACGGGTATCGGAAGCGCCAACACGACCGCCAGGACGAGGGCAAGCGGCACCAGGACCAGCCAATGCCACTCGTAGGCAACGAGCCATGCCGGCAAGCCCGTGTATCGCAGCAGGTCAAGCACCTCGTGATGAAGCAGGTACACCCAGAGGGTCCGCGAGCCACACACGCTCGCCACAGGCAGCCTGCGCTGCGGAACGACACCAAGCACTGACGCACACGTTACGAATGACGCCAAGTAGGCAAAGAGCCGGTTGACCCACATGCAGTTGGGCACGTCGCACAGGGCGTAACCCCAACGGCCCAAGAACAAGCTGCGGTATGGGTAGAGGATGCCGGGCAGGGCAAAGCAGGCAGCCGCCGAAAGAATCAGCATGCATGCACTCGCGACCCGCACGAATCTGCGCGAGAAGACTTCTGTAACACGCTGCGGACTCAGGGCATGGCCCAGCCAGAAGAAGGGGAAGAAGACGACGATGCGCGAAAGACACAGGAACTCCCCCACCTGCCCAACGTAACCGCAGGCAAGCGCCAGCACGACAGACAAGATCCCCACCAGCATGAAGTCGCACTTGCGTAGGATCCATGCCAGCGCATAGAAGGCCGCAAGGGCAAACATGTACCACGGCAGCCCACCCTCGGACAACAGAGAGAACTGCCACTTCCCCTCCACCAAAAGGGGAACGGACGCCCGCAGCAGCTTGGCGAGGTATCCGTATCCCAGATAGAGGAGCACGTTCGTCTGTATCTTTTGCGCTGTCATCCTCGGGCGATTGAGAAGCAGACCCGACAGGAAGATGAAGAGCGGCATGTGGAACGAATAGATGAGCACCGACATCGATCGGGCGCTGTCAAAATACTTGGTCGGGCCCATCTTGATGGCATGCCCCAAGACAACGCAGACGATAAGAAAGAACTTGACGTTGTCTAGGTAGGGCAGTCGCTTTCTGGTGGCTTCGCGGGGCTGCGCCAACTCGTCGTATGCCATCATGTCCACCTCTCAAACAGGTCGCCGCACCTTTGCTGACGGCACCGCGTACAAAGCAGCCGCCCACGCGCGGCAGCACGGAGTCAAGTCGCAATGACGCAGGGATTATAGCCTCTCTATCGCAGTTCGGGGCAAATCCCAACAGCTTTGCACGCACGCGACCAGAATTCATCTTGACTCAATCTTTGGTTAATCATAGTCGGGTATATCTATATTCGTCAGCGCGAGCAACGGGCTCGCGCAACGTCAATGAAAGTGAGTCATCATGTTCACCCTTGCAGTGTTCGCCTTCTTCGCGTGTGTGGTTCTGCCTGCTTGCGCGTGGATGCTGCGCCTGGTCTTCCGTGTGTTTGGCTGGACCATGCGTCTGGTGTTTGGCGTGCTGCTCATGCCGCTGTGGATCGTCCTCGCCGTCATGGGTGGGCTCGCCTTTGCGGTTCAGGCCATCATCCCCATCGCCCTGATTGCGTTTGTGGTCTCGCTGTTCGTACCCGAAAGCTAAACGTCACGGGCATGGCGTCTTCGCAGGGCATGCCCAAGAAGTAACCGTAGAAGATGCCTCGGACGCCCTTGGGATGTTCCGAGGCGTCTTGCTTTTGCCGCACGTATGCCACGATTTCGTTACAACGCTCATCTATCATGTGGCACCAACCACCAGACGCGTTGGACGAGAGGGCCGCATGACCAAGATCTTTGCCAGTGACTTTGACGGCACACTGTACTTCCACGGGGCGGACGAGCCGGTCCGCCGAGCTGATCTCGACGCCATCCGTGCGTTCCAGGAATCCGGCGGTCTCTTTGGCGCCTGCACGGGCCGGCCCTTGCGCGGACTGACCGTGCAGAGCGAAGGCCTGGTGCCCTTTGACTTCTATATCGCCCTGACCGGTGGCACCATATTCGATCGTTCGTACCGCCCCATCTACACGCGCGAGCTTCCGTATGAGGTGGTGCGCGAGCAGTTTGACCGCTATGCCGTGCATGCGCGCGATGGCATCGCGCTCGCCTGCGCCGCAGACGACTACTGGGTGATCGGCGATGTCGACACGCAGGACTGGCCCGTCAAGCAGGTTGCCACGTTCGACCAGCTGCCAGGACCGTATCAGGGCATGGGCATGGAGACCGCGACCGTGGAGGAGGCCATCGACCTGGCGGCAGAGGTCAATGCGACCTACGGCGACGTCGCCTGCGCCTATGTCAATCTGGCGAGCATCGACATTCTTCCCGCCGGGTGCTCGAAGGGTACGGGCCTGATCAAGGCGGCGGAGTACTTCGGCGCCAGTCTCACCGGCGGCATCGGCGACTCGCACAACGACGTTCCGCTGCTCCAGGCGGCCGATGTCGCATACACGTTCCGCCGCTGCGATGAGCGCGTACGCAGCGAGGCAGACGTGCTTGTCGACCATACGAGTGAGGCGCTCGCAGACTTCATGGGCCGCTAGCAGCACCCAAAAGGACAGAGAGGAATACCTTCGATGGCTCGAATCAAGCTCGTGCTCTCGGACATGGACGGAACATTGCTCCCCTTTGGGGCGCATGAGGTCTCGCCTCGCACCATCGCCAGCGTCGGCGCGCTGCATGAGGCGGGCATCGCCTTTGGGCCCTCGAGCGGACGCGAGCGAAGCGACCTCATACGCTACTTCCATGGAGACGAGCGCTGCGTGGCGACCGGCATCATGGGCAACGGCAAGCTGGTCTACCTCGATGGCGAGCTGGTGTACCGCAGGCCACTCCCCCGCGATCAGGTTGAAGCACTGGCGCAGGCCGTCTCGCAGCTTCCAGGCGCCATGCTCAACTTCTACCTGCCACTCGATGAGCGTGGGCACGGCAAACCGGGCTTTGGCTGCATCGGCGTGACCGAGGAGGAGAAGTCCGCCTTCCCCAGCGAGGGATTTGACAACGGCATTTTCATGCGCCTTCCCGACGGAGACATTACGACCTGTGCCGTGATACTCAACCCCGACATCGTCAGCGTCGACGAGGCGCGCGCGGCGGTTTCGGACGCCTGCCCGAGGCTCGAGTTCCCCCTGCCCTCCCCCATCGTCTTTGACGTACTCGAACGTGGGTGGACCAAGGTCTCGGCGCTGCCCATCCTGCTGGATCACCTGGGTATCACGACCGACGAGATCGCCTACCTGGGCGACTCGCAGAATGACCTCACCATGATGGGCGCCATCCCACACTCGTTCTGCATGGGAAACGGCTCTGACGAGGCCAAGGCTGCGGCACAGTGGGTCGTCGACACTTGCGAGGATGACGGAGCGGCAAAGGTAATGGAGTCGCTGGCACGCAACGGCGGCACGATCGTCGAAGAGAACTGGTGGGGCTGACAAATGGCAGATGGCAGAGGAAGAAACCCGGCAGTGACTGCATGGCTGTCGCTCGGCAGCTGGATCGGCTCGCACCTCATGGTGGTCGTGCCTGCCGGCGTCGCGCTCGGCATCCTGTTTCCGCAGGTTCTTCTGCCGCTAAAGCCCTTTGTCCCCGTTCTGTTTGCCATCATGACCTTCCAGAACTCGCTGGGCAATGACCTCAGGTCGACGCGTCACGCCCTCGCAAACCCCCTCGTGCTCGTCGCGGTCCTGGCCATGGTCCATGTCTTCATGCCCCTGCTGACCTTTGCGGCGTCGAGCATGCTCTTTGGGGCGGACTCCCCCACCGTTGCGGGCGTGGTGCTCGAGTATGCCGTCCCCGTCGGCGCCTCTACCGTTATGTGGATTTCCATGTTCTCGGGCGAGTTGGCGCTGGGGCTCTCGACATTGCTGGCATCGACGCTGCTTGCGCCGTTCAGCATCCCCCTGACGCTCCAGCTGCTGGTAGGCACCACCGTCGAGGTCGACGCCCTTGGCATGATGGCTGACATGGCCTTCATGATCGCCCTGCCCGCACTCGCCGCCACCCTGCTCAACGAACTGACGCATGGCCGGGCAGCAGAACGCCTTGCTCCTGCGACCACGCCTCTCTCACGCATTCTGCTTCCCATCATCGTATCGACCAATGCCACGGGAATATCGGGATACCTGCACAACCTCACCCCACGGCTGGTCGGCATCATGGCGTTCATGCTTGCCTTTGCCGTGCTGAGCTTCGTGCTGGGCATGGGCCTCGCACGCCTGCTGAGCAAGGGCGACGACGCGCGCTTCGTGGCCGTATCGTTTTCGTGCGGCATCCGCAACGTCTCGGCGGGTGCGGTGCTGGCATCGCAGTACTTTGGGCCCGAGGTGATGTTTCCCGCAGTCATCGGCACGCTGTTCCAGCAGTTTTTGGCGGCATTGTTCGGAAACGTCGTCCAATGGGTCCTCAAACGGAGCCATAGGTAGGGGCCAGTCGGACAATCGAGAGTCCTCGATGGACAATGTTGGGGATATGCGTGAGTTTTGAGCGACCCCTTGAGTATCAGGACAACAAAACCGCAGGTCGCGACGAGCTGATACTCGAGAGGACGCTCAAAACTCACGCATATCCCCAACATTGTCCAAGGACGGTCAGGCGTGGGAAAACGAGCGGGGTTTCAGACCTCAAGGCGCCTCTGCAAAGCTGCTCAGGCGTGATGGCGGGAGGTATTGGCGCACCGTGCACCGAGCGAGGAGTCGTTTCTGTCTGACGGCGAAGCCTGTGCCGCAAGAGCATGCGCAACGCTCCGATAAGATTGTTCTATTGACTGGGAATGGAGGGGTTCCATGTTTAGCGCATCCACCGCACTGCTCGCCTTCTTTGTCGGAATCGTCGGCTGCATATTTGGCGGCACACAGACCTTCATCGTCACCGGATTCGTGGGGCTGTTCATCTACACCTTGCAAGCCGTTGGGATCCAGAGCGAGTTCTTGACCGAGACACTCATGAACACGGTGTTCTTGCCCGCAATCATCTTCAATGCCGCCTCGGTCTCGACCGCGTACGCCGCAAAGCGCTATGACATCGAGGGATGGGACATCAACCATTCCCTGCTCTTCACCCACGACCCCATCGTTTCACTGCTCGCAGGCTTCGGCGGTGTCGCCGGATATCTGGTCTTTGCCTTTGCGCGGGGCATCGGGCTGCCTGCTGACCAAGGCTCTTTCTCGGTCATCCTCATCGGCATTCTCACCCGCATCTTCCTGGGCAACGGGCACTGGGTCAACCCCAACGCCACGGCCTACTACAAGAAGGAGGGGCCGCGTTACTGGGCCTTCCAGTTTGTCAACGCATTGGGCATCTGTGGCCTCACCGCCTTGGTGCTCGAGCAGATGGATCCCGCTTTCTACAACATTGTGTTCAACGTCTCGGCCGCGTTGATTCTCCTCTCGATCTTCGACCGTCAGGGCAAGACCTATCCCACCACGCACCACGAGACGCTGGTGGTGGCCTACGCCATGGCAGCCACGGGCGCGAACGTGGTGGTCTCCATCGCCTTCGGCATGCTCGCCAACCTCATCTACCTGCTATTTGCCCGTTACTTCAACGAGAACTGCGACACCCACATCGACCCGCCTGCCGTGGCGATCGAGATCTGCTCGCTGATCCTGTTCACCTGCTTCTAGACACGGCACGGCCTCCTCGGAGGTGCAGCAATCCACGGGGAGCCAGACCGCCGTCCGCATGCAACCCACGCCGCACCGGTGGGGTGACGTGCGCCGCCCAAACACGATTCTCTTTCGAGGCCGCCAACGTATGACCACTGCGGTCGCCATGTTGTATTCTGTAGCATCGAGTTACCAACCCTGTCATATGCAAGCAGGAGGATCCCATGACCATCAAGGCCATCATCTTTGACATGGATGGCGTGCTCGTTGATAGCGAGCCCGCCCATCAGGAGCTTGTGAGACAGTTCTTTGCCGAGCATGGCTTTGACGTACCCACCGAGCAACTGACCGCGCTGGTAGGCTGCTCTGGCAGCTATTTCGTGCGACGCGCGGAAGAATGGTGGTCGCACGCCCCTGGCAAGACCGATGAGGAGCGTGCCCTCGACGTCATGTCCGTCTTCCAACGTTGGAAAGACGGCTATGGGCCCATAGACTACGCCTCGCTGCATAACCAGGGCGTTCGCGAGACGCTCCAGACACTCTCTGCACGCAACATCCGCCTGGCAGTGGCCTCGTCCACCTCACATGAGGGCATCAGAGAAGAGCTGGGCGAGAATGACCTATTGCCCCTCTTTGAGGTTGTCGTGAGCGGCGAGGAGTGCCGCAGGGGCAAACCCAGCCCCGACGTCTACCTCAAGGCCATGGAGCACCTGGGACTGGGACCAGACGACTGCATCGCGGTCGAGGATTCCGACCGTGGGATTGCCTCGGCACTTGCTGCCGGCCTGCGCGTGGCAATCAAGCGTGAGCCACGCTACTGCTTTGCGCAAGAGGGAGGAACCTGGTACATCGACCGCGTTGACGAGCTGCTCGACATCGTCGGATGACCAAGCGCCCGTCCCGAGAACGAATTTGAACTAACGAGAGGACATGTATGAAACTAACCATGCTCGGCACCGGCAACGCATTTGTCACCGAGTGCTACAACACCTGCTTCGTGCTGGAAGACGATGGCCAGCGACTCCTGGTCGACGGTGGGGACGGCGGCACCATCCTGCGTCAGCTCAAGCATGCCGGCTACGACTGGATGGACATGCGCCACATCTTCGTGACGCATCGGCACATCGACCACCTGCTCGGCATCGTGTGGCTGGTAAGGACCATCTGCCAGTTCATGGACTACGGAGATTATGAGGGTGAGGCATGGGTGTACTCGCATCCCGAAGTGCTGGGGCTCTTGCGTGACATCGCGGGCAGGCTCCTCAAGCCCAAGACGGCGCAGCATCTTGACGAGCGCCTGCATTTCGTGGAGCTGACTGACGGACAGACGCTTGACATCATCGGCCACAAGACCACCTTCTTCGACATCGGTTCGACCAAGGCCACCCAGTTTGGGTTCAGCATGGAGCTGGATGGCGAGAGGCACTTCGTCTGCTGCGGCGACGAGCCCCTGAGCGATGCCGGCCGTCCCTACGCCAAGGATGCCGAGTGGATGCTCCACGAGGCGTTCTGCCTAGACGCCCAAGCCGACATCTTCCATCCCTACGAGCTGCACCACTCCACGGTCAAGAATGCCTGCGAGCTGGCCGAGGAGCTTGGTGTGAAGAACGTGCTGCTCTACCACACCGAGGACACCAATCTCGCACGCCGCAAGGAGCTCTACGCCGAGGAGGGCCGACGGTATTATTCGGGCCGCATCTGGGTTCCCGACGATCTTGAGGTCATCGAGATATAGCCAGCCTCAGGCCAAGCGAAACGATGCTCTCCGGCATCCCCCGCTTCACCGAACAGTCGGTAGGGCGGAGAGGCGCCAGGGAGCATCGTTTTGTGCGTGCGCTACCATTGAGGGAAACACCATCGAAGGGACGAGGTACTCATGACCGACCGTGACACCCGCGCCACCGAAGGCACCTCCCGTGACCTTGCCTACCTCAAGCTTCTGTCCGAGCAGTTCCCCACCCGTCGCGCCGCCTACACCGAGGTCATCAACCTCAAGGCGATCCTCAACCTGCCTTGTGGGACCGAGCACTTCGTGAGCGACATCCA
>JAGAVX010000010.1 GCA_017941705.1 Atopobiaceae bacterium
GGATGGGGCAGGTTGCCAGACTCCTTTACGAGAAGCAAGGCTCTCACCGAAATGGTCGGCAACCCTGCCCGCCAGAATCTGCATTGCATCCATAAGCATTCGATAAAAGGCTTAAGAATGCAACGACTTAAAGATAGGAGCAAAAATGGTCAAGCGACGCAACAGCAGGCAGGATGCGATACGCGATATCGTCAGGGCCAAGTCCATACATACCCAGCGCGCTCTCGTAGAAGAGCTGCAGGATATCGGTTTCAACTGCACGCAGGCAACGGTATCGCGCGACATCGCGGACATGGGTCTACGGAAACTCTCCGAGGGCATATATGTCCTGGCTGAGGACCTCCATCTTCAGCGGATGGTGTCAGAGTTCGTTACCAGCTGCGAGCGAGCCTACAACTTGGTCGTCGTCAAGTCGCAGCCGGGTACGGCTCCCGGTGTCGCCGCCGCAGTCGACGCGGCCTCGTTGCCCGATGTGAAGGGCTCGGTGGCAGGCAACGACACCGTGTTGGTCGTTTGTGGTACCAGCGAGGGCGCAGAGGAGCTGGTGCAGCTCGTTAGCAAGCTCAGCCGTACGAGAAAGTAGCCTCTAGTCTGGCACCTGGCACGCGCCATCGAATGAGCGCCTATGACAAGAAGAAGGCCACGCACCCGTTCTGGATGCGTGGCCTTGTCATGACTCTCATGGCTGGATCTTACGCGGCCTCGTCATAGTAGCCTTGATCCTCGTATCCCGTCTGGTCGGTGTAACCGGTGCCGTCGTCGTAGCCGGTCTGATCGGTGTATCCCGTCTGGTCGGTGTAGCCGGTGCCGTCGTCGTAGCCGGTGTTGTCATAGCCACCGTTGCCGGTTCCATCGTCATAGTAGCCGGTGCCGTCGTCGTACTGGCTTTCGTCGCTGTAGTCGTAGTAGACGTCACCCCAGTTGTATGTGCCGCCCTTGAACTCCCATGTGCTGTTGTCCCGGTACTGGGGCTGGGTGCTCGAGGTCGGGAACTCCTGGCGCTCGACGCCATCGAGCACCGCGTTGACGAAGTAGGTGAAGATGGGGCATGCTGTGTTGTACGGGTGGCCGTTGGATCCCCAGACGTAGATCTCGCCCTCTTCACGGTAGCCGCACCAGACTGAGACCGACAGCTGCGGAGTGATGCCGCAGAACCACAGGTCGCGGTAGTTCTCGGTGGTGCCCGTCTTGCCGGCGACCGGCTGGTTTGCCGTCATTTCGTTGCCCACGACCTCGGCGGTTCCGCCATAGGTGGTGACGCCCTTCATGACCTCGATGGCCGCAGAGGCAATGTCCTCGTCAAGCGCGCGCTCGGGGTTGTCCTGGTGCTCGTAGACGGTGTTGCCGTTGCGGTCCTCGATGCGGGTAATCGCGATGGCATCTCGGTGCAGTCCGCCCGTGGCGACGGTTGCATACGCCTCTGCCATCTGCACGGGAGGAACGCCGACGGTGCCGAGGGTGAGCGAGGAGTAGGCGGGCAGGTCGACGCTGATACCCATGTCATGGGCTGCGCTGACGATCTTGTCGCCACCGATTGCCTCAGCAACCTGCACGAAGCCCGTGTTGGACGAGACGGCGAAGGCGTTGGAGAGGGTAATCGTCCCGTAGTTGATGTTGCCGAAGTTCTGCACCGTCCAGGTGGGGGAGAAGGTCATCGGCGAGCCGCAGTTGAGGTAGATGTTGGGGCTCATGCCCTCGCGCAGCGCGGCGCAGAGGGTGAAGAGCTTGAACGAGGAGCCCGGCTGCCTTCGGGCCTGTGTGGCGAGGTTGAACTGGCTCTCGTTGTAGTCGCGCCCGCCGACCATGGCCTTGATGTAACCAGTGTTCACGTCGACGGCGACCAGTGCGGCGTCCAGACGCTCGTTGCCCAGCTCGGAAAGGCGAGTCGCCACGGCCCGTTCGGCTGCGTCCTGGTAGCCCGGGTCGATGGTGGTATAGACCTTGAGGCCACCCTGGAAGACGGTGTCCTGGTCAAAGTCCTCGAGCAGCAGCTGCTTGACGTAGTCGGTGAAGTACGGCTGCGTGGACTCGTTCTGCAGGAAGCTGCCCTCATTGGTCTCCATGGGGGTGTTGATCGCCTCGTCGTACTCCTCCTGCGTGATGTCACCCGCCTCAAGCATGTGGTCGAGAACCGCATTGCGTCGGTATGTGGCGCCTTCGGGGTTCTGGATGGGGTCGAGGTTCGAGGGGGACTGGGGTAGACCGCAGAGCGTCGCGGCCTCGGCGAGGGTCAGGTCGCTCGCGTTCTTGTTGAAGTAGGTGATCGAGGCCGCCTGGATGCCGTAGGCCTGGTGGCCAAAGAAGATGGTGTTGAGGTACATCATGAGGATCTGGTCCTTGGTGTACATCTTCTCCATCTGTATGGCCAGATAGGCTTCGCGGACCTTTCGCTTGATCGAGTACTCGAATTGCTCCTCCGAGAGGACCGTGTTGCGCACGAGCTGCTGTGTGATGGTTGATGCGCCCTGCGAGCTGCCCGTGAGCTGCGATACGACGGCTCGCACGATGCCCTGGGGGTCGACGCCGTTGTGGCGATAGAAGCGCACGTCCTCGATGTCGACGATGCCCTTGAGCACGTAGTCGCTCACTTGGTCGATGTCGACGCTGCGGCGGTTCTGCAGGTAGTACTCGGCGATGACGCTGTCGTTTGCGTCGACGATCTGGGTGGGCTCACTCACCAGGTAAGCATCGGCAGAGTTGTAGTCAGGCAGGTCCTGGAGCCAGCTGGTGACCAGCGCCCCAAGCGATACGGCAAGAGCGGCGATGAGCATCGCGACGAATCCAAAGATGCCGGCGATGCCAAACCCAATGATATGGGTGCGTGCGTTCTTGCGGGCCCTGCGTTTGCGGACACCCATGCGTTCCTCCTCCGTAAGGGACAGTCAGAGAAACATTATAGGGGTCGCAGCCCTATGACGTGGAATGACACAGCGAGTCTTCATACAGCTGCAGAGTGATAGGTACAAGAAACCAGACGAGTCGGCAGGCGGGAAGGGAGCGGGAGGCTGCCTCGAGCGACCTCTGTAGCCGAATCCTCTCAGCAACCCGCATCCGATTGCGGCAAAAGCGTGAGCTCGAGGCAGCCTCCCGCTCCCTTCCCGCCTGCCGGTACATGTTCCCCCTGACCAATAGGTCAAAACGTGAGTACTGCGAATTGCCTGTGTGATGTGCGCTGCCTTGCGCTATGCTGGTACGCGCGCGACTCGGGGAGAGCTCGCGAGGACACACGGATTTCTTTGGAGGACAGAGCATTGCTGCCAGTTGACGAGCAACTCAAGGTCATTACCTCGGGCACCATGCAGATCGTGCCGATGGACGAACTCAAGGCCAAGCTTGCGAAGGGAACGCCCCTCAACATCAAGCTCGGCGTGGATCCCACCAGCCCCGACCTGCATCTGGGCCATGCGGTCCCACTGCGCAAAATGCGCCAGTTCCAGGACTTGGGGCACAAGGTCACCCTCATCATCGGCAACGGAACCGCGCTTATCGGTGACCCGTCCGGCCGTGACAGCACCCGACCGCCTCTCACCGAGGAGCAGGTCGAGGCAAACGCCAAGACCTACGTCGAGCAGGCCATGAAGGTGCTCGATCCCGAGAAGACCACCATCGTGCACAACGGTGACTGGCTGAAGCCCCTCGACCTGCAGAGCATGCTGCACCTCATGGCTCAGTTCAACGTGGCGCGCATCCTCGAGCGCGAGGACTTCCACAACCGCTATGCCAACAACCAGTCGATCGCCCTGCATGAGTTCATCTACCCCGTGCTTCAGGCCTACGATTCGGTCGTCATCAAGTCCGACCTCGAGATGGGCGGCAACGACCAGATCTTCAACCTGCTCGCCGGCCGCGACCTGATGCGCGCCGAGGGCATGGAGCCGCAGGTGGCGCTCACGATGCCGCTGTTGGTTGGTCTCGACGGCCACAAGAAGATGTCCAAGAGCTACGGCAACTACGTGGGCCTCACCGACGAGCCCAATGACATGTTCGGCAAGCTCATGTCCATCGCCGACGAGATCGTGCCCATGTACTTCCGCCTGTGCTCCACGTACTCGATCGAGCAGATCGACGCCATCGATGCCGAGTTCAAGGCCGGAACGGCCGACCCCTACGCGCGCAAGCGCGAGCTGGCTCGCAACATCGTCGACCTCTATCACGGCGAGGGCGCTGGCCAGAAGGCGCAGGATGCCTTTGACGCGCAGTTCAAGCGCGCCGAGATTCCCGAGGACATCCCCGAGTTTGCCGTTGCCGACATCGTCGTCAACGACGAGGGCATGGTCTACCTCGCCAAGCTCATGGCGGACGCCAAGCTTGCGGGTTCGGTGGGCGAGGCGCGCCGCTTCATCGACGGCGGCGGCGTCAAGATCAATGGCGAGGCTGTCGCGGCAAAGGCGTACAACGTGGCGCCCGAGCTTCTGGTGGCGGGAACCGTCATTCAGCATGGCAAGCGCAAGTTCGTGCGTCTCGTCTAGCAAAGAGGGTGGCGGCACGCCTGGGAGGCATGTCGTCAGATCGTGAAGGTGCGACGGGCGCTCGCCTTTGGCTCGAGCGCCCGTCGCTGCTGACTTGGGGAGCCGCCCCGTGAGCGCGGGGTAGGAAGAGGGGTACAGACGTCATGGAACTGTTGGCTCCGGCAGGAGGGCCCGAACAGCTCAACGCGGCAATCGCCGCGGGGACCGATGCCATCTACTGTGGCTTTGGCCACCACTTCAACGCGCGTCGCGGTGCGACGAGCTTTGATGACGAGACCTTCGCCGAGGCTTGCAGGCGCGCCCATCTTGCGGGAGTGCGCATCTACGTGACGGTCAACGTGGTCATCAAGTCATCCGAGATGACGCGTGCCCTTGCGCTGATCCGCCGAGCCTGGCTGCTCGGTGCGGACGCGTTCATCATCCAGGACTGGGGACTGCTCGACGAGGTCGCGCGGCGATGGCCGCAGATCGAGATCCACGTGTCGACGCAGGCCAACGTCCACGACACGCGCGGTGTCGCATGGTCCCGAGAGCACGGCGCAAGTCGCGTGACGCTCTCGCGCGAGCTCTCGCTTCCCGAGATCGCGACGATTGCGGGGGAGGGCGTCGAGCTCGAGGGATTCGCCCACGGCGCACTCTGCTTCTGCTACTCGGGCATCTGCCAGATGAGCTCGATGGCGGGCGACCGCTCGGCCAACCGCGGGGCCTGCGCACAGCCGTGCAGGCTGCCGTACCAGCTGGTGGACGGTTCGGACAGGCCCATGGGCATGGCGGACATGCGGCCCCTCTGCCCCAAGGACTATCGGACGATCGGTCGGCTCGGCGAGCTGCGTGACGCGGGGCTCGGGTCGCTCAAGCTGGAGGGACGCCTCAAGGGGTCTGACTACGTCTATGCGGTGGTGCGCTCGTACCGTGCCGCGCTTGACGAGCTGGAGGGCCGTACTCCCGAACTCTCGGCGTCTCAACGCGAGCGTTTGCTAAGACGGGCCTTCAACCGCGATTTCACCGATGCCTACCTCGACGGACGCTCCGACAACTCGATGATGAGCTACGAGCGGTCCAACAATCGCGGCGAGCTCGTGGGAACGGTCGTCGCGACGCGCGACCTGGGGAGTTCCCGCGTGTGGCGTGGCGGCACCAATGGCGGGCGCGAGCGTACGCGTAAGGTCACGCTCGCCGAGGTCGATGTCAGGCTCGACGAGCCCGTGGGTAAGGGCGACTTGCTCGAGATACGTCCCATCGATGACCCCTCGCAGTTCTTGACCGCGCATGCGGACCGTGACGCCAAAGCGGGCGAGACGCTTGTCTGCCGCACGGCTCGGCCGATGGCGGCGGGATGCCCCGTGCGGGTGATCAGGTCACAGAGCGCGCTTGACGTCGCCGCACGCGCGGCCCGTGCCGACGTGCCGCGTCAGCGCGACGTGAACGTCAAGGTCACGGCTCGCGTGGGTCAGCCCTTCACGGTCGAGCTTTCCTGCACGGACGGCTCTGCCAGCGCCGTTGCATATGGCTTCTTGGTCGACCCCGCGCGTACCCGAAGCGTCACCGAGCAAGACCTCATCGATCACGTTGGGAGGATGGGAGGCTCCGCGTTCCGCCCGGTCTCGTATGACATCGATCTCGACGAGGGTTGCGGCATGCGCTTCTCGGACGTGCATAAGGTGCGTGCCGAGGCATGCCGGTCCCTTGCCCGCGAGCTGCTCGCGCCCTACGAAGCCCGTTCGCTCGATGCGGTCCCGTCGGAAGTGCGCTTCGCCCGCGACGTTGCCGAGCGCTCTGCCGCGCTGGGCGCTGCAGAGGGGGAGGATCCTGTCGAGGTCTGTGCGCTGGTTGCCGATGTGGCCTCCTATGAGCGCGCACGCGCTGCGGGGGCTACGCGCATCTATGCGACGACCGATGCGATCCGCGCTGGCGAGTGGCCGGAGGGCGCCGAGCCCATCCCCTGGCTGGATGAGGTATGCCGCGAGATCGATCACAACCGTTTGGACCGTTTTGTGCGTGCTGATTCTGCCGTGGCCGTTGGAAGCGTGTCCGAGCTGGCGCTGGCCGCATCCGTTGGCGCGCTTCCCGAGGTGGAGCCTTGCATTCCCGTGCACAACCCAAGCGCTGCGATGATGCTCGCGGAAGCCGGCGCGCGCTGCCTGTGGTTCTCGGCCGAGCTGTCGATGCCCGAGATTCTGGCGATTGCGGCCCAGACGCCGGTCGCTACCGGCCTTGTGGTGTACGGGCGAACGCGTGCCATGACGAGCGAGCATTGCGTGCTGCAGGCGGCAGGCAAGTGTATCGAGGACTGTGCTCGCTGCGCCCTGCGCAGGCAGGACATGGCGATTGTCAGCGCCCAGGGGAAGCGCTTCCCGGTGCGCACGGACCTTGAGGGACGCAGCCGCATCTATGCGTCCGAGGTTCTTGATGCCGTGCCCGAGGTGGGCGAGCTGATCGCCGGCGGCGTACGTCGCCTCATGGTGGATGGCACCCTGCTCGAGCCGACTGAGGTAGGCGAGATGGTGGCGCGCCTGGCACGGGCCGTGAAGGCGGCCCGTCGTGGTGCGGCAATGCCCGGTCGTCTATCGGGCTGTACGGCGGGACACCTGCACCGCGAGATTGACTAGCGATGTTTTCTTGCGTGCGCGACGTTGAGACGGCGCACAATGGGTATCATCGTCTGAGGTAGATTCGTCGGCTGTCGCAAGGACGGCCTGAATGGAGGAAGATCATGGCAGAGGCAAAGACTCCGGTCAACATGGAGCTGCTCGAGGCGACGCTCAACGTCATTCGTCAGAGCCTGCAGGCTGACGGTGGTGACGTCGCTCTGGTGAACTGCGACGAGAACGGTGTCGTGACGCTTGAGATGCAGGGTGCTTGCGCCGGCTGCCCACTCTCCAGCTTTGACATGAGCGAGGGCATCGAGCGCATTCTGATGGAGCACGTGCCCGGCGTGACCAAGGTGCAGCCGGCCATGGCTTGGTAGGCCACCGCACATGTGGCTCAATGACCTATATCACATGCTTGACCCCATCGCGTTTGCGATGGGGCCTTTTGTCGTACGTTGGTACGGCTTGGCGTATCTGTTTGGGTTCATCGCCTGCGGTGTCATCATGTACCGCACGGCCCGTCGGTGGGGTATCAACCTTACGGTCGATGACGTGTTCACCATCATGACGGGCATTGCCTGCGGCGTGATACTGGGAGGTCGCCTCGGCTACGTGCTGTTCTACGGCAAGGGGTACTACCTGGCTCATCCGCTTTCGATCGTGATGCTCAACGAGGGAGGCATGAGCTTTCACGGGGGCCTGATCGGGGCTGTCGTGGGAGGCTATGTGGCCAATCGCGAGGTTGGGATGTCGTTCGCGACGCTCTGCGACCTCGTTGCCATCGGTGCACCCATCGGGTTGTTCCTTGGGCGCTGCGCCAACTTTGTGAACGGCGAGCTTTGGGGCAAGGAGACCTCACTGCCCTGGGGTGTCATGTTCGACGACGCGGGCGGCGGGGCCGTCTATCGTCATCCGTCCCAGCTCTATGAGGCCTTGCTCGAGGGCGTGGTCATGTTCGTCGTGCTGTACGTGCTGAGCCTGCGCAAGCCGCCGAGGCCGCAGGGAACGTTTGTGGGCACGTTCCTCATGCTTTATGGCATCTTCCGCTTTTGCATCGAGTTCGTACGCCTGCCAGATTCGCAGATGGGGTATCTCGCCTGGGGTTGGCTTACGATGGGGCAGGTGCTGAGCGTGCCGTTGGTGTTGGCGGGCGCGGCACTACTGTATATCGCGTCGCGTCGGCAGTCTCCCCAAAGGTAATCAGCTTTTCCCTGAGCTGGATGAGAGTCGGCGCTGTCCAGCCAACAGTCAGCGGTCCATCGGGGAATCCTTGGCTCATGCCTATGGTTGCGCCGGTTCGTTTCGCCGCATCGTCATTTCGCAACCTGCTATCATGGCAACAACTGAAAACCGAGGGTACGGTCATCGAGCTGCAAAGCCTCGCTAAAAGGATTCCGGTTCAACTCCGGATCAGCCGTCGCTGTACTTCAAGGCACAGCGTCTTTCACCTGCTTATGTGTGGTGGAGGACATATCTGTTGGTGGCGCGCCGTCACCAGTCCTTGCCTACCCTCACGATGGCCGTCTGGCCAGAAGGGTAGGAATCATGAAGCATCAATCCATCTCACGTCGTGGCTTTATGGGCGCCGCAGCAGCGGTGGTCGCCACCGGGCTTGTCGGGTGTGCGTCCGGCGCATCCAACGATCAGCCAGCAACATCCGAATCCAGCGCACAGGAGGCTCCCATGGCCAAGCCCGTCATCCTCGTCACCAGCTTTGGTACCAGCTACCCCACGAGTCGCCACATCACCATCGGTGCCATCGAGTCCGACATCCGTGAGGCCTTTCCCGACTACGACGTTCGCCGTGCCTTTACCTCCCAGATCATCATCGAGCACGTGGAGTCTGACACCGGGCGCCACATCGACAACTTTGAGGAGGCAATGGACAAGATCGTGGCCGATGGCGTGAAGAGGGTCATCGTTCAGCCGACGCACCTGATGGACGGCTTTGAGTACACCGACGTCAAAGAGGCGCTCGCCGACTACGAGGACAAGTTCGATGAGGTTGCCCTCGGCACGACGCTGCTCTCCTCCGACGATGACAAGGTCGCCACGGCCAACGCCATCAAGGCCGCGATGGAGCGCTACGAGGACGATGACACGGCCGTCTGCCTCATGGGCCATGGCACCGAGGCCAACTCTAATGTCATCTACGCGGAGATGCAGCAGGTCTTCAAGGACCTTGGTTACGACAACTACTTCATAGCCACGGTCGAGGCCACGCCAACCTTTGATGACGTCTGCAAGGCAGCAAAGGACGCCGGCTTCAAGAAGGCGGTCCTGCGTCCGTTCATGGTGGTCGCCGGTGACCATGCAAACAACGACATGGCTGATCCCGAGGATCCCGAGTCCTTCATCTCGGTGATGCAGGCTGCGGGCTTCGAGGTCCAGTGTGTGGTCGAGGGTCTCGGGCAGATCGACACCATCGATGACATCTACGTCAGCCACGTGCAGGATGCCATCGACAGTCTGTAGCCATCGTCCTCTCGCGGCGTGGCGCGAGCCGTGCGCCGCCGCGACACCCCCATCTTCCAAGGAGAAATCGGAATGAAGTGCACAAGGATCGTCACCCTGTTTGCTGCTGTCACGATGAGCTTTTGCATAGCGGGCTTCACTACCGGGTGTGGTGGGCAGGCTGCGCCGGAGCAGTCCCAAAGCGAGCAGGAGGCTGCGCAGGAGTCTGTCGCAGTCGAGGCTCTGGCTGACGGCACCTACGTTATCGAGGCGGACACAGACTCGAGCATGTTCCGCGCCGACTCCTGCACGCTGACGGTGGCTGACGGAGCCTACACGGCTACCTTGGTGCTGCCAGGAGAGGGCTTCTCGCGTCTGTACTTTGGCACTGCCGACGAGGCTGCAAAGGCTGCCGACGACGCCATCTATGACTATCGCCTGAACGACGAGGGCAAGTACACGTTCGATATCCCGGTCGCGGCGCTTGACGAGGAGCTGCAGGTCGCGGCGTATGGTCAGCGTCGTGACACCTGGTACGACCACACGATCACCTTCCATGCTCCCGAGGCCGCCACACTCGCGGACGCGGCGTAGGGAAGGGCGACCGTGGCGTCACGCGCACATCGGTGGATAACGACATGTTTGGCGTGCAGCCTGGCCCTGATTGGGCTGGGCTGCGCCGCGCCCTCTGGCTCCAATGCCGATGCGCAGCAGACCTCTACGTCTACCAGCTCCGATGTGGCAACGCAGAGCCCCTATACCATGCTGGTCGACGACTTCCACAATGCAGACTTGGGAATCGGCTGGGAGCCGACCGGTTCGATGGAGCTGCGTTACGCGCAGTGCTTCACCATCGATTCCTTTGAGGGCGGCTACCGGCTCGCATGTCTCAAGGACGGGCAGCGATACCTTATCGTGCCTGAAGGCGCGGAGGTCCCCTCGGGCCTTGCCGCCGACATAATGGTGATCCGGCAGCCGGTCGGGGACGTCTATCTGGTGGCAAGCGACACGATGTGCCTCATCGACGCCCTCGACGCCCTCGACTGCGTCTCGGTCTCGGGCATGGAGCGCGACGATTGGTACATCGACTCAGCGCGTGAGGCCATGGACGCCGGCGACATCGTCTACGGCGGCAAGTACCGAGCTCCCGACTATGAGCTGCTGCTCTCCCGTGGAGTCCGCCTCGCCATCGAGAACACGATGATCAACCATACGCCCGAGGTGAGAGAAAAGCTCATCGAGCTGGGAATTCCCGTCATCGTGGAGCTTTCGAGCTACGAGGCCGAGCCCCTGGCTCGGGCCGAATGGGTGCGCTTCTTTGGTGCGCTCCTTGACAAGGATGACCTTGCGCTGGCGTGCTTCGAGGAGCAGGTCGAGCAGGCGGCGAGCATCGACTCGGCCGCGACGGGAAAGACGGTCGCCTTCTTCTACCTCAATAGCAACGGCGCGCCGGTGGTGCGGCGGCCCGGCGACTATGTGACCAAGATGATCGAACAGGCCGGGGGAAGATCGGTCTTCAGTGACCTTGGTGAGGCGTCTGCTGGTTCGAGCAGCGTGACGTTGCAGATGGAGCAGTTCTACACCCTCGCAAAGGATGCTGACGTCATCATCTACAACAGCTCGATTGACGATGGCGTCGACTCGCTCGACGATCTCATCGAGAAGAACGCTCTGTTGGCCGACTTCAAGGCAGTCGCCTCGGGTGAAGTGTGGGTGACCGAACAGAACATGTACCAGCAGATGATGGCGTCGGGTGGCATCATCGCCGACTTCAATCGTGTCCTGACCGGCGCGACTGGCGAGCTGACGTACCTGCGGCAGCTGGGCTGAGGGAGGGGGTCGTGCAGGAGCTTCGCGAGACAGACGAGTTTGGGAGCGTGGCGCGGCGCACGCGCGTGACGGCGGTTTTCGTAGGGCTTGCCGTGATGCTCGGCGCATGTGTTGCCCTTAACCTGTGCCATGGGAGCGTGTCTGTGCCGCTCGATGAGCTCGGGCAAATCCTGTGGGGAGCCCAGGAGGGTGGCACCAATGCACAGGTCATCTGGAGCATCCGCCTGCCGCGCCTCATCGCCGCGGGACTCCTGGGCGGGGCGCTTGCGCTCGCGGGCTTCCTGTTGCAGACCTTCTTCAACAATCCGATAGCGGGGCCCTACATCCTGGGCATTTCGAGTGGTGCCAAGCTGGCTGTGGCTACGACGATGATCCTGGTCATCGGTCGCGGGGCCACAACGTCGTCCTGGATGCTCGTGCTGGCCGCCTTCGTGGGCTCGCTGGCGACGATGCTTCTCGTGCTGGTCGCCTCAAGGCGTACGGCCTCGGTGAGCAGCCTTATCGTTGTCGGCGTGATGATCGGCTACATCTGCAGTGCCATCACCGACTTCATCGTGACCTTTGCCAGCGATGCGCATGTCGTCAACCTGCGCAGCTGGTCGATGGGCAGCTTTTCGGGTACCAGCTGGGCAAACGTGCACGTCATCGCCGTGATGGTGCTTGCGGCGACCGTCTGCGTGTGTGCCCTCTCCAAGCCGCTCGGAGCCTTTCAGCTGGGGGAGGGGTATGCGCGCAGCGTCGGTGTCGACACGCGTCGCTTTCGCCTCGTGCTCATCGTGCTGTCGAGCCTGCTGGCAGGTTGCGTCACGGCATTCGCCGGGCCCATCAGCTTTGTGGGCATCGCCGTGCCGCACGTGGTCAAGCGATTGCTCGGCACGTCACGGCCGCTCTTTGTGGTTCCTGCATGCTTTCTGGGCGGCGCGGTCTTCTGCCTGTTCTGCGACCTCGTTGCCCGCAGCGTCTTTGCTCCGACCGAGGTGTCGGTCTCTGCGGTGACTGCAATATTTGGCGCGCCGATCGTCATTGCCATGCTCGTCGGTCGACAGAGGCGGGGGTACTGACATGTTAGAGCGCCACGACTCGAGCGCCCTCATGGCCAAGGGCCTTGCGGTGGGATATGACGGTGCGCCACTGGTCTCGAACATCGATCTTACCGTGGCCGCCAAGGGCATAGTCACGCTCATCGGGCCCAACGGCGCTGGCAAATCGACCCTCCTCAAGACCGTGTCCGGGCAGCTGGCGCCCCTGGGCGGGGCCGTGTGGATATCCGGCAGGCCCCTCGAGCGCCTCAGCGCGCACGAGCGTGCCCTCGAGCTGTCGGTCATGTTGACCGATCGCCTCAAGACCGAGCTTCTGACCTGTGCCGACGTGGTCGAGATGGGGCGCTATCCCCATACTGGCCGCATGGGCATCGCAACCGAGGCCGACCGCAGGAAGATGCGCGAGGCCATGGAGATGACCCACGTCTGGGACTTGCGCCGTCGCGACTTCATGCAACTCTCCGACGGCCAACGGCAGCGCGTCCTGCTGGCGCGAGCCATCTGCCAGGAGCCACGCCTACTCGTGCTCGACGAGCCGACGAGCTATCTTGACATCCACTACCAGATCGAGCTCCTCGCCGTCCTGCGCGAACTGGTCGCGAGCCGCGACGTGGGAGTGCTCATGTCGTTGCACGAGCTGCCCCTGGCATGGAGGGTCTCGGACTGGATCGTGTGCATGAAGGACGGTGCGATCATGGCGCAGGGAACTCCGAGCGAGATGTGCGTCCCCGAGGTGATCGACGAGCTGTACGACCTTGAGCCGGGGACCTTCGATCCTGTGACCGGTATGATCGAGCTCGGGAAACGCGCTCGCTGACAGGATATGGTACGAGCATGAGACGCCTTGAGGAGTACATAAGCGCAGGGGGCAAACGGCTTCGCTGCGGCTATACGACCGGCACCTGCGCGACGGCGGCCGCCCGTGCCGCAGCCGAGTTCCTGCTTGCCGGCGAGCTCGTGCCTAGCGTGAGCGTGCACACGCCTGCGGGAATCGACGTGCTGGTGGATGTCGAGGATGCCCAAACACGCGAAGATTGGGCCTGTTGCTCGGTCCGTAAGGATGCGGGGGATGATCCGGACGTGACCGATGGCGTGCTCGTCTATGCCTGCGTGCGGTGCAGCGACGAGCCGGGATGCAGGATCTGCGGTGGAGAGGGCGTGGGCAGGGTGACGCGCGCGGGTCTCGACCAGCCTGTGGGGGAGGCGGCCATCAATTCGATCCCCCGGAGGATGATCGTCCAGACAGTGCAGGCATGTGCGGAATCGCATGGCTACACGGGTGGGCTCGTGGTTGAGATCTCGATACCCGCCGGCGTGGAGCTGGCGAGGCGCACCTTCAATCCGCGTCTTGGCATCGAGGGCGGGCTCTCGGTGCTGGGGACGAGCGGTATCGTGCGCCCCATGAGCGAGGAGGCGCTCATCTCCTCCATCCAGCTCGAGCTGCGCGTGCTGCATGCGTCCGGGGTGGCCGATGCCCTGGTGGCTCCGGGCAACTACGGCCGCGACTTTGCCGCGGCCGAGCTGGGTCTCGACGTGGAGCGCATGGTGCTCTGCTCGAACTACCTCGGCGCTGCCATCGACGAGGCTGCCTTGGTGGGCTTTGGAAGCCTGCTGGTGATAGGCCATGCGGGCAAGCTGGTCAAGGTGGCGGCGGGCGTGATGAATACGCATTCGCGCGTGGCAGACTGTCGTGTGGAGGTGCTGGCAGCTCATGCGGCATGGGCTGGGGCGTCGTCAGGGCTTGTCGACCGCATCATGGATGCACCGACGACAGATGCGATCATCGACCTCTTGCAGGGAGAAGGGCTGGTCGAGCCTGTCATGGCGTCGGTCATGACGCGCATGGGAGAGCATCTGGCGCATCGTGCTTCCGGACGGCTTCAGGTAGAGGCGGTCATGTTCTCCAACCAGCATGGCCTTTTGGGAATGACCGCGGGGGCCGAGCGGCTCCTGGAGCGCCATCGTCTAGGCGAGGGAGAGGACAGATGATTCACTTCGTCGGAGCGGGGCCCGGCGCCCCTGACCTCATCACGGTTCGCGGACAGCGGCTCCTCGAGGAGGCCGATGTCGTGATCTATGCGGGCTCGCTCGTCAATCCCGCCCTGCTCTCGTCATGCCAACCGCGCTGCGAGGTTCGTGACTCCTCGGGCATGACGCTCGAGGAGGTCGTCGAGGTCATGCGGAGAGCCGATGAGGCTGGTCTGGATTGCGTGCGCCTGCACACGGGAGACCCATCGCTCTACGGGGCCATCCGCGAACAGATGAACGAGCTTGAGCGTCTGGGCATCGCCTACGAGGTGGTGCCTGGCGTGTCGTCGTTTCTTGCGGCTGCTGCGGCGCTCGGGGCCGAGTACACGGTTCCGGGGATCTCTCAGTCGGTGATCATCACGCGGATGGAGGGGCGCACGCCCGTGCCAGAGGGCGAGCGGATGGGTGCTCTGGCTGCGCATGGCTGTACGATGGTGCTGTTTCTCTCCGCCGGGCTCCTTGACGCAGCGCAGGATGAGCTGCGCGCTGGTGGGTATGGGGCGGACACGCCCTGCGCAATCGTCCATCGCGCCTCGTGGCCCGACGAGGCGGTCTATCGCTGCACGTTGGACACGCTGGCGGCTTGCGCGCGCGAGCATGGTGTGACCAGGACGGCACTTGTCGTGGTCGGTGAGGCGCTTGGCAAGCATGACGCGCGCTCCTTGCTCTATCACCCTGGCTTCTCACATGGGTACAGGTCGGCGGTCGATGCGTCGGAAGGGCGGTGATCGCGTGCGTGTGGGTATGGTTGCCTTTACCGGGCGCGGGCTTGCGCTTGCCCTTCGCATCGCGCGCGCGTGCGCCGATGGGGGCGATGAGGTCCTCGTGAGCGGGCCGGAGCGGCTGGCGGAGGGTGCGGGCGTGGAGCCCTATGAGAGCCTTGCGATATGGGCGGAGCGGTCGTTTGCCACCTGCGATGCACTTGTGTTCGTGGGAGCCTGCGGCATTGCGGTCCGTGCCATCGCCCCGCATGTGCGCGACAAGTTCTCGGATCCGGCGGTTGTTTGCGTGGATGAGGCCGGCTCGGTTGCCGTGCCGTTGCTCTCGGGCCATGTGGGCGGCGCCAACGCGCTGGCCCGTCGGGTGGCTGCCATAGCGGGAGGGCATGCCGCTGTCTCGACGGCGACGGATGTGAACGGGGTCTTTGCGGTTGATGCGTGGGCTGCCGCGCAAGGCCTTGCCTTGCTCGACCGAGACGTGGCGCGAGAAGTGTCAGCGGCTCTGCTCGAGGGCGAAGAGGTCGGATTTGTGAGCGACGTTCCGGTTGCGGGCGTACTGCCAGCTGGACTGGTAGGCCTTGGCAGCGATCGCTGTCCCAGATTGGGAATCTCGATCTCTTGCCACGCCGACCGTATGCCCTTTGCGCGCACCCTGCATCTTGTGCCCAAGACAGTCACGGTCGGTGTGGGCTGCAAGCGGGGGACAGATGCCGCATCGATCGCCGATCTCGTGGACGCATGCCTGTCCGAGGCGCGGGTGGCCCCTCAGGCGGTTCGTGCCCTCGCGAGCATAGATCTGAAGGCGGACGAGGCCGGACTGCGTGCGCTCGCCTCCGAACGCGACTGGGACCTGCGCTTTTACACGGCAGACGAGCTCGCCGCCGTTCCAGGGTCGTTCTCGTCATCGGAGTTTGTGCAGAAGACCGTGGGCGTCGACAACGTCTGCGAGCGGGCGGCGTGCGCCGAAGGCGGGTCGCTCCTGATGGCTCGATGCGCGTCAGGTGGGGTGACGGTCGCGCTGTCGATGGCTCAGGGGCGGCTGTCGTTTGACTCTCCCTGCGACGACGCTTCGCGTCAGGTCGTCTGCGTGGGGCTTGGCCCTGGAGCCGGTGCCGACATGACCTATCGAGCTCGCGCTGCCCTCGATGCGGCGGATGTCATCGTGGGCTACACCTCCTACATCGACCTCATCCGTGACGACTATGCCCACAAGGAGCTGGTGACCACGCCTATGCGCCGTGAGGTCGAACGCTGTAGGATTGCGCTTGACCGGGCGGCGGAGGGGGCTCGCGTTGCCGTGGTCTGCTCTGGCGATCCGGGCGTCTATGGAATGGCGGGCCTGCTTCTCGAGCTTGCCCCCGCATATCCTGGGGTCGGGGTCGAGGTGGTGCCCGGCGTCTCGGCAGCCAATGGAGGGGCTGCCGTGCTGGGGGCGCCCCTCATGCACGATTGGTGCTCCATCTCCCTTTCGGATCTCATGACGCCATGGGAGACCATCGAGAACCGCCTTGCCGCGGCGGCAGGGGCCGACTTCTGCATCGCCCTATACAATCCGGCATCGCACAAGCGCCCTGACCACCTGCGTCGGGCCTGCGACGTCCTGCTCGCGCACAAGGACCCCAAGACCGTCTGCGGGATCGTGCGGAGCATCGGGCGTGATGGCGAACGGAGCGAGCTGCTGACCCTCGCCGAGCTCCGCAACGCAAGCGTCGACATGATGACCTGCGTCTTCGTGGGCAACTCAGAGACACGCGTCGTGGACGGTCGTATGGTGACGCCGCGCGGCTACCTGACGAGGAGCGTGTAGATGGAAGTCCTGGTGTTTGGGGGAACGAGCGAGGGCCGCAGGATCGTGGAGTGGCTGGCGGGACGCGGTGCGGTGAACGTGGTTGCCTGCACGGCCACTGCCTACGGGGCGAGCCTTCTTATGGGCGGCGATCGCGTGACGCTGCTCGAAGGGCCGCTCTCGCCCGAGCGGAAGCGCGGTCTTGTGGACACGCATGACTTTGCCTGCATTGTGGACGCGACGCATCCCTATGCGCTGCACATCTCAGACAGCATCGCGGAGCTGGGGAGTTCCTCCGGACTGGACGTGGTGCGGATCGTGCGCGAGGATCCGCCGGAATGCGATTGGACGGGTATGCCTGATGCTTCCGCAGCCGCTCGACATCTCGCACGCACCACGGGCAACATCCTGCTCACGACGGGAAGCAAGGACCTGATGGCCTATGCCGAGGCTCTGGGACAGGATGTGCAGCGGCTCTACGTTCGCGTGCTGCCGATTTCGAGCTCGTTGGCGCTGGCGGCCGAGGCCGGCATCGTCCCCAGTCACGTCATAGCCATGCAGGGCCCCTTCTCGCAGGAGCTCAACGTGGCGCTCATACACGAGTTTGGCATCGAGCATCTGGTCACCAAGCAGTCGGGCTCTGCCGGCGGCTTCGAGGAGAAGGTCCGAGCGGCGCGGGAGTGCGGCGTCGAGCTGGTCGTTATCGATCGTCCGCGCAAGGAGAGCGGCTATACGCTCGAGGCGGCGGAGGCATTGTTGGAGGAGCGCTATGGTCTCTAGGGTCTACGTCATCGGCATGGGCATGGGGAACCCCGCCACCCTCACAGGCGAGGCCCGTGAAGCCCTCGCGCAAAGCGGCTTGGTCATCGGGTCGCCCCGGCTGATCGATGCGCTCGGGAGCCATCCAGGTCGCAAGGTCCGCCTTGTGAGCTCCGAGCAGATCGCCGCTGAGTTGCGAGCGGCCGACGAGGACGTGGCGAGCGTGGTCATGAGCGGCGACATTGGGTTCTACAGTGGCGCGACCGGTCTCTATCCGCTGCTCGAGGGCATGGATGTGCATACCGTGCCCGGCATCTCGTCGCTCGCCTATCTCTGTGCCCGCCTGCACACTCCCTGGCAGGACGCTTGCATCGTGTCGGCTCATGGGCGTGCGCACAATGCCGTGGGGGCCATCCAGTCGCATACCAAGACCTTCCTTTTGACAGGCACGGGTGACGCGTCGGTGTCATCGCTCTGCGGCCAACTCGTGGAGCGGGGTCTGGGGCAGGTGCATGTGCACGTGGGGGAGCGCCTCTCGTATGCCGATGAGCGCATCGTTGCGGGCACCGCACGCGAGCTTGCCAATGCAGACTTTGATCCGCTGTCGGCGATGCTCGTGACAAACGACGCCCCGCTCACCGTCGACGTGCATGCGCCGCGGCTTTCTGACGAGGCCTTCGTGCGCGGACGGGTTCCCATGACCAAGTGCGAGGTTCGCTCGCTCTGCATCTGCAAGCTGGAGATTCGCCCGACCGATGTGGTCTGGGACATTGGTGCCGGAACGGGTTCGGTGAGCGTCGAAGCCGCACGCATGGCTGTCGAGGGGCAGGTGCTTGCCGTCGAGCGCAATGCGGAGGCACTCGGCCTGCTCGAGCGGAACAGGGAGCGCTTTGGGCTGACCAACCTGCGTATCGTCGCGGGTACCGCCCCGGAGGCGCTTGTGGGCCTTCCGGCACCCGACCGGGTCTTCGTCGGTGGCTCGTCCGGCGCCCTGCCTGACATTCTGCGAACCTGCCTCGAGGCCAATCCCGCGGCAACGCTCTGCGTGACCGCAGTTTCGCTCGAGACCCTCTCAACGCTCACGGCTTGCATCTCAAAACTGGGGCTTCGTGAGGTCGACATCTGTCAGGTGAGCGTGGCGCGGGCTCGCGAGATGGGCGCGCACCATCTCATGCGGGCAGAGAATCCCGTGTTTATCGTCACGGCCAAGGGGTCCGGAGCGGGTGGCGGTGCCGAGGTCGGGGGTGTCCGATGAGCCAAGTGGCCCCGCGCATCATGATCTCGTCGACGGCAAGCGGTGCGGGAAAGACCACCATCACCTGCGGTCTGCTTGCGGCGCTAAGGAGCCGAGGCCTCTCGGTGGCGGCCTGCAAGTGCGGCCCCGACTACCTTGACCCCAGCTTTCACCGCCAGGTGCTGGGTGCTCGTTCCCGCAACCTCGACCTGTTTCTGGCGGGTGAGGAGCTCGTCGAGAGGCTCGTGGCGGACGCGGCTTGCGGAGCCGACGTCACGGTGGTAGAGGGTGCGATGGGCTATTACGACGGCATTGCCCAGTCGGATGTCGCCTCTGCCTACGACGTCGCGCGCGTGACCGGGACGCCAGTCGTGCTTGTGGTCGATGCACGCGGCAAGGCGCTCTCGATCTGTGCCGAGGTGCGTGGCTTTATCGCATTTCGCACGCCCTCGCAGGTGGCGGGGGTCATTCTCAACCGGGTTTCCGACAGCTACGCCCCGATAATGGCAAGGATGGTCGAACGCGAGTGTGGCGTCGCCGTGCTGGGCCATGTCCCGACTCTTGACGTGGCTGCACTCGAGTCACGCCATCTCGGCCTTGTGCAGGCGGACGAGGTCGCGGACCTGCGCGAGAAGGTTGATGCCGTGGCAAGGGTGCTCGAGCGCACGATCGACCTCGATCGTCTGCTTCGCGTTGCGGGGGAGGCGCCAGACCTCGATCCCGTACGTCCCGCGCCGCCCGAGCCCATCGCAGGGAATCCGATCGTTGCGGTGGCACGCGACGAGGCCTTCAGCTTCTACTATCCCGAGACCCTGGATCTCTTGGAGCGCCTTGGTGCACGATTCGCCTTCTTCTCGCCCCTGCGTGACTCACGGTTGCCCAAGGGCGCCAGTGGACTCTATCTGGGTGGAGGCTATCCCGAGCTGCATGCGGCGCAGCTGAGTGCCAACGCATCGCTTCGCGGGGAGATTGCCCGGCTTGTAGTGGGTGGACTTCCGACGATTGCCGAATGTGGGGGATTTCTCTACCTCCATGAGTCCATGGAGGATGTCGATGGTGCCTCATATCCCCTGGTCGGGGTCGTGGGGGGACATTGCTACGGCCGCGGCCGCCTGGGGCGCTTTGGCTATGTGACGCTTACCGCTCGTCACGACAACCTGCTCGCGCGTGCAGGCGAGTCGATTCCCGCGCATGAGTTTCACTATTGGGAGAGCAGCAACTCCGGCTCGTCGTTCTACGCGCAGAAGCCTCAGAGCGAGCGGGGCTGGGATGCGGTGATCGCCACAGAGACGCTGTATGCGGGCTTCCCGCATCTCTATCTGGCGGGATGCCCCCAGGCGGCACGGCGCTTCGTGAGTGCGTGCGCGACGTATGGGCAAGGTGGGGAGGTGCGTTGACCCATGAGCCACCTTATGGCTCTCACCTGCGGCTTCTTGCTCGACTCTCTGTTGGGCGACCCCTATGACATGCCACACATCATACGTCTCGTCGGCACTTTCATCGCACGGATGGAGACCATCCTCCGCCGGAGCTTTCCCGAGGGCCCCCGCGGCGAACGCCTGGCTGGCGTGGTGCTGGTGGTGGCTGTCGCATCTGTGAGCTGCGGCTGCTGTTGGCTGGCGTTGCATCTCGCTGCGCGTGTCTCGCCCCTGCTGGCATGGGTGCTGGAGACCTTCGTCTGCTACCAGATGCTTGCCGCCCGCCAGCTCGTCATAGAGGCGATTCGCGTGCGTGACGCACTCTTGGAGGACGGCCTTCCCGCCGCACGCAAAGCCGTGTCGATGATTGTGGGCCGCGACACTGAGGCGCTTGACGAGGCGGGCGTGGTGCGCGCCGCTGTCGAGACCGTGGCCGAGAACGCTTCGGATGGGGTTGTGGCCCCGCTCCTGTTCATGGCGTTGGGCGGCGCTCCGGCAGGGGTGCTCTACAAGGCGGTCAACACGATGGACTCCATGGTGGGGTACAAGAACGACCGCTATCGCTATTTTGGGACCGCTGCGGCACGCCTCGATGACCTGTTCAATTGGCTTGCTGCCCGCGTGACTGGCATCCTGATGTGCCTGGTGGCACCCCTGGTGGGGCTCGATGGCCGCGGGGCTTGGCGCATCTTCTGCCGCGACCGCTACAAGCATGCCTCTCCCAACTCGGCGCATCCCGAGGCCGCCTGCGCCGGTGCGCTTGGCGTGAGGCTGGCGGGGCCGGCAAGCTACTTTGGCGTGCTGCATGACAAGCCCACCATCGGGGACGACACGCGTCCGATAGAGCCCACCGACATCACCCGCGCTTGCCGTCTGCTGACGGCGACCTCCTGGTCTGCCTTGGGGATCGCGCTCATGGTGGGCCTCTGCTTGGCGAACATGCGGGGAGGGATGTGAGCCGTGAAGCGCTTCGAACATGGTGGTGACACGCTTGCATATCCGGGCGTGCTCGACTTCTCGGCCAATCTCAACCCACTGGGTATGCCGGAGCGGGTGCGTCAGGTTCTGTGCAAGAGCGTCGATGCGTATGCCGCCTATCCCGATCCGCATTGCCGGGAGCTGACCAGTGCCATCGCATCTTACGAAGGCGTGGACGAGAAGATGGTGCTGGCAACGGCAGGCGCGACCGACGCCATCACCCGACTGTGCATGGCCCTTCGCCCGGCGCGTGCGTTGCTCGTGGCTCCCTGCTACTCGGGCTACGAGCAGGCGCTCGAGCAGGTCGGCTGTGGCATCTCGTGGTGCGACCTTGACCGCGAGGACGGCTTTGAGCTGCCGGCGATGCTGGCAGATGCCATCACGGAGGACATTGGCCTCGTGTTTCTGGCCAGCCCCAACAACCCGACCGGAAGGATGGTCGGACGGGACCTGCTGGTGAGGTGCCTGGAGCGGGCTCAAGCAGTGCACGCCGTCGTGGCGCTCGACGAGTGTTTCGTCGACCTCACGACCCATCATGGATCGAGCGACCTCGTTGCGCACTATCCCAATCTGGTGCTCATCAAGGCGCACACCAAGACCTTCTCCTTGGCTGGGCTGCGCGTGGGGTATGCGCTCTGCTCGGACGCAAGTCTGCTCGGGCGCATGAGGAGCGTGGGCCAGCCCTGGGCCGTCTCGGTGCCTGCCCAGCTAGCGGGCGCTGCCTGCGCAAGGACCGGCGACTACCTCGGGCGGAGCCGTCAACTGATCGCCTCTGAGAGGGACCGCCTGTTGCGCGCGCTTGTCGGCGCGGGTCTCTCCCCACTATCCGGCGAGGCAAACTACCTGCTCTTCGAGGGGTCGTTCGGTCTGCGGGAGAAGCTCCTGGAGCGGGGGATCCTCGTGCGCTCCTGCGAAAACTATCGGGGTTTGGATGGCCATTGGTATCGCGTTGCCGTGCGGACCCCACATGAGAATGACCGTCTGATATCCGTCCTTTGGGAGGTGTGCC
>JAGAVX010000084.1 GCA_017941705.1 Atopobiaceae bacterium
CAACGTCGAGCGTTACATCAGCATGTGGCGCGCGTCACGCGAGAAGTAACAATCCCGGGCCGTGCATCGGGGACAGGCACCAGCGCACGCGGCCGTGCATCGGGGACAGGGTGCCCTTGCGTGGTTGAGCAGAAAACTGCCTCCACCACGCAAGGGCACCCTGTCCCCGATGCACGGCCGCGTGCGCTGGTGCCTGTCCCCGATGCACGGCCCGGGATTGTTACTTCTCGCGTGACGCGCGCCACATGCTGATGTAACGCTCGACGTTGGCACACTCAAGCTGCACGCACGACGTCGTCGGCATCGACCTCACAAACTGCCTGCCATAACGCTTGGTGGCAACGCGAGAGTCGGCAAACACCACGATGCCAGAGTCGGTGTTGGTGCGAATAAGCCGTCCCGCAGCTTGCTTGACAGAGAGAATCGCCTCGGGCAGGGAGTAGCGCCACCACGAGCGGTCCTCGCGCAGCTCGCGCTCGCGCACCAGCGGGTCATTGGGGTTGGCAAACGGCAACTTGGGGATAACCACGCACCTCAGCGTGTCACCCGCAGCGTCAAACCCTTCCCAGAACGATTTGAGCGCCATGAGTGATCGGCTCTTGTCAGCCATGAAGCTCTCGCGCAGGCGCCTGGGCGAAGACCCACGCTCCTGACAATCGACACGCAGCCCTATTTCCGCAAGCCTCGGAGCAAGCTCCTTGTAGACGCTCTCCATCTCACGGCGGTTGGTGAACAACGTGAGCACCGACCCACCCATAGCGCGATGCACGTCAAAAAGCAGGTCCTCGAGCGCTTCGAGGTAGTTCCTTGTACCGGGCGCGGGCATGTCCTTGCACACCACGACTGACATGTTGTGGTCATAGTCAAAGCTCGATGCAAGGCGCAGGCTCCCGTGGCGCTCCTTGTCGAGCTGGTCAAGGCCAACAGCATGGTTGAAGTGCTCAAACGAGTCGCCGACTGCAATGGTCGCCGAGGTGAACGCAACGCTCATCATCTCGGGCAACCAGCGTGTCGCGAGGTCCGCACCCACGTCGACCTTTTCGGCAAGCAATGCCTCGCTCGACATGTCGCGCCGACGACGCGCCAGGCGTGCAGAGTACACGTAGCTGTGGTCCTCACCAGCTTCTATCAACGAGAGGTCGTCGCGGAGGGTCGTCACGAACCCCGCAGCCTCCTTGAGGTCGGCCCCAAGCTGCGGCGACACGTCTACCAGTGCTTCGGTGGTCTCAGAGGCGTCCTTTTCCACCTCGCTCAGACGATCGACCGCCTTGAGCAGAGCCTCGGAGAGAGCGGCCCACTGGGGAGACTGGCGAACTGCGTCATCAATCCAGAGAAGCTGGCTGTCGTAGCCTCCGCTCGGTCCTGCGACACCGCCCAGATCATGCAGCGCCTCGAACACATCTGCCGTGGACACCGTCGCCCGCGATGCGGAGGCAGCAAGCTTGGTGAGGAGCCTCACGGGGAGCGTCGCGCCTTCTTGACCGGTTAGCTTGCCAAAGATGGCATGTATGGTGCCCGTCTTGGCACCGCCAAGTTTCTCGAACGACGCGCGGACGTCATCACCCGTAACCTCCACGGCCCACTGCCGACGAGCCTCGCTCTCGAACCCGTGGGCCTCGTCGACGACCCAATGCCTGATGGGAGGCAGTATGTGTCCATCAGCCATGACATTGCGCAGCAGCAGCGAGTGGTTTGTCACCACAACGTCGCAGCAAGCGGCGCGACGGCGCGCGCCATGCACCAGGCATTCGTTGGGAAAGAACGGGCACCGCGTGCGCTGACACTCGTGCGTCGTGGTCGCGAGCATGCTGCGAGGCACAAAACGCCAGCGTATACCCAGCGTGTCGAGGTCGCCGTCGACGGTCTGGCACACCGTCGCGTACGTGACCGCAATTGCCGTAAGCACGTCTGACGCCACCGACTCCTTCGTCACATGCCCGCTCACGCGATCGAGGGGCAGCTCGGCCGTGGTCGCCCTCTGCAGACGATTGAGGCAGGGATAGTGGTCGTATCCCTTGAGGCTCATGAACGAGACCCCGCCGGGCAAGGCGTCGGCCAAGGCCGGCAGCTCGTGTGACACCAGCTGGTCGGTCAGGGCGTTCGTCTTGGTCGCAACACCGACGGTAACATGGTTGAGCTGCGCATATTTGACTGCGGGTACCAGGTACGCCATCGACTTGCCGACTCCCGTTCCCGCCTCGAGCGCACGGTGTGTCGCCGAGTCGAGAGCATTGCGGACTTCGAGTGCCATGGCCTCCTGCTCTGGCCGCCGCTCGTATGCCTCATACATGCGCGACACCAAGCCGCCGTCGCCAAAGTCAGCCCTGATCTCGTCGTCGGTCGGAGCAATCAGGTGACGGGCTATTTCTACCGCATCGGTGCGCTGACGCTGCTCGGATGCCTGGACCAGCTCATGTCGCACCGACTTGAGAGAGAAGGTCTGGGACCCTTGCTCTGCCGCCAGATACGAGAAGATCGGCCTGAACGTCCAGGGAACCTCCTGGTGCATATCCGCAAGCACTGCCAATAAACCAGCAGGTAGATCGCATAATCCAGTAAGAAGCACCGGCCAGATTCCACACAGGGCGTCCACGTCATCCATGGCGCGGTGCGTGACGCTGTCGCACCCAAAGGCCGACGCAAGGTCCGAAAGGCTATGCGAGGTAAGCAGGGGAAGCGCAATACGGGACAGTGACAACGTGTCGATCCAGGTATCCGAGACATCCTTGCCGCCCGGCACCTTCTCGATGAACGTCCTGTCAAACACGGCATTGTGCGCTGCGACAGGCGACCCGCCGACAAAGTCCACGAGACCGGCTACGGCATCGACAGCGTCAGGTGCGTCGCGAACGTCGATCTCCCTGATACCCGTGAGCCTTTGTATCTCGATGGGAATCGGCTGCCTCGGATGGACAAAGGTGCGATAACGGTCTACCACCTCTTTGCCACTGATACGTGCAGCGGCAATCTCGATGAGCTCGCAGTTCTTAAAGGACAGACCGGTGGTCTCGGTGTCCAGAAAGACAAAGTCCTCCTCAAGAGGCCCGTAGCTCGTGGCAAGCGCGCGCTCGGCAATCGTCATGTATTGGGCGCGAATGTCTTTTGGCGTTTTTGGAAGCAGGAGCCGCCCAAGCAGCTCCTGCGCGTCATTTTGTACCATGTACCTGCGGTTTCCTTACTTGTGTCACTTCGTTTGCCCAAACAGCGGCACTTGCGGGCAACCTACTTGCTCTCCTCCAGCGCAAGCTCGACGATCCTGCGGCACAGCTCGGGGAACTCTATCCCCGCATGACGGGCAGAATCGGGAAGCAGGCTCGTCTCGGTCATGCCAGGGATGGTGTTCGTCTCGAGGATGTAGGGGACGCCATCGGCCGTGACGATGAAATCGCTCCGTGAGACACCCTTGCAACCCAGAGTCTTGTGAGCCCTCACCGCATACTCCTGCGCCTTGGCATAGACGTCCTCGCTCAATCGGGCAGGAATCACGTGATGAAGCTCGCCGGGCTCGTACTTTACCTTGAGGTCGTAGTACTCGGCATTCGTGACGATCTCGACAATGGGCAGCGCCTCGGCATCGTCGTTGCCAAGCACCGGCACGGTGATCTCCATGCCCTCTATGCACTGCTCGACGAGCGCGGTGTCATTCTCCGCCCGTGCAAGGTCTATCGCATCCTTGAGCATCGATGCGCTGGTCACCTTAGTGATTCCGTAGCTTGAGCCATTGGTGGCGGGCTTCACGAAAATCGGAAGTCCCAGGTGTGCGACCATCTCGTCGAGGTCGTCCTGGGTCAGCTCCTGCTCGGGGGGTACCTGCATACCATCGGGCGTGGGGATACCTGCCGTGCGGTACATGATCTTTGCGATGTTCTTTGCGGTGCCCATGGCAGACGGCAGGACGTGCGAGAACGTGTAGGGCACATGGAGAATCTCGAGCATTCCCTGGATTGCCCCATCCTCTCCATAGCGTCCATGCATGGCCACGAAAGCCACGTCATAGCTACCGTCCACAAGCGTCCCCACAAAGCCGGGTGCAGCGATATCAAGAAGGTCAACTTGAGAAAAACCTGCATCTAGCAGCGCTTTTTGACAAGCCTTGCCAGAGCTGAGAGAGATTTCGCGCTCGTCCGACCATCCTCCTGCGAGGACGGCGATCTTGTTTTTCGTTACGTCGTTTGCCTCCATGGGCAACTCCTTTGCTACCAAGCTTGCGCTAGACTCACTTTTTGAGCGCAAGTCCTGTGAATGATGGTAACCCCCACATACATAGACGAACCAAGAAGAGGGCAGAAAACATGCAAGAAGCCAGAAACAACCCCGATGTGGGAGTCGATCCTATCGATCTTCGCACGCTGACACGTGGTCAGCTCGTAGATACGCTCAAGGAGCTTGGACAGCCGGCGTTTCGCGCCAAGCAAATCGAAGAATGGGTCTGGGAGAAGGGCGCGACGTCATTTGATGACATGACGAACCTCCCCAAGGCTCTTCGTGCGACGCTGAGCAGCCGTTTTACACTTGGAGGCGTACAGCAGGCCGCACGACAGGTCTCTGAGGACGGAAGCAGGAAATATCTCCTTCGCTATGCGGATGGAACCGCCGTAGAGTGCGTGGGTATGCCGAGCGGAAACAAGCTTGCCGTATGCGTCTCTTCTCAGGCGGGCTGTGCCATGGGATGCGCCTTTTGCGCGACGGGAGCAGCTGGTCTCACTCGCTCGCTCACGGCTGCCGAGATCTACGACCAGGTCATGCACGTACGTGACGACTTTGACACACGCGTGACCAGCGTTGTCCTCATGGGCCAAGGTGAGCCCTTCATGAACTACGACGCCTCGCTCGCTGCGATGCGCAAGCTCAACTCACCTGACGGGCTTGGCATCGGCGCGCGTCATATTACGGTTTCTACCTGCGGTGTTATTCCCGCAATCAAGAGGTTTGCAAACGAGCCGGAGCAGTTCACGCTCGCGGTCTCGCTCCACTCGGCCGTTCAGCGCACGCGCAACGCCCTCATGCCGGGCGTACGCAAGTACTCGCTGATGCACCTCTACGAGGTCATGGGCGAATATGTAGACAAGACGGGGCGTCGGCCGACATACGAATACGCGCTCATTCGCGGTGTGAACGATACCGAGGACGAGCTTGGTGCGCTTTGCGACTTCTGCCGTGACAACCTTGCGCACGTCAACATCATCCAGCTCAACGAGGTCAAGGGGTCGCGATTCCAACCTTCGTCGGATGCAAGGGCAGGGGAGTTCGTACGCAGGCTTGCCAGCGTGGGTGTCGAGGCCACTATCCGCCAGTCCCGCGGGCAGGATATCGACGCGGCGTGCGGGCAGCTAAAGCAGCGTATGCGATAAGCGATTCCCATACGTGACAAAGAAACTCCCCGGCACAGCATACCGGGGAGTTTCTTTTTGTGTTACCACACAAACTGACGTGAAGTAAAACGAACAGTTGTTCTAGTATCCTAGGTCTGCCCATGCTTGCTTGATGGTCAGCTTGTTCTGGACAACTGCTTCTTCGTCCATTATGGTCCCAATATGGTCATCAACCATCTTCGTGAGGCTATTGTACGAATCAACAACCGTATCAGTCAGATCCCTGACTCCTTGCTTGGCATGGTCATCAAGCAAAACCTGATATGCAACGTACCCAGCTACACATACCAGCGCTAGCAGGATTGCATCATTTCTGATCCTCTTTACGATACGCACTTTACTCGCCTCCGCTCATGCTCACTTTAGATAGTTGCTCAACCAACCGTGCGAGATCCTCTTCGGTAGCAAACTCGATCTCAATCTTATTCTTATTACGCAGTCGCTTGACCTTGACATTCGTATCAAGCGCCAATCGTAGCTGGCGCGCAGC
>JAGAVX010000085.1 GCA_017941705.1 Atopobiaceae bacterium
CCTTGCTCATCCGGGGCCTCCCGTCCCTCGTGGCGCCGCGCGCCGTCATCCGTGGAAAGAAGACATTGTGCGGCTTGGGAGGCCCCTTTTCAACCCTTCCGGCGGGGACTCCCGTGTCCGTCGGTTCGGGTCATACCGTCTGGGCGCACCGTTGGTTCGACCGACTACGTCTGGTCGTAAAGCTTCGCGCGAATCTCGAGACGGCGCTTGCAGCCGGTCTTTCTCAGCAGGTTGCGCACATGATATTTGACGGTTGCCTCGGACACGAACAACTCAGCGGCGATCTCGGCGTTCGAGCGGTCGGCAAGAACCAGCTGAAGCACCTCGCACTCGCGCGAGGAGAGGTCGTGCCGTATGGCAAAGCGCTCAAAGATCTCTTTCTCGCTCGGCCTCTCGTCGTGGGTGGGGACATAGTGCTGCTGAAATAGCACGAAGAACAGGACGACGGAGAGGGAGAAGAGCACCGCGGAGACCGTGATGAGCGCTAACGGGTACTCACCGAGCAGCGAATAGACGATCACCGCCAAGGCGTCTCCAGCGCGGCCAAAGAGAAGGCCCAGCCCTGCCAGGGCGTGCAGACGCTGGTCGCTGGCCATGTCAGTCAACAGAAGAACCCTGAAGACCGTGAAGAACCCGGAGAGGAAGTAGCCAAGGGCCCAAAGGAGGGTGCTGGGTGCGGATGCGCCCGAAAGTGAGAGCATCAGGAACGGGGTCACGAGGGCGCTGGCGCAACAGAGCGCTCCGTACGGCCTGCTGCGATCGCTCACCAGCCCAGCCGCAAGCAGCCCAAGGCCGTAAAGCAGGCGCGTCAGCTCCAGGCTCACGCCCCCGTTGAGGTCTGCCGCGGGAAAGTTGAAGCCAATGCCCTTGGTCAGGCTCATGAGTGCGACAACCATGCAGGCAAGCGCGAGCGCACGCAGGTCGGTCCCATCGACTTGGCTGGGCTCCTCCGGCATGTCTACAAGGGGGTTGCGTATCAGAAGAAGCGTAAGCGCCGCGAGAAGCGTGCAGGTGCACAGCCCAAGCATGCCTTTCGTCAGCGTTCCTCCCGCGAAAGATGACAGAATCCAGCTCGCGACGGTCGACGCGGCATAGGCGCTCCCAAACGTCATGCCCCTGTGGGGCTCGTCGACAAAGCGCGCAAGACAAAAGAGGTAGTGCCCCTGTAGAAATCCGCAGAGAAGGTTGGCGAGATAGCCAAAGGCAAGGGTGGGGGCGAGGCTCGGAGCAAGAGCTGCGGGCGCAAGCGAGAGCGCGTAGCCCACCACGCAAACGCTGAGCAGGTAGGGACTGCACGAACGTCTCGTCCGGAACCCCTGCAGTGCGTAGGTCCCCGTGCCCAGAGCCTGCATGAGGTAGCCTACGCCCATGGTGAGCATGTCGACCGACTTTGCTGAGACGAGCCCCGTCAGGTGGTACAGCCACTGAAGCCATCCGGTGGAGCAAAGCAGGAAGCTCATGAAGGTGAGGACGGCCACATAGAGCCGCGGCTGGGCAAGCAGTCTTTTGGCACCCAAGGCACACCTCCTTCAACGTGCCAATCATACTATGGAACAGTGGGCGGAGACAGTCTGCGGGCTGGTCAAGCTGGAAAGTAGCCGAGCTTTGCCGCAGTGGTGGGGTATTACAGGCACACTTGCAAAACAGCAGGTAAAAGGCCACCTATCCTAAAACTAGCCTTGTCGTGTCGGCTGCTTTGAGTATCAATCAGACTGTCTTGTTGTCACTAAAGAGAGTAGGTCCGCATATGAGGCGACTGTCAAACAGACCGTTGGCAGCGTTTGTTGCGTTTGCCCTTGTGGTCGGGCTGGTGCCCCTTAATGCACTGGCAGAGGACGCAACCCTGCCGGAGCAAGCTGCCGTAGTCGAGCAGGCACCACAGGAGGTCGAGCAGATCGAGGCTTTGGACGAACCCGAACCCGAGCTCGAGCCTGAGGCTACGAACGCTCCCGATGCAGAGCCTGCAGCCGAGGCCGATGAGGAGAGCCTTTCAGAGGACGCTTCTTCCGTGAATGAGCCCACACAAGAAGCTGTGCCGGCTGTGGAGGCGCCTGATGACCCGGAGCACGCTCCTGTGACGGCAGCAGAGGCCGAGGCGCCCAGGCTGACCGCTCAGGCCACGACCGTCGACTCCGCCAGCATCACGGTCACACCGCCCGCAGCGGGTGACAAGGAGGTTGACGCGGAGGGTGTCGTGAGCATCCCTGCCGGTTCGCATTGTTCGCTTCGCAATGCGTACTGGGTCCTGGGTGATTCGAGTTCGACGGAGATCAACCGTTACACAGACGTCGAGGCTGGACAGAAGTATGCTCTGACCATCGTCCTTCTTGCCGACAAGGGCTATACGTTCCAAGATGGCAGCAGCTACGCCGTCGCGGGGGCTGCGGTTCAAGATGGTGGTCAGCTACGAGTCATCAATCGCACCGAGTACGAGCTTGTCGATGGCAACTATGTAGAGTTCGAGGTAAGCGAGGGATGGGCAAACGTGCTCGTGACGCCTACGGAACCCACGACCGTCGACCTGCGCATATCGACGCCAGGCCACGGCACGATCAAGGTGAATGGCTCGGATTATGGCACCGAGTGCAAGGGCACGTGGGCAAGGGGTGCGCAGGTCACCGCCGAAGCCGTGCCGGATGCCGGCTATAGCCTCAATCGTTGGTGGACGAGGAAGGCCGATGGCACGGGTAGCATCTCACACGACAGCACCATCACGCTCGTTGCGGGAACAGACCTCGAGGCCGAAGCCACCTTTGGACTGGAGACTGCGTCCATTGCCATCGCCGTGCCGACTGCGGGCAGCACTGCCGCCACTGCGCCTAAGTTCACGCTGCCTGATGGCGCGGGCTACAGTCTCGACTCCAGCGTGACGCCATTCGGAGGCGCTAGCGTCCGCTGGGTGACGTCGGGCTCACTTGCGGATGACGAGGCGCTCGACGCATCCACGGTCTTCGAGGCGGGCAAGACGTACTACGCGTACGTGCGCCTCGTTGACGGCGAGGACAGCTTTGCGGCTGTGGCGGGCGGGTCCTCCTTCGACACCGAGCTGGACGTGACCGGGGGAGGAACGCTTTCTGACCAGGGCAACTACGCCGGCACGCGTGAGGGCGGCGAGACGTATATGGGCATCATGGCCATCATTGCCGTGACGATTCCCAAGGTCGAGCCCAAGGACGTCTATATCGACAACACCGTGGACAACAGCGTCTCGTATGTGACTGGAGCGGTGCACCTTACAGGCGCTGGCGGTATGCAGGCCGGCTATGGCGACGGCAAGGTGGTCTACGACGACAGTGCCTCGGTGACCTACAGCAAACCCAAGACCGCGCAGGTGCAGGGCATGATCAATGACGCCTACACAAAGGTGTACGAGGCTGCAAAAGACGTTCGGGACCGCGGCAAGAGAGGCGAGTTCCACATGTCCACCAGCGAGAGCACGGGCAAGGTGTGGGACAGGCGCAAGTACGATACCGTCGAGGACGGCGATGCCGTGTCCATCGGCGACTCGGACTATCTTGACGGTGCCTATGGCGTTCCCAGTGTCGGCTACACCCGTACGCACATTGCCAGTGGCGATTACGGCAAGGAGACCTTCTACCGCGTCGAGGCCAACGGCTGGGTCGATGGCTGGGACATCACCGTGAGCAACGACGGCAACGGCACGGCTTCGGCCGACCTGGAGAGGAGCCTTGCCGAGGAGACGGTGACACTCACCGCTACGCCGGCGGAGGGCTATGCCTTCAAGGAATGGGTGGTCGTCTCGGGCGGGGCGGAGCTTGCCGATGCGACGGCGTCCTCCACTACGTTCGAGATGCCGTACGCGGACGTGGAGGTCAAGGCGACCTTCGTGCCGGCGCACACTCACGACTGGGGCGAGCCCACCTACGAGTGGTCCGAGGACAACGCGACGGTGACGGCAAGCAGGGTCTGCAAAGACGACCCGTCCCATGCGGAGACCGAGGAGGTCGCCACGACCGCCGATGTGACCAAGCCCGCGACCTGCGTATCGAAGGGCGAGACCACCTATACAGCGACCTTTGCCAATCCAGCCTTTGCGACTCAGACCAAGACGGTCGAGGACGTTGACGTCGATCCTGGCGCGCATGCGTGGGGCACCGGTGTCGTTACGACCGAGCCCACCTGCACCGAGCCGGGCGTGCGTACCTTCGAATGCACGCTCTGCGGCGAGACCAAGACCGAGCCGGTTGCCGCGTTGGGGCATGAGTGGGGAGAGTGGACCATCGTCAAGCAGCCGACCGAGACAGAGGATGGGCTTGAGCAACGCATGTGCAAGCGTGACAAGGAGCATGTGGAGGTACGCACGATAGCGGCAACTGGGCGTACGTACACGATTACCTTCGATCCCGCCGGCGGAAGCCTCAATGGGTCCACCAAGCCCGTGACGACCCCCTACAAGGAAGGCACGCTCATCACGATGCCCACGCCTGTACGAGACGGCTACACCTTCCTGTATTGGAAGGGCTCCGAGCACAAGGCCGGAGAGTCCTACGAGGTCGTCGAGGATCATACCTTTGTGGCCGAATGGGAGAAGAAGGCCGAAAAGAGGGAGAGCGCTGCCACGGCAAAGAAGACAAAGTCGAGCGGCTCGTCTTCGAGCAAGGCGACACTTGCCAAGACGGGAGACTCGACACCCGTGGCGCTGATGGGCGCGCTTGTCACTGGCGGCCTCATCCTGGCAAGCTTGGGCATCAAGCGTCGTCGTAGGGGATAGGGCGTACGTCGCACATCCTCTTGAGTGGATGACGAGCCGGGCCCCGCGTGCTGTATATGCGGGGCCCGGCTCGTCGCTGCTGCCCGCAGCCTGTCCCATCAGTGAAGAGTTTGTGAAAACCACGTGTCCGGGCGTATCGCTCCCGTGGGCAACTAAACTAGAAAAGCTGCTGAACTGTGGCGGAGTTATGTCTCGACCGCATGTCCCATCCTGTGTAGGGACACCTGCTCGCGGGGTGACACTAACAAAACTGCAGGCAGTGGTATACGTCGGATGCGGTCCGCTGGGGAGGGCGCAGGGTGCGCTCACACACGATGTCCCATGACCGCCGAAGGAAAGGACCAGCAATGGTCAACATGATTCTCGGCCGCAAGATCGGGATGACCCAGGTTTGGGACGAGGACGACAACGTCGTGCCCGTCACGGTCATTCAGGCAGGCCCCTGCACGGTGTCGCAGGTCAAGACCAAGGCGACTGACGGCTATGACGCCGTTCAGATCGGATTTGGTGACATCTCCGCCAAGCACGTCAACAAGCCGCTCGCTGGCCACTTTGCCGCTCAGGGCGTCGAGCCGGTGCGCTATCTGCGCGAGGTCCGCGTCGAGAACGGCGAGAAGCACTCCACCGGCGACCAGGTGACCGTTGCCGACTTTGCCGACGTCAAGGCAGTCGACGTTACCGGCACCTCCAAGGGCAAGGGCTTCCAGGGCACCATCAAGCGCTGGAACTTCTCTCGTGGACCCATGACCCACGGCTCGCGCAACCAGCGCAAGCCCGGTTCCATCGGTCAGTGCGCCTACCCCGCGCGCGTGCGCAAGGGTCTGCACATGGCTGGCCACATGGGCGACGAGCGCGTGACGGTCAAGAACCTCAAGCTCGTCCGCATCGATGCCGAGCAGAACCTCATGCTCGTCAAGGGTGCCGTCCCCGGCGGCAAGAACGCCCTCGTCCAGATCCGCATGGCCTAAGGGCCGCTC
>JAGAVX010000086.1 GCA_017941705.1 Atopobiaceae bacterium
CATGACCCCTTTGCCGTCGCGAGTCGCGAGTGGTAGACCAGGAAAGAAAAAACGGCGAGAAGAGGTTCGCGCACGTTTTCATGCTCATCGGACGGCCCTGCGGCATGGGAGGGGACACGCGGGAAACCCTCGTTCGACCCGCGGGTTTCCATGCGTGTCCCCTCCCATGCCTCAGGACCGTATGAAGCGCAACCGCCTACCCGAGGGCGACGTCTAGGGCCATCATGAGTGTGAAGCCTGCGGCAAACAGGACCGTTCCGATGTTGGAGTGCTCGCCGGCGCTCATTTCGGGAACCAGCTCCTCGACCACAACGTACATCATTGCCCCAGCTGCAAATCCCAGCAGGTAGGGGAGGAGTGGCACGATGTGGCTTGCCGCAAGGATGGTGAGGGCCGCTCCCAGCGGCTCGACGACTCCCGAGGCAAAGCCTCCGAGAAACGCACGAGTCTTGCTGGCTCCTTCCGCTCTCAGGGGAAGCGAGATGATGGCGCCCTCGGGGAAGTTCTGTATCGCGATGCCAAGGGCAAGGGTCATCGCGCTTGCAAGGGTGATTGAGGTGGTACCTGCCATCCAGCTTGCAAAGACGACTCCCACCGCCATTCCTTCGGGAATGTTGTGCAGCGTAACGGCGAGCACCATGAGCGTGGTGCGGGCAAGGCGAGTGTGCGGTCCCTCCGACTCGTCTGCCCCGCGATGCAGGTGGGGAATGACGCTGTCGAGCAACAGCAGGAAGAGCGTGCCCGCCCAAAAGCCAATTGCTGCGGGCAAAAAAGGCAAGCCTTCCCAGATGTGCGCTCTCGTCCATGGCTGGTTGCAGCAGGCTCCATATCGATGCCGCAACCATTACGCCCGCCGCAAACCCCGTGAGGGAGCGCTCGAGGGCCTTTGAAAGCTCTCCGTGAAGAAGGTAGACGCAGGCGGCGCCGAGAGTCGTTCCTGCAAAGGGTATTGCCAAACCGAGTATGACCTCAAGAGGCATGGTGTCTCCTCTCTAAAAAAGTTAGTCTTATCTAACTATTAGAGATACCCATCATCTCGGTCTTCTAGACAGCCAGATGCCAATTGTGCGGTTAGTCCTGTCTGGCACACTCTGGGAACGGCTTTATGACACGGGGGAGGATGCCGTGCATATGCGCAATGGCAACCCCATAGTTTGTGATGGGGATGCCCTGCCCTGCGGCTCGCTCGATGCGGCTGCGCATGGCGCGAGCCCCAAGGGTGCACCCGCCGCAGTGGATGATGAGGTCGTAAGAAGAGAGGTCGAGCGGGAAATCGCCACCGGAGGTGAAGCTAAAGGTGGGGTTGGCGCCCGTGTGCTCACGCACCCATCGCGGCATCTTGACCGTGCCGATGTCCTCGCATTGGCGGTGGTGTGTGCACCCCTCACAGATCAGTATGCGAGAATCGTCCGAGACGCCATCGATCGCCCTGGCTCCAGCCACCTGCAATGCCAGGTCGCCCTTGTACCGGGAGAAGAGGATGGAGAACGAGGTGAGCGGCACCTCCTGAGGTACGACACGCGCGACCTTGCCAAAGGCCTGCGAGTCGGTGACCACCATTCTCGGGGCCGTTGGCATCGAGGCGAGCGTCTGCGCGAGCTCGGCGTCGCGAACCACAAGTGCGCTCGCGCCTGCCTCGAGGGTGTCCCTGATGGTCTGTTGCTGCGGCAGGATGAGTCTTCCCTTGGGAGCAGCCGAGTCTATGGGCACGACGAGTACGACCATGTCGCCAGGGGAGAGGAGATCGGCAATGAGATGCGGTTCTGGTGCACCAGATGTGCCCAGGCGCGCCAACGCCTCCTTGAGCTCGTTGATGCCTTGGCCGGTCTGCGAGCTGACCAGTATCGAGACCGATGCGCCCGCAACGGTCTGTGCTGGAGCGCTGTCCTGTCCGAGCAGGTCGCACTTGGTGTAGGCCACGACGCAGGGTACCTGACGATCCGCGAAGAGCTCGAGCAGGTCGAGGTCAGCCTTGCACAGGCCGCTTGTCGCGTCGACCACCAATACGGCAACGTCGCAGGTCGAAAGGACCTTGCGCGTCGTTGCCACGCGCATTTCGCCCAAGGCGCCCTCATCGTCGATGCCCGGGGTGTCAACAATCACCACGGGCCCAAGGGGGAGCAGCTCCATGGCCTTGCGCACAGGGTCGGTTGTCGTACCCGCGACATCCGAGACCACGGCCATCGGTTGCCCCGTGACGGCGTTGACCAGGCTGGACTTTCCTGCGTTCCTCACGCCAAAGAAGGCGATCTGCGTACGTTCGCCCGAAGGCGTATCGTTGAGGCTCACAATGGTCTCCTTTCATGGGCGGTACAGCGAGGTTGTCGCGGTTCTTCTAGGCGATGGCCGCCTTGGGGTCGCCGCGGTCGACTACCACGTGGTAGCCGACGCGTTCCATGCGCAGTTCAAGGCAGCGGTGGCATTCGGCTGCCTCGTCGCCCATGCAGATCTTTCCGTCATAGAGCAGGTACTTGCTGCGCACATCGGTGGGGGATAGGTTGGGCATGACTACGTTTGCCCCGGCAAGCATTCCCTTTTCGCGGCCAAACGGATCGATGGTGCCCAGCGCGGTCGTTGCGGGCAGGAGTACCGGGGGATGGATCAGACGGATGATCGAAAGCAGGTAACAGGTCTGCTCAAGCGTTCCGGCGGGCATGCTTGCAAAGGGTGTCGCATGGTGGGGGATGAACGGGCCGATGCCGCACATCTCCGGTTTGAACTCGTCGATGAACTCGAGGTCGCGAGCCAAATGTGCCGGCGTCTGGTAAGGCGATCCCACCATCATGCCCACGCCGACCGCGTATCCCAGATCGCGTAAGTCGTAGAGGCAGCGCATGCGGTTGTCGAAGGACATCGACGTCGGATGCAGCCGTGCATAGTGGTCTGGGTCGGCAGTCTCGTGCCGCAGCAGGTAGCGGTCAGCCCCAGCCTCGCGCAGACGTGCGTAGCTCTCGCGCTGGCGTTCGCCTACCGAGAGCGTGATCGCGCAGTCGGGATGCTGAGCGCGTACGGCCTGGACGATGTCGCAGAGCCTGTCGTCATCGAACCAACCGTCCTCGCCACCCTGCAGTACGAAGGTGCGAAAACCGAGGTCATAGCCGAGGTCCGTGCAAGAGAGAATCTGTTCGCGCGAGAGACGATATCGTTGGCAGGAATGGTTGCTGGCACGTAGCCCGCAGTAGAGGCAATCGTTCTTGCAAATGCTCGAGAACTCGATGAGGCCCCGCACGTATACGTCGGTGCCATAGACCCTCTTGCGCACCGCCGTGGCATGCTCTGCCAGCAGTGCTGCCGACTGCTCATCCTGATGACGGACGAGATGCTCGTAGCCGCCGGCCGAAAGCGTGTGCTCCTGCGCAAGCTCCTCGATGAGCTCCTTAGTTCTTGCGTCCATGATAAGACCGTCAGGCTTCGGACACGAAGTTCGAGTATGCCGTCTTGGCGCTGACGCCGGGAAGGTTGCCCACCTTGCCAGCCAGTGCGGAGATGACGTCCTGCGATGCGTCGATGGCAATGCTGATGATGTTGATGCCCTTTTGGCGATAGGGGATGCCCATTCGGCCGATGATATGCTGGCCGTACTCGTGAAGTATGTCGTTGAGCTGATCGACCGACTGGTCGTTTTCGACGATGATGCCGATGACGGCGACACGCGTCCCTGCCATCCTTGCTCCTCCTTCTCTTTGGGTGTGTGCACCCTTGTGTCAGGTGGATATCATGGTAGCAGCATTTGCGCAGGAAGATGGTAGGATTTGGTGACTGCACAACTCCCGTGTCCGTGTCCCGCTTTGCGCTCGTGTCGTCGCGGCGCTCACCCAGCCGAGCTCCGTGCCCCATATGGGCAGCTTCGGTGCGCTGCCTTCTCCCGTATGGAAAAATCCATAGCGCAAAGGTAAAGTAGAAAATGCATGACAATCGATGTCATGTCTGCTGGTGTGTGAAGGCACGTAGTTTTGTTGCCGTGTGCTTTGTTGGAAGGACGCCGATCATATGCTCAAGAGGTTTGCCAGGACATGGCGTTTCGCATTGGTTCTGGTGACAGTATGCCTGTGTAGTGCAATCTCCCTGTCTGCCTGCGGGCAACAGCCGACGGAGGAAAGCCAGGACAAGACAGGCAATCCAGCGGTAGCCGCCGTGAATAGCGATGAGCTCAAGGTGAGCGTCGCCTTCCCCAAGGGCGCAAGCTCGGTGGGCATGGCCTCGTTTGCCAGCAAGATCAGCAGCGGCGAGCTGGACGTCCCTTACATTATGGCGGTCGCCGGGACCTTTGACCAGGTCAGTCAGGCCATCATTGACGAGCGCGTCGACATAGCGATTCTCCCGCCTTCGTCCGCGGCGATGCTGTACAACCAGCAAAAGGGGAAGATCAAGGTCGTATGCGTCAATGCCCTGGGAGGGGCAGGTGTTGTGACGGGCAGCAAGAAGGTAAAGTCGATCGAGGACCTGGCGGGTAAGACCGTCTACGTAAACGACCAGTCAGACTCCTTCGTGACAGTCTTCAAGAAGATTCTCGATCTCAATGGCCTCACGGATGAGGTGACGCTCGAGTACGACCCCAACTCAGCGGAGCTTGCGGCAAAGCTCAAGGCTGACAAGAAGGTCGTCGCCGTCCTGCCACAGCCGGAGGCGGCTGCGGCTGTGGCCCAAGACGATAGGCTCCGTCAGGCTTTTGACGTGAGCAGTCTATGGGATGAGAAGATGGTGGATGGGAGTCGCTGGGTAACCGGTGTAGTCGTTGTGCGCAACAAGTTCTTCAAGCGTCACCCAGAGGTGGTGGAGGACTTCCTTGCGCAGCTGGAGGAATCGACCGAAATCGCTGCCAAGGATCCCATCACGGCCATACCGCTTGTGACGCAGGCGGGCATCCTCAGTGAGGCCATGGCGACAGAAGGCTCCCTGCCCGCATGCCATCCCGTCTGCATCCGCGGAGCTGAGATGCGCAAGGCGGTCTCCGGATACCTTCAGGTTCTCTATGACGAGAATCCTGCTTCGGTAGGAGGGCTGCTGCCCGACGGCAACTTCTATTACGTGCCAGTCGAGCAGGTGGAGGAATCTGCCGAGGAGTAAGGTGACCGCAGCTTCCATGCGTGCCCTTGCTTGACCATTCCTGTCACATGGGAAGGCAGACAAAGCGAGCGACCATCGTCAGAGCGTTGGTCGCTCGTGCTCTTTGGGCTGGATTCTACCGGTCGGGCTCGTCCTCGAGTGACCCGGCAATGCCAGTGATGATGTCATCGTTCGTGAAGGCGGCCATGACCCGAGCGAAGTTTCGTGCGACTGGAAACACCTCGGCGTCGAGTGAGGCACGAGCGCAGTCATAGAAGATCTCGGAAGTGCGATCGGTCGGCGCGAGAGGAATCCCATTGGCAGCCAAGGCATCCTCGATCTGTTGGTCGGAGACTTCAGCCTGCAGCGCATCGGGGTTCTGGATCATAAGCACCGAGAGCTCCATTGCCATCATGGGCATGGCATCGGGCAGTAGGCGCATGGCAAGCTGATAGCAGGCTTGTGCCGCAGCCACCTTGCCGCGCTTCCACTGGAAGAACGCCATACGATAGTAGGCCAGTCCGACTCCCTGTGGGTCGTGGGCCTTCTCGAGCAGCTCCACAAGCTGGGCGATGGCCTCGTCGTCACGATCGAGCACCTCGAGGCACTTGACCATGTGCAAGCGAGCCCGAGTATCCAACGGAGCGAGTGACACCAGTCGCTGTGCGTGACGCAGGGCCTCCTCGTGCGACCCGCGCATGAGGTTGAGGATGGAGAGCAACAGGTGTCCCTCGTAATAGGCGTCGGGAACCAGCATGACGGCAGCCGTGCTCTCCTCTGCGTGCATGCGATTGAACATGGCGCGTTCGATGTACGAGTTGAAGTAGCGGTAGATGACTGATGGGCTATCGTCGTAGAGCTGCGCATCGTCAATCTGGCGCATAACGGGCGCAAGCGCGGCGATTGCCTGGTCGGGCCGCTGCTTCATAAGGCATTCTTTGGCACGGTCGTTGGCGCGGGTAAGGGTGTCACCACGTACGAACTCTTCGCCTAACGTGAGTGCGTCCGTCCCCAGAGAACCATCGACGAGCTTGCGGACGACTCGTTCCGCCGCAGAGCGAACGGTCGGGTCGGGATCATCGCCCGCGAGGTTCATGACCGTACGGACGTTGCGCTCGGTGGCCTTCGCATCGTCTTCGGGTATGAGCCTCATCATGATGGCATTGGCTACCAGCGTGCGGCCGTCGCCTTCCTCTATGGAGAGGCCCGAGACATGATCGGTGCCGAGCGACTTTGCCGTGTGCTCGTCGAGGCGGCGCGAGGAGAGCGATACGGGCAGGTAACGCCTCTTGGGGCAGAAGCGCTCCTCCTCAAGATGGAAGCTTTGCTTCACGGCACGCAGCCAGCCGCCCTCATAGCGCATCACCGGAGCAAAGGCTCGATACGTCTCGGCGAGGTCCCCGAGGTCCGTGAGGTCAATATGTGAGAAGCGCCAGCGGTCGAAGTCCACTGAGAGATAGCAGCTCCGACGCGTGGGCAGCGTATTGACGACGGCGACCCATACGTGCTTGATCTTGTTGGAGCAGCGAAAAGCGCTTGCAGCCAAAAGCAAGGCGAGCCGTAGCGTGTAGTCGGCAACAGCCTGCTGGCGCATGTCGCCGGTGCTAGGGACGATGCCGAGCCCCTCTACGTAGCAGGAGGAGGGAAACAGCTCGGCAGGCGTCAGGTCCATCTCGATTGCCACGTTGCCGTCGGCGACGTTGGTGCGATAGCGCGCGGTGAGGCGGTAGGGCAGCTGCAGCGTCTCGATGGCGTGCGATATGCCGTACCGGACGGTCCATTCGCCCTCTGGCCATGGATCATCCTCGGATGGCGTGAAGGGCTCGTCGATGGGTGCCGCCTGCGCGACGATGGAGCGCGCGAGTCCCTGGTTGAGCAGGTACGCGTCTTTGATGCTGGCGTCATGGGGTAGGGACGCATGGGCAAAGCGAATGGCATTGAGGGCGGCCTCTAGCCTGATGATGCGCAGCTTTGCCAGATAGGGAATCTGAGGATCCCCACAACGCAGGTACAGCATGCCCGAAGAGGCGAGGCGCGTCGCCGTGAGGTCGGGAAGCTTCACGTCCTTGGCAAACAGCCCTGCTTCCTCGAGCATGCGCGCCGCGTAGCGCTCGATGCCCGTGGGCTCATCGATGCCTGACGTGTTGTCCGCCTCTCGTGTGCGGATGTCGCCAACCAGCTGCTTGAGTTGTGCGATGGGATCGCTGGAGGCAACCAGGTCATCGCAGAAGGCGGAGAAGTCAAAATGACCCTTCTGCTTTGCGGGAGACACCTCCTCCAGTTGCTGGGAGGGGGAGAGAGCCTCATCATCTGGAGTCTGAGAATCACCCGTATCCGACGCGGCCTCGAGAGCAAGGGTGCTGTCGTTAATGAGCACGGGCGTGTCGAGAGCGGAAACCGATGGATTGCCAGCGGGGCTGTTCTCTGGGCCGCCGGTGCTGTCGGACCGTACGCCTAAGGCGGTGACGTTCTGCTCGCCTGGAGCTGGCTCGTACGTCGTTACGGTGCGCTGCGCATGGATGCCTTTTTGCCTACGATCGCTTTGCACGAGCCGCCCGTGAAGCACGATGGCCGTTACGAGAAGGCTTGTTGAAGCTATGGCCCCACAGCACGTAAGGAGGCCAGCGCCTTGCAGGCTGGCATCCGCACACCCGATGAGCAGCGCAAAGAGCGCGACTTCGACGAGCACGAACAAAAGATGGTCTATGATGCTTTGTCTTTTCATACTCAACGTTATACCCATTGTTCACCTTGCCATACACACTCGAGCATGCGCACACAGGGCAGACAGCCTGAGGTTATCGCTGGCAGGTTGTCCTGCCCATGCATCGTGGCGCAACTATGCTCCACGTGCCGCTCGTTGGGCTCGTCGCATACGCTTGGGATTGGCTCGCGTTCGCTGAGAGGCCAATTTTGCCGAAATGGCAGAAATAGCTTGAAAATATGAACAAATGCTCATATATTATTCTCAAACAACAACCAAAGGAGTCTTTCATGCGAGAAGGGCATACGGTCGAAGTTGACGAGCTCATCGAGAGCTACTTGTCAAACGAGGACATCGTCTACGAGGCAACGCAGATATTTGATGCGCTGTCCGACTACACACGCTTTCAGATCCTGTCGGCGCTGTGCGTCGAAAGCAAGAGCGTGTCCGAGCTCAAGGACATCTGCCATGTGACACAATCTGCCATTTCGCATCAGCTTAGGCTGCTGCGTGACCGGGGCTTGGTGTTTGCGCGGAGAGAGGGGCAGCGGGTCATATACGCGTTGTCCGACGAGCATGTGGCGACGCTCATGAGGGTTGGTCTCGAGCACGCTGCCGAAGCGGTGTCAGTGGAGGGAGAGTAACATGACTGCGAGCGAGCTGTTGACGGCCGAGGATCAGGTCATGGGCCAGAACGTGTCTGATGCAACCCATGGTCATGCTGCTCACCATGATGGTGCCGGCCACGAACATCACGGTCACGAGCATCATGAGCATTGCTGCGACCACGAGCACGACCACTGCGACCACGAGCACGGTCACGAGCATCATGAGCATTGCTGCGACCACGACCACTGCCACGACCACTGCGGCTGCGATCACGACCACGACCATGACCACTGTTGCTGCGACCATGATCACCATGCCGCAGATGAGCATCAGCTGCATGAGAAGCCAAGCTTCTCCTATCACGTGCTGGGCGTTGACTGTCCCAACTGCGCACTTGGCACGCAGAATGCCGTTCGCGCCCTTTCGAGCGTCGAGGACGCGCGTCTCGTTTATGCGACGGCAACGCTTGAGGTCGTTGCCGAAAAAAATGTGCTGATCGATGACTGCAAGCGCGAGGTGCTCGCCTGCGTGCGCTCGTGCGGACAAGACCTCGAGCTCACCGATGACGAGCGCGAGCGCCTTGAGGCGGAGCGTCCTTGGATAGTGGAGAACCGTGAGGCCCTGCTCATGAGCGCTTCGGGCGTATCGATTGTTGCGGGCCTGATGACCGAGTTTCTCTTTGCCGACCCAAATCGCGCGATTTCGTTCTACGTGATTGCCGCGTTGGCCGGTCTCGTCTTCGTCGCACCTATGGCGTGGGCATCCCTGCGCCGCCGCACCGCTGACATGAACGTCCTGATGTCCATTGCCGTCATCGGTGGTCTCATCATGGGCTTCATGGGGGACACCGATGTCTTTCGCGACGCCGCAATCGTCATCTTCCTGGATCAGATCGGTGAGTGGCTCGAAGGCTGGTCGATGCGCAAGACGTCCGGCTCGATCAAGGAGCTTATGGACCTCACGCCCGATGTGGCTCATGTCATCGACGAGTACGGCCATACCTCTGACGTCGACGTAAAGCTCGTCGAGGAGGGCCAGCGCATCCGCATACTTCCGGGCGAGCGCGTTCCGCTTGATGGCGTCATCCTGCACGGTTCATCGTCATTCAACGAGGCGCCTGTGACGGGGGAGAGCATTCCCCAGGACAAGGGGGAAGGCTCGGACGTCTACGCGGGCTCGCTCAATACAAGCACGGCAGTCGACATCGAGGTGACGGCAGACGAGGACTGCACGACGCTGGCACGCATCATATCGATGGTCCAGGGTGCTCAGGCCGAGAAGGCGCCCTACGAGAGCTTCGTCGATCGCTTTGCCGCTTCCTACACGCCCATCGTCATCTGTGGCGCCCTCATCGTTGGCATCGCGGTACCGCTGGTCGTAAGCCTCGTCACGGGCTTCAGGGGCGAGGTGTGGCACGACTGGGTGTACCGCGCCCTCTCGTTGCTGGTGGTGGCGTGCCCGTGCGCCCTGGTGATCTCGACCCCGGTTTCCTTCGTCTCGGCGCTTACGCGTGCCGCGAAGAGCGGTGTGCTGGTGAAGGGCGGTGCCTACTTTGACATCGCCACCAAGGTCAAGACCATCGCCTTCGACAAGACGGGAACGCTAACGACCGGAAGACCCAAGGTTACTGACGTCGTCTGCTTCAACGGTGCCACCGAGCAAGACGTTCTGAAGATCGCCTACACGCTCGAGGCGTCGTCGACCCATCCGCTGGGACGTGCGGTCGCGGAGCGTGCTGAGGAGCTTGGCATCAAGGCGGTGGCGTGCGACGATGTGGAAGAGGTTGCTTCCAATGGCCTGCTCGCCCATTCGAGGGGCGTGGAGTATCTGGTTGGCAAGATCGCGTTTGCGCAAGAGCATGCCCAAGTCGGTCGGCGCGTAGCCGAGGAGGTCGAGCGCCTTGGCGCGACGGGTGCGACCGCGCTGGTCGTCTGCGGCGGCGGACGCGTCGCCGGTGTCATTGGGGTCGCGGATGCGATTCGCGAGAGCACTCCCATGGCAATGGATGCCCTCGAACGGGCGGGCATCACCGAGACGGTCATGCTGACTGGCGATAATCCTCACGCCGCGGCATCTGTTGCCGGCGCTGCGGGAGTCAGGTCATTTGCGGCAGAACTTCTTCCCGACCAGAAGGTCAGCCACATCCGCCAGCTGCAAAACGGTGGCAAAGTGGCAATGGTCGGCGACGGAATCAACGATGCGCCCGCGCTTGCCGCAGCAGACCTTGGCATCACGATGGGCGCCGCCGCGTCGGACACGGCGCTCGAGGTCGCAGACGTCGCCCTGTTGTCCGACGACCTCAATCAGCTGCCCGCGTTCTTCGAGCTCTCCTTCAAGACCATGAACGTGGTGCGAGAGAACATCGCGTTTGCGATTGGCGTCAAGATCCTCGTGTTCGTACTGGTGATCATGGGAATTGCGGGAATGGGCGCGGCCGTGTTCGCCGACACTGGTGTTGCCCTGATCGTCATCCTCAACGGCATGCGTCTGATGGCTCCATCGCGCATTCGCTGGTAAAGGGGTGGCATCCCAAAGAGAAGGCCATCCCAAAAAAAGCGAGCGCCCCGCGGCACTTCGTCGCGGGGCGCTCGCTTGTCCTCCGGTGCTATTCGCCCTGAGGGTTGGGCGCGCTGATCTCTGTTGGCCACATGGCTCCCTCGGGCGCCTTGGCGTTGCCCGCCGCGATTTCTGCGGGGATGTCTGGGTCCGACGCCAGCAGCTCGCCGATGGTGACGAGGCGATAGCCGCTTGCCTGCAGCTGCTCGATGATGCGCGGGAGCGCCTCCAGATCCTGGTCGCGATTGCCGCCACCGTCGTGCATGAGAATGATCGATCCAGGCTGAATCGAATTGAGCGCGTTCTCGACGATGGCGTCGACGCCGGGGGTCTCCCAATCGCGCGAGTCCTGGTTCCAGAGGACCGATACGCTCATGGTGCCCTGGCTTGACAGCCAGCAGCTTTGGTTGAAGTCTCCGTAGGGCGGCCGAACGGTCGTCGTGTCGACTCCCGTGACGTCAAGGATGGCGTCATGCGCACCGTTGACCTCGCGCACGAGATCCTCCTGGCTGAGCGTGGAGAGCTGCAGGTGCTGGCTGGTGTGGCTGCAAAGCTGATGGCCCGAATCGACGATTGCCTTGGTCAGTTCGGGGTGCTCAGAGACGTTGGGGGAAAGGTTGAAGAACGTTGCCTTGGCACCATAGCGCTGAAGTATCTCGAGATATGCCTCGGTGTAGGTGGGAGCAGGTCCGTCGTCAAAGGTGAGTGCCACAAGCTGTTCCCCGTTTGCCGGTGCGACGTTCTTTGTCACGACCACGCAGTCTCGCAGCTCGTTGACCCAGTCACCGTCGGCGGTCTCGCCCGAGGCCTTGCCCGTCCGTATCTCCTGGCGACCGACCTGTCCCCACTGCCTTACGTAGCTGACGGCTCCCGCATCGCCCTCAAAGACGAGCTTTGGTTGAACCTCACGATAGTCCACGTCGTACTCTTCCATGCGATCGGTGCCGTCGGAGAACGCTATGCGCTCGCCTCCCTGGATTTGGTAGGCGTCCAAGGCATCGCGCGTGAGCTCCTCGCCGTTCACGGCGGCTGTGAAGGGATAGCCACCTCCCTCCTCGAGGAGGTTCCCGCTTACGGTGATGAGGTTCCCGGGATTGGTCGTGGCCCCGCTCTGATCGTAGAGCTCCTGGAGGGACGAGTTCACCTGTATCTTCTGAAACTGCCCATTGACCGTGAGGTGGACCGATCGATGCGTCCAGAACATGATGGCCCCGCCGACAAATACGGCAACCGCGAGGAGGCCCACGATGTTTGCGATCACGGTTCCCCCGCGCTTGCGCTTGGGGGCGCGCTTTCCGTACACACGGCGCTGCGCGCCGTGCAGGAGCGGCTCGAAGCCATCGAGGGTGCCGGCTGGGACGGAGGCGATGGCCGACGGGTCGTCCGCACCACTGTCAGCCCTTGCTTCGTCCCTCTTGCCGAGAGCGTCTGCGGCCTTTGCCGGCACAGCATCGCGTCTGCTGTCTGCATGCAGCGTGCTGCCATTGAATGAGGACTTTCTGGTGAGCTTGGAGTAGTACGAGTCAGCCTGCGTCTTGGTTCGCGCCGCCGCTCGCTTTGTGGGCTTGCGGCGCGCAGGCTTGCGTGGGGTATCTGATGGCATGGTGTGTTTCCGTCCTTATCGGTGCATTTGGCGCCAATTAGCTACCTTATCATCGAAGGGACGTTTCTTCAACACGTGCATGTGTTATGGCAGGCCGTCTGCCTTTTGCTGCGCTGGCCGGGTGCGTGTCCCTCGGTCAGCGCAGCTGGAGATGATCCTCGTTACACGCGTCTGATGAACAGGCCACTGCGCAGCTTGGGCTCGAACCACGTTGATTTGGGCGGCATCAGCAGGCCGGCATCCGATACTTCCATGAGCTCGTCGACAGTGGTGGGGAAGAGCGAGAAGGCAATCCCTGCGCTCCCGGCACGCCTCTCCAGCCCCTCGCAGCCCTCGATGCCGCCCACGAACTTTATGCGATTGCTGGTACGGGGGTCCTCAATGCCCAGGATGGGGCCGAGCACCTTGTTCTGCAGTATGGAGACGTCCAATGCCTCGGCGGGATCCTCATCGTGCGCCGCGGTCTCTCCATCATATGAAAGCGCGTGCCATGAGCCATTAAGGAACATGCCAAAGCTGCGGGGCCCAGAGGGCTCCACGGCGTCGGGTTGAGGCTCGCCTACGGTGAACCCCGCATTGCGCAGGGCGTCCATAAGCTCGTCCTCACTCAGGCCATTGGTGTCTGCGACCACGCGATTGTAGGCCATGACCTTCAATTGATCCGATGGGAACAGCACGGCAAGAAACGAGTCGGCGGCAATCTCGTCGTCGGTGCCCGTCTCCTCGTGCCGTTCGTGGCACACCTCGGCCGCGGCAGAAGCGCGATGGTGACCATCGGCGATATATGCGCACGGCACTGCCGCGAAGGCGGTCTGAAGAGCCTCGACAGCCACGGGACGTGCCACGCGCCAGATGGTCTGGCGCACCCCATACTCATCGGTGAAGTCATAGATGGGGTCGGCGGCACGAGCTGCGTCGACAATGATGTCGACGACCATATTGTCGCGGTAGGTGAGGAACACGGGGCCGGTCTGTGCGCCTGTCGCGTCGATGTGGCAGACGCGGTCCTTTGTCTTTTGAGGCCGTGTCTTCTCGTGTCGACGGATGACACCGTGTTCGTACTCGTCAATCGAGCACGCTCCCACGACGCCAATCTGGGTGTGGTCGCCCTGTCTCAGGCGATAGAGGTAGAAGCACGGCGTCTGGTCTTTGAGGAGCGTCTGGTCGTAGGCCTTGGCGCGGATGAGCTCGCCTGCCTTTTCGTATACCTCTGGCGCATACATGTCCTGCTCGGGCCCAAAGGCCGTCTCGGGACGGTCGATGGCCAAAAACGAACCAGGGTGACTTTGTACGTATTCGGCAGCCTCGACACGATGAAAGACGTCGTAGGGCAGAGAGGCAAACTCCGCGACCTTCTGGGGCGTGGGTCGGTAGCAGGTGATGGGCAAGACGCGCATGGATACCTCCTGATCGAGGACGAGTACCGTATTAGGGTACGCATTTTTGGTAGTGCGGAGTGTGTGAGGCACAGAGTTTCTCGCACAGTTCATATGAGATGGTGGAAGATTGGTCCCTGCGAGCGTTCCGCTACTGTGCCTGGCACGTCCTTCTTTGGCTATAGTGGTGTTTTCCAAGCAGGCGTCGCCGAATGCCAAGGAGGCAATCGTGACAGACAATCTCGACCTCGCGGGCCGTCCGGTCGTAATCTTCGACTTTGATGGCACCGTTGCCGACACCAAGGCCTCGATCATCTCGACGGCGACCACCGTGCTGCGCGCATGGGGCATCCCGGAAGAAGACCTGGTGCGGGTCGACCAGATCATCGGCCCTCCCTTTCCCCAGGCATTCGAGGAGGTCTTTGGCCTGTCTCATGACGATGCCGTTGAGGTGACGCGGCGTTACCGAGACATCTACAACTACCTGGGCGTCGAGTCGTGGCCCGCGTTCCTAGGTATGACCGACCTCCTGGATCATCTGCGCATGGCAGGCAAGCGTCTGGCAATTGCCAGCTCAAAACGGCGCTACCTGGTCAAAAAGGGGCTCGAGGACAACGGGATTGACGGGCTGTTTGACTCGGTTTGTGCAAAGCGTCACGACGGGATGGAGACCAAGGCGGATTGCATCCGGCAGGCGATGAGCGATTTGGGCGCCGGGGTAGCTGACGCGGTGATGGTGGGTGACCGCCACCACGATGTTGACGCTGCCGGGGAGTGTGGCATCCCCTGCGTGGGCGTCTTGTATGGCCAGACGGCCGACCGGCGGGAGCTCGAGGAGGCGGGCGCCGCCGCAATCGCCAACACTGTTGCCGACTTGGAGTCCCTTTTGCTTGAGTGACGAATTGTGGTGCGAAATTGTAGCGCTCCGTCCATCGCGCGTGATGTTTAGATGCTCGTCTGTGGGGGTACATTGCTTGCAAGTGACAAAGGGCGGGCATAGGTGCCAGCCTTTGCGTGTGACCACATGACGAAAGGAGTCACCATGGCATTGCTCGATGATTTCTCCGAGGGTATCAAGACCGCTTTTCTCGCTGGCATCGGCGCCGTCGCATATGGCGCCGAGAAGTCCCAGGAGCTGGTGGACGAGTTCATCCGTAGGGGCGAGCTGACGGTTGAGCAGGGCAAGGCGCTCAACGAGGAGCTGACGCGCAAGGTCAAGGAAACCACCAGCAACGCAAGCGACGAGTTCCTGCGTGCCAGGATGCGCACGATGACGCCGGAGGAGCGCGCCGATTGGATTGCAAACGCGCAGAAGATCTCTGATGACCTTGAGGTCGAGGACGCCGAGTATGAGGTCGAGCCGGAGGCTGACGAGGAGCCCGAGACCGCGGCGGATGAGGCTGCCGAGGAGCCCAAGGCTGACGAGGAGCCCGAGGCGTAGCTCTCGTGGCGCACGACGAGAGACAGACATCTGACGACGACGCCATCTACGACGCCGTCTACCGTGACTTCGACCGGGAGCTCTCCGATTTGGGGGAGGGCTCCTGGTCTGAGACGATTGGTCTCCTGAGCGGCCGGTCGGTGGATGGTGACGGTTACCGGGTGACGAGGGCTGCCAAGCTCAAGCGTCTCCGCGAGGTGCTCCGCATTGCGGCACGTTACGACATCCTGCATGGCCTGACACCGCAGACGCTGCGCAGCCTGCTCGAAGAGCTTGGCCCTACCTTCGTCAAGGCCGGTCAGATTCTCTCGATGCGATCGGAGATCCTCCCTCAGAGCTTCTGTGACGAGCTTACCAAGCTCCGTACTGACGTTGAGCCCATGGATCGCGACACTCTCATCGACACGCTTCGTGCGGAGTACGATGAGCCCCTCGAGGATCTCTTTGACGCAATCGATGACGTTCCGCTCGGGTCAGCCTCCGTAGCGCAGGTCCACAAGGCGCGGCTTATTACGGGGGAGCTGGTGGCCGTAAAGGTCCAACGACCCCATGTGCAGGAGCTCATGGCGCAGGACATCTCGATCATTCGCTCGCTTGCTCGGCGCGCCCAGCGGTTTATGGGCAACGATCAGTTCATCGACCTCAAGTCGGTAATTGACGAGCTGTGGGTCTCGTTTAGGGATGAGACCGACTTTCTCGTGGAGGCGCGTAGCCTCCAGGAGTTCAGACGCAACAATGCCAATGTCCGCTTTGTGGACTGCCCTAAGCCCTATCCCAAACTCTGCACGCGTCACGTGGTCGTCATGGACTATGTCGATGGCATACCAATAGGCGAGACAGATCGTTTGGCAAGCGAAGGATACGACCTTGTCGAGATAGGCACCAAGCTGGTCGACAACTATGCCCAGCAGATGCTCGATGACGGCTTCTTCCATGCCGATCCTCATCCCGGCAATCTCGTAATACAAGGCGGAAAGATCATCTACCTTGACCTGGGCATTATGGGGCGCCTGACCTCGCATGACAGGGCCGCGTTGCGAGACATGATATTTGCCGTGGGTCGTCGTGACGCGGCGGGACTCAAGGATGGGCTTCTGCGCTTCTCTCTGACCGATACGAGCGAAGTGGACCATGCCCATCTGTTGGGTGACCTCGATTCGATCATTGACGAGTTTGGCGATGCCGACCTCTCCGAACTCGATGTGGGGGCGTTCCTCAACAACCTCATATCGATGGCACGCAAGAGTGGCATCGAGCTTCCCGGAACGGTAACCATGCTGGCCAGGTCGCTCATCACGCTCGAAGGTGTGGTAGACGAGTTCCTACCAGGGGTTTCGATCATCGACATCATCACGCAGCATGTTCGCACTCATCTCGATGCGAGCGACTTTGCGCGCCACGAGGCGGAGCGCCTGGGTTCCGAGGTGCTGTCAGCGTCGCATGGGCTTCTTGGTGCTGCCTCGCAGGCCGATCTTGCCATGAGCATGCTCACACGAGGACAGCTGCGCATGAACCTCGATCTGGCGGGCACCGAGGACCCCATGCACGATGTGGCCCGCGCTGCCGACCGCCTGACGATGGGCATTATCATCGCGGGACTCTTCATCGGGTCGTCAGTCGTTTACTACGCACGTATAAAGCCCGTTATCTTTGGCATCCCGGTGATTGGATTCATAGGCTATCTTGTTGCCCTTGGTCTTGGGTTATCGCTTGTTCGCCAGATTCTTCATGAGGGGCAACGAAGAAGACGCAGGTAGGAAGGCTTTCAGCAAGGAAGCCTTGCCAAAGCTTGACGCTATGCCCCTGCTAATGTGGGAAAAGCGACAGCTTGATCCATAGAGCGGGTCTTATGGGCACAAGAGACGATCGTCCGGCATTCGGTGGCTAGGTAACTTTTGTATGCGCGTTTTTAGCAGACGTTTGGAAAAGGCACCTACAAGCTTCTTTGTATGCGCGTTTCTGACCCAAATCTGGATGGTGTGATTTGCCGAGTCTCAAAAAGTGCATACAAAGCTTCCAAAGGGCTTCAGGGATGCTGAATTGACACCTACGATTTGCTATGTATGTACTTGCGCTCAAGCGGGCAGTTGAGCTCAACGCTGTAGCCGAGGAAAACTACGTCTCGGGAGCCGTCGCCAAAAGACAGCTATTGGTAGGTACATACGATTCGTTTTGTTGGTGCCTCAGATGGCCGAAATAAGGTCGATTATCGTTTCGTATGCATTTCTATAGTTCTCAATTTGGTACATCGTTCTCAGAGCGCTCAATTTGCGCATACAAAGCAACTTGTAGGTGCGTTTCTTAGACACCTCCGAAAAAAGCGCTGACAAAGTATGGACCGTGCAGTGCTAAGCCTGTTCGCAGCCGTTCACGTGCGAAGACGTTTTCAATAGAACGACGGCCGACGCATACCGGTCGACCGTCGCTATTGCGCAGTGTCTTGCTTTTGGGCGTTAGCTAGCGAATCCCGTTCACGGCAAGGTCAATGACCTTGTAGGCTCCATCGTAGATGCCGATGCGATTTGCCGCCTCGATGTTGTCGCACATGAAGGCGACAAGCTCACGGTCTAACTGGAATGAGTCGATCATCGCGAGCACCTCCTCGGTGTCGTCAATCTCATATGTACCGTCACCGACCTCGGCGGCGCGGATGGCTCCCCAGGCCTCATGACCGCCCACACGATGGATCATGAGCTTGGGTACCGGATAGAACGAGAACTCGCTTGGCTTTGTCACGAGCACGTCACAGCAGCGCATGAGCAGGTTGGAAGAGTACACAGCTGAGAAGATGTCTGAATCGCAGAATGCGTGCACGCCTGTCAGGGGTCCGTCGAGTGCCTTCCCCGCAAGTGCGGCTACCTCGGCGAAGTTGTCAAAATGAGTTTGAGCGACACCCCTGAGCTCCTCGATGTCTTTGAGCAGGCCCTCCCATACGTTGTGATGGTCACCCACGTTGACGAGCAGCGTTGCCTGCTCGGTTCGGACGTAGGGCAGAAGCCTCCTGATGATGGCCGCGAACAGCTCGCGTTGCGCACCCGCACCGCCCACGCTGATGAGGTATCTGATGGGGCCTCCGCCCATAAGGCGCGCGCGGCGCGCCTGGCAGTCATGGCCGATGTTGGATACGAGCTCGTGGTCAATGTAGTGGCCCGTGTACACGAGACTATCGAGTGGCATAGGTTTGAGCTGGTGTTTCGCCATGCCTCGAAGCTGATGGTATCCAAGGTAACTGCTCGGGGTCTGCACGGTGTGAATGGCTCCCTCGGCAAGATGCAGCGCCATCGGCCAGTTGTCGGGGATGGCGTTGACCACGTGGGTGAGGCCGGCGTGCACGGCAGCCTGTGCTGGCCAGACGTGCGTTCCCACATATGGCACGTCCTTGGGAAGGTCGTTGAAAATGGGAACGCAAAGCTCGGCATTCATCTGGTCGCCGGCGTTGTACGACAGCTTGCGGAAGCCCTCGGAGTTGAGAGGCTCCCAGTAGAGACGGTTAAAGAGGCCCACCCTCTGGGAGAGGCGCGACCCCATCGAGTACAGGTCGTTCTGATAGGCGATGACCTTGGATCCCGTGGTTTGATCAAACGATGCGAGGTCAAGCCAGTAGGGAGTGTAGCCCATGGCATGCGCGGCACTTGCCATGGCCATCGAGATGCGATAGTGGCCAAAGCCCATGCGGATGTTGCCAACCACGACTGGGGCGCCGTTGGCACCTTCGACCGTGCATGCCGTGGCGGCGGGGGTGCCTGCCGCCTGCGCGTCTGCAGCGAGGTCGAGCGCGCTCCCATCGTGTGACATGACGAGGTTGCGGACGCCCAGCGCCTCGCCGATGACGGGCACATCGGCGCTGGCAAGGTGATAGACGGCTTGCGAGTCGTCCCCAAAGCGCTTGACGAACCCCTCCCTCGCCTTGACTGCCTTGCGATAGGTGCGCTTGTCCTGTGGGTTGCCAAAGGCGCTCTTTGCACGGTCGTTGGTGACGCTCATCCTACTTCTCCTTGACTCGCTCATGTAATGTGATAGTTTGACTATCAGATTGATAGTCAAACTATCAAACACGTACGGGACAGTCAAGAAGGGAGGGTGGGTGATATGGCAAACGGTAGCGCGATTCCAGCGGGCAGCCCCGCCACGCCTGCAGCTCTTGCCCTCGCTGCCACGGCTGTGGACACCCATGCCATCGAGTGTGCCTCGAAGCTCTTTCTTGAGCGTGGCATAGATGCAGTGAAGATGACCGACATTGCGGAGGCGGCCGGCATGGGTGTGGCGACGCTCTATCGCCACTTCTCCACCAAGGCGGCAATCGCTCTGGCCGCCTCCATGCGCATGCTTGAGAATCTGCTCGATGAGTATGCGGCAATCGTCTCGTCCGAGGCGTACCGGCAGCTGGATGGGGCAAGCCGTCTTGAGTTGCTGCTTTCGACCTACTGCGACCAGTACGTGTACCAGACAGGCTTCGCGGCGTTCATTGACGAGCTCGACCGTCTCATTCTGGCTGGTGCGGTGAGTGCGGACGCGGTCCTGTCGTACACGAGGATGCTTGCGTCGACATACCCGCACTTCGAGGCGGCCTACGAGCAGGGCTGCATGGACGGGTCAATCGTGCGGCGCGTCGACTTCGAGCTTTTCTACCGCACGGTCGCGCATGCGCTCATGAGCGTGGCGAGCAAGCTCTCCAGAGGCGAGGTGCTACCATCGGACGATTTCTCTGCCAGCAGGAACGAGTTGGACTGTCTGGTGGAAATGGCGATTCGGTCGCTGCGAGTCAAAGGCTAGGGAATGCCCCAAGGGGCTGGATAAGGAGTTGAAGGTATGGAGAAGAAGCTTGCACCGGCAAAGGTTCTGCGTAACTTTGCCATCGGGCAGCTGGGGTGGGCCATTCTGTCGGGAGTGGTCACCAACTGGCTCGTTTATTTCTACATGCCCAGCGACCAGATGGTTGCCGGAGGCTGGCCACTGTTCATCACCCAAGGCATCGTCTTTGCGGGCATGACCGTCATCGGCCTTATTACGGCGCTGTGCCGGCTGGTCGACGGGTTCATCGACCCCTTCATCGCCTCGAAATCCGACTCGCTCGACGACCCCGAGGGTCGGCGCATTCCCTTTATGAAGCGTGCCGCGATCCCCTTTGGCATCATGGCGGTGGTGGTGTTCACCGTGCCGTGCCTCGGCGGCGAGCTCTTCAATGACGTTGCGCTGCTCGTGTGCCTGGTGGCGTTCTATGTGACGCTGTCGCTGTACTGTACGCCCTTCAATGCCCTGATCCCCGAGCTTGGTCGCACGCAGGAGCTGCGCGTGAACCTCTCGACCTACATCTCGGTCACCTTCTTCATCGGCACCGCCGTCGCCTACCTCGTGCCCAACATCGCCGGCCTCTTCGAGGCCTCGCTGGGCGGCGCGATGGCCTACCGCGTGACCATTGCCATCCTTTCCGTCATTGCCATCGTGTGCATGCTCGTCCCCGCCTACACCATCGACGAGAACCTCTACGCCGAGACCGAGCCTTCCGACACTCCGATGGGCGAGTCAGTGGTCAAGACCTTCAAGAACCGCCAGTTCCAGGTGTTCGAGATCTCCGACATCCTGTACTGGGTCGCGCTCACCATGTTCCAGACCGGCATGCCCTACTACGTCACGTCGCTCATGGGTCTTCCCGATGACATGAACTTCGTGCTCTTTGCCGGGATGACGGTCATCTCGCTCGCGTTCTATGCACCCGTCAACATCCTCGCCAAGAAGCTTGGCAAGAAGCGGCTGGTCGCGTTCGCGTTCTTCTTCTACTGCATCGCGTTTGCCGTGACGACGATGTGCGGCAAGTTTGGCATCCCGCCACTGGTCTGGGGCTTTGCCGTCGCCATCCTCGCCGCCGTCCCGATGGCGGTGCTGGGCATCCTTCCGCAGGCCGTCCTGGCGGACATCGCCGAGGCCGACGCGGTGACGACCGGGGAGAATCGCGAGGGCATGTTCTATGCTGCGCGCACCTTCTCGATGACCCTTGGGCAGTCGCTGGCAATGATCCTGTTCACCTCGATCTCCACCTTTGGCTCGGGCGATACGGGCTATCGCCTGACGGCGCTGACCGCAACCGTGTTCTGCCTTCTGGGCGGCCTGGTGTTCCTGCGCTACAACGAGCGCGCCACGATCGGTGCGATCGAGGCAGCTCGGAAGGGGGAGTAGGGCATGTCCGAGGAGGTTTCGTATCGCGTTCGCTTTCGGCAGGGTGATGGACCCGAGCGTGAGGTGCGCGTCGACGCCTCCGGCATCGCTCGTCCGGCGGATGGCGCGCGTGATCTGGGGCTCGTGACGGTCCGCGGCAAGCACGTGCGGAGGCTGAGGATTTGTCCGCTCTCCGACACGAGCGTCAGCGTGTGCGAGGCGACGATTGCCGCCGACATCGCACATGCCGATGCGCTGCTGCTCAATGGCTACAACTCGTGGACCGACACATGGCCCCGCTCGGTGCGTGACCGCATGCGCGGGTTGCACGGCGTCCCCCGTCGCGTCATAGACAACTGGGTGCTGGATGGCAGCGGCGACTATCGCTTTACGGTCGCCGACCATCGGGCTGGCCGACAGCACGGGTTTGGGTATGGCTATCTGCGCTACGGCAATGAGGTGCTGCTGGTGGGTTCGCTCGACGAAGACAGTGGCTTTACGACCATACGCGAGAACCTGCGCGAGAACAGCCTGCTGCTCAGCAAGGAGGTGCCCCAGCGTACGGTTGCGGCGGGGGAGACCGTCGAGCTGATCTCGTTTGCACTGTGCACCGGCGAGCTCGATGACGCAGTCTCGCACTGGCTGAGTCTGGCAGGTATCGAGCCGCGCCCCGCAGTGCCGTTGGTGGGCTTCTCAAGCTGGTACCGCCACTACGACAAGATCGACCAGGACAAGCTCGTGCACGATCTTGACGCGATGCGCGACCTGCTCGCGAGCTGCGATCTGGGTCAGTGCCAGCTGGTCTTCCAAATCGATGACGGCTACGCGACGGTTGGCGATTGGACCAAGCCGCATATGGATCGCTTCTCCGACGGCATGCGGGCGTTTGCGCAGCGCATCGCGGATGCGGGTATGCTCCCGGGACTGTGGATGGCGCCCTTCGTCTGTTCGATTGACAGCGAGACGTATCGCGATCATAAGGATTGGCTGCTGCGCGACGAGGGAGGGGAGCCGGTCATGACCGGCGACCACTGGAATGGTGCCTACGCCCTTGACACGCTTAACGACGAGGTTCGTGAGCATGTGAGGCGCTCGCTTTCAACAGCAACGCGCGAGTGGGGCTACCGCCTGCTCAAGCTTGACTTTCTCTACGGTGCCTGCATGCTGCCCCACGGTGGCATGAACCGCGGCCAGCTCATGGCGGATGCCATCGACCTGATGCGTTCGTCGGTGCCCGATGACGTGCTGTTCGACCTGTGCGGCGTGCCGCTCTCGTCGGCGATGGGGCGTACCGAGTACTGTCGCATCGGCTGTGACGTCGGGCTGGATTGGGACGACGTTCCGTGGATGCGCCTGCTGCATCGCGAGCGTGTGAGCACCAAGCGAAGCCTGGCAAACACGAGAGGTCGCGCACACCTAGACGGTCGTGCGTTTCGCAACGATCCGGATGTATTTTTCCTGCGCCACGATGTACGCTTAACCGATGGGCAGCGCAAAGATCTCATTTATGCTGACGCGACGCTAGGGGGCATGTTCCTGACCTCCGATGATGTGTCCGCTTGGGGAGAGAAGCAGCGAGAGGCATACAGGAGCGCGTTGACCTTGTTCACGGGAAGGAATCATAGGGGGTAGTCGATGGACGCCAAAGAGTTCGACACACTGCGTTCGGTGCTTGAGTCTTTTGAGGGTGGCCTCGCCGGGGAGAAAGTGCTTTGCGTCAGGGCTCCGGGACGTACCGAGATTGCTGGCAACCATACCGACCACGAGGGCGGGCACGTCATTGCGGCGGCGCTCGACCGCTATGTGTTCGGCATCTTCAGGCCCAACGGGCGCATGGTGGCGCGCGTCAAGAGCGAGGGCTACGATGCGATCGAGGTCGATCTGACCTCGATGGATCCGCGTGACGAGGAGAAGGGCACGACCGCGGCGCTGGTTCGCGGACTTGCGGCGTGTGTCGCCGAGCAGGGCTATGAGGTGGCGGGCTTTGACGCGGCCATCAGGAGCGACGTTCCTGCAGGAAGCGGCCTGTCGAGTTCGGCCGCGTTCGAGCTCCTCATTGCGCGGGCGCTGAGCGGCCTTTGGGCAAACGGGGAGCTGTCGCGCGAGAGCTTGGCGTTGATGTCGCAGCGCGCCGAGCGCGAGTGGTTTGGCAAGCCCTGTGGCCTCATGGACCAGGCGGCCGTTGCTCTTGGCGGCGTGCAGTTCATGTCGTTCGCCGATCCCGGTTCGCTCGAGGCTGAGTCGATCGACTTCGACTTCTCGGAGCACGGCTACGGAATCTGCCTGGTCGCCGTGGGCAGCAGCCACGCCGACCTGATCGATGAGTATGCGGCCGTCCCCGGTGAGATGCAGGCGATTGCACGCGCCTGTGGCGCCGAGAGACTTGGCGACGTACTCGAATGCAACTTTGCCGAGCAGATGCCCGAGCTTCGTGAGCTCTACGGCGACCGTGCGGTGCTGCGTGCCATCCATTACTTCCGCGAGGAGCGGCTGGTCAAGGGTAGGGTCCAGGCGCTCAAGTCTGGCGACATCGCATCGTTCTTGCACCTGACGCACCTGTCGGGCGTAAGCTCTGGCATGTACCTTCAGAACGTCTCTCTTTGGGGCGCTGAGCAGCCCGCCATGATTGCTCTTGCGGCTGCAGATGAGATGCTAACTGACAAGGGCGTGTCACGCATCCACGGCGGTGGCTTTGGAGGCACGATTCAGGCGTTCGTCCCCACCGACGTAATCGCATCCTTCACCAAGGGCATGGAGCATCTCTTTGGTCCCGGAAGCTGCGAGGCATACGGCATTGATCACGAGGGCGTCACCGCCGAATGGCTCTAGCGGGGCCTTGCGGTTGATGAATTCGCCTGCCTGATCGACGTGCTTCACACATAAAGCCACCCCCAACGATTGGGGGTGGCTCTTTTCATTTCATCCGTTTGCTGAGCTAGTCGTCCATGCGTATTGAGGTGATGCGTGGCTGGTCCTGTGGGGCGACAGTGCCGTTCTCGTCTTGCACGGGCGTAGTCGTGGCTATGGCATCGACGATGTCCATCCCCTCGGTGACCTTGCCAAATGCGGCATACTGGCCGTCGAGATGGCTTGCGTCCTCGTGCATGATGAAGAACTGTGAACTTGCTGAGTCGTAGTCCTGGGAGCGAGCCATCGATATGACTCCGCGCTTATGCTGAATCGCGTTGACGACGCCGTTCTCGATGAACTCGCCCTTGATGCTTCGGTCGGAACCGCCCGCCCCCGTCCCCTGGGGGTCACCACCCTGGATCATGAATCCGGCAATGATGCGGTGGAAGGTGAGCCCGTCGTAGAACTTGTCGTTTGCGAGCTGGGCGAAGTTGCTCACTGTGATGGGCGTGTTGTTGGCGTTGAGCTCGAGCTTGATGGCGCCATAGTTCTCGACCTCGATGGTCGCGTGATGAATGCCCTTGTCAAAGCCATTGTCAAGAGGCTCGGTGATGACGCTCGAATCCACCTGGGCTGTGGCGTCTGTAGACTCGCTGGAACTCTCGCTGGTCGAACTCTCCGAGGTGCCTTCGGATTGGGGGATGGTGTCTGCTCCCCCGCAACCGTAAAGTGCAAGGGATGCGAGGATACCCATCGAGGTGCCCAGAAATGTTCGACGTGTAATAGGTGATGGCATGGTGTCTCCATTGCTGCATTTGTACTTCCTTTATCAAAGGATACCCAGCCGTCATGTAAGGTTTGCAATCAAACGGACATGATTGCCCAACGGTCGAAGGGTGTCCGACGAGCGCATGGAGGTATGGGAAGCCTGTGGGGGAGTGGTGAGGATTAGGTGAAGCTAGCCGGTCTGGGGTGACGGCGGGTTTCGCCATTCTGTGGCTGGCGAACCACATTGTGGTGCTGGCGCCCCACCATGCTGGGGACTTAGGCCCCAGATGTATCAGAGCGGGGCTGTGGAACCCCGTCATGACAGGCAGAGTATGGGCTTGCGGTCACAGCCGACTCATCTACCTGCGGATTTATAAGGTGAATACCTAGGGACCTCTTCGAGATGGGGCTCTAGAACCCCAAAGTGATGCACTGGGGTTTCAGCACCCCGCCGTGATGGGGTTCATGCACTACAACATGCAGCTGACAGCACGCCGTATTCTCGTCTGCTGAGGATCTTCAATAGCGGCATTTGTGTGGGTTTGGAGAGCGAAGGTTGCTTGACGGTGGGAATGGATGCCGTCTCGCATCAACTTTACCTGCGGTTTTGTTCTTACGTGACATCTTGCTGCGACCAAAAGCGTAGTGAGATGCGACATCTGCCTAGTACGCTGGAGGCTTACGGAAAACCCAGGAGAGGAGAGGCACCATGTCAAGGAGCAAGGGCATGCTTACGGCTGGAAGGATCGGTACGTCTCTGGATGCGAGCGACACTCGGGCCAATGCTGGACAAGATCACGATCAATCGTGGAGTCCCATCCTGAGCGCAGGTATCGCTAGCGGCGGAGCGAGCGCCCACACGTCCCGATTGAGCCGCGAGGCTGCCTCGCCAATCGACGAACGCCCTCAGCTGGTGCTTGGCTTCGAGACGGCGCTGCTCTTCTGGCGTGCCGTGCATGAGGGGCGTTTGCCAGCGCCCGTTTGCACGGACTTCATACGGCTTCCTCGGTGTTGTGCCACATCGTATGCCCAAGTCAGTCGAATCGACCTGTCGCATCTGGGCGTGCGCCTGACAGGGGAGGGGGCGGTGTCGCTGTACGCCGATGGCGAGGTCTACTGGGGTCCTGATGCCAGAAACAGACGTGCGGTGCCGCGGGTGTGCCCTGTGCCTTGTGGGATTGGCGCCTATCCCGGTATGGTTTTCGCTCTTCAAGTCATGACTGCGCACGATGGCGAACGAAACGGTTGCTCCGCCATTGAGGCACATCTTGCGTCACGGGAGCTGCCACCGGGGTCACTTTACCGCGTGTCCGATGACATCATGGTCGTCTCGTGCGAGCTTGCCTTCGTTCAATGCTGCCGAAAGGGCTGCGACTTGCCTCACATTGAGCTTGCGTTGGAACTCTGCGGCACCTACGGGCTCATGACAGCGGGCCTTCCTGGCCGCTTCGATTGTAAGCCTGTTTCGACGGCGAGCCGGCTGGCTGAGTTTGTCGGCATGTGCGGTCGCATACAAGGCGTTCGCGCAGCACGAAACGCGATGGCATGGGTTGCCGACATGTTGGCCTCTCCTCGTGAGAGCGAGGCATACCTGTTTGCGACCTTACCACGCAAAAGCGGAGGGTTTAACCTGCCTCGCCCATCAGCGAACGTCAAGGTACACGTAAAGGGAACAACGGCCGAGAACCTGACAGCGAAGGAATACTTCAAGGTTGACCTGATGTGGGAGGACAAGAAGGTCGTACTTGAGTATGACGGGATTGACGACCACGAAAAGGATCCGGCAAAGATGGCGGAGGACAAGGAGCGCCGTAGTGTTCTAGCTGCCCTCGGGTATACGGTCATTGTCATGACCAGGCGTGACCTTGAGAGCGAGTGGACTCTGAGGAGCAAGATGGCGCAGGTGGCGCTTGCGCTGGGCACAGAGCTTCCCGTGTTTGACGCGCAGGAGGCGCGGACGCATGCCGTCCTGTTCAAATGGCTCACCAATCCTTTTCATGATCACATGCCGTTTGGCTGCGGGTATCGGTAGGTGAGCCGGCTTTGGGCGAGCGAGCACTGCTGTGCTAGAGGTTGGAGCGTACCATGCCACAACGGGGTGCAAGAACCTCAACGTGCCGCAATGAGGTCCTGGAGCCCCGTTATGGTGGGGCTCAGGCACCCCAGCGTGTCACATTGGGGCTGGTGAGCCACAGAGTGAGGTGCCAGATTTGTGCCTGTGGCAGTAGGCAGCTCATCTACCTGCTCATTTGTAAAATATCCCGTCATGAGCCTCGGCAAGATGAGGTTCCAGCACCCCAACATGCCGCAGTGGGGTTTGAGTGCCCCATCATGGTGGGGCTCAGGCACCTCAACATGCCACAACGGGGTTCTGCAGCCTCAGTGACCACGTCGTCAGAAAAAGAGCCCGCCGAGTCTTCCTCGGCGGGCTCCATGTGACGTGCTACATCCTTCTCAACGGTGCTATTCCAGTTCGAAGGCACCGGTGTACAGCTGGTAGTACGTACCCTTCTGCGCGATCAGCTCGTCGTGCGTACCGCGCTCGATGATCCGTCCGTGGTCGAGGACGATGATCACGTCGGAGTTGCGCACCGTGCTCAGCCGGTGGGCGATGACGAAGGTCGTACGACCCTCCATCAACGCATCCATGCCCTGGCTGACGATCTGCTCGGTGCGGGTGTCGATGGAACTCGTTGCCTCGTCGAGAATCATGGCAGGGGGGTCAGCGACGGCGGCGCGGGCAATCGAGAGCAGCTGGCGCTGGCCCTGTGAGAGGGACTCGGCATTGTCGGTCAGCATCGTCTGATAGCCATCGGGCAGGCGCTCGATGAAGCCGTGGGCGCCGACCAGCTTTGCAGCCTTGATGCACTCCTCGTCGGTCGCCTCGAGGTGGCCGTAGCGGATGTTGTCCATGACGGTGCCCGTGAAGAGGTTGACGTCCTGCAGCACGATGCCAAGCGACTTGCGGAGGTCGCCCTTCTTGATCTTGTTGATGTTGATGCCGTCGTAGCGGATCTTGCCGTCGGCAATGTCGTAGAAGCGATTGATGAGGTTGGTGATGGTCGTCTTGCCGGCACCCGTCGCCCCCACGAAGGCCACCTTCTGACCAGGGAAGGCATCCAGCGAGATGCCGTGCAGAACGATGTGCTCGGGGACATAGCCAAAGTCGACGTCGTCCAGGATGATGTCGCCCATGACCGGCATGTAGTCGACCGCCCCCGTTGCCTGGTGGGGATGCTTCCAGGCCCAGACGCCCGTACGGTCGTGACGGTCGACCTCGCCGACGACGTTCTCCATCGAGTCGTCGTAGCGCACGCGAACGAGCTCCACGTAGCCTTCGTCCTCCTCGGGCAGCTCGTCGAGTAGCTGGAAGATGCGCTCGGCGCCGGCAAGGCCCATGACCACGAAGTTGATCTGGTGCGAGATCTGTCCGATGGAGCCTGCAAAGCGCTTGGTGAGGTTGAGGAAGGGGATGACGATATCGATCGTGAGCGCCAGGCCCGAGATGGACGGGTTGGCGATGCCGGTTGCCAGGAATATGCCGCCGGCAAGGGCCACGACCACGTAGGCGAGGTTGCCCAGGTTCATCAGGATGGGGCCGAGGATGTTGGAGTAGATGTTGGCTTGCTTGGCAGCCTCGAAGAGCTCGTCGTTGACCTCGTCGAACTGTGCCTGCATCTGACGCTCGTGCGTGAAGACCTTGATGACCTTCTCGCCGTTCATGGCCTCCTCGGCAAAGCCCTCGGCGCGGCCGATGGCGTGCTGCTGGGCCAGGAAGTACTTGGCGGACATGCCGCCCATGTAGCGCGTGAGCCAGCCCATGAAACCGACCATGATCAAGACGACGCAGGTCATGGGGATGGAGTACCAGAGCATGATGCACACCACAGAGGCCATGGCGATGATCATGTTGAGCAGGTTGGGCAGAGCGATGCCCACAAGCTGACGCAGGGCGTCGACGTCGTTGGTGTAGTAGCTCATGATGTCGCCGCGTTTGTTCTGGTCGAAGAAGCGGATGGGAAGCTTCTCCATGTGCTCGAACATCTTGTTGCGGATGTTCATCAGCACACCCTGCACCACGAAGGCGCTGAGCTGCGCCTGGACAATCTGAGCCACCAGTACCACGACATACACGCCGATGAGCGTCAGCACGATGCGCGCGACCTCGGGTTGCGCGGCAGACCAATCACCAGATTGCCACGTGCGGGTGACGACCTCAATGGTGCGCTGCAGGAAGACTGACGGCAGTGTCGAGAGGGCAGCGCCCGCGATGATGCACAGGATGATGATGCTGAACTGCAGCGGATAGAACGAGAATACGAGTTTGACGGTGCCACGGAACACCTGCATCGGGTTGGAGGCACGCCGACCGCGACTGCCCTTGCCGGGAACGCCCTGATTGGCCTCGTTGTCGCCAGTGCCGGGCTTTGGCGCATCCTTGAGGCGGGCGGGGTCGTTGACGATGCTGCGCTCGGCGGCGCTGAGCTTCTGCTTAGTCATCTGCCTCACCTCCCTCCATGGTCTCTGTTTCCAAGATGGTCATCTCATGCTGGGCGGTTAGACCGCCGTATTCGGAGGGGACGTCGTTGCGGGCGGCGGCATTCTCGTCGTGGCTGGCCTTGTTCTGCGTGAGATAGACCTCGCGGTAGATGTCGCTGGTGCGCAGCAGCTCGTCGTGTGTGCCGATGGCGCTGATGCCGCCGTCGTCCATCACGATGATGCGGTCCGCGTCCTCGACCGAGCCCGTGCGCTGGGCGATGATGATCTTGGTGGTCTCGGGGATGAAGCTGCGGAAGCTCTCACGGATGAGCTTGTCGGTCTTGGTGTCGACGGCGCTCGTGGAGTCGTCGAGAATCAGGATCTTGGGCTTCTTGAGCAGGGCACGTGCGATGCAGAGGCGTTGCTTCTGTCCACCGGAGACGTTGGTGCCGCCCTGCTCGATGTAGGTGTCGTAGCCGTCGGGGAACTGCTGGATGAACTCGTCTGCCTGGGCGAGCTTGCATGCCTCGACGAGCTCATCGTCAGTTGCGTGCTCATTGCCCCAGCGGAGGTTGTCCTTGATGGTCCCCGAGAAGAGCACGTTGCGCTGGAGCACCACTGCGACCTCGTTGCGAAGGGTGTCCATGTCGTAGTCACGCACGTCGAGTCCGCCCACTCGGACGGTTCCCTTGGTGGCGTCGTACAGGCGGCTGATGAGTTGGATGAGTGTCGACTTGGACGAGCCTGTTCCACCGATTACGCCGATGACCTCGCCACTCTTGATGTGCAGGTCGATGTCGTGCAGGGCATAGCGGCCGCTCTCGGGATGGTAGGCAAAACTCACGTCGTCAAAGTCGATCGAGCCGTCCTTGACCTCGTAGACGGGGTTGGCGGGGTTGGCGAGGTCGGGCTCCTCAAGCAGCACCTCGCAGATGCGGCGGGAGCTCTCCTCGGCCATCGTGATCATGACGAAGATCATCGAGAGCATGTTGAGGCTCATGAGCATCGAGAAGCCGTAGGTGATGAGCGCCGACATCTGGCCGACGTTCATGGCTGCTCCTGCGGTGCTCACGATGGTCTTGCTGCCAAAGTAGACGACGAAGGCGTAGATCGTGTCGACGGCAAAGGTCATGATCGGCTGGTTCCAGGCGAGGATGCGCTCGGCGCCCCAGAAGTCCTGGAACACCTCGCCCGACGCCTTCTGGAACTTCTTGTTCTCGTAGTCCTCGCGCACAAAGCTCTTGACCACGCGGATGCCGGTGACGTTCTCCTCGACGCTCACGTTGAGTGCGTCGTACTTCTTGAAGATGCGCCTGAAAATGGGCATGACGGTGCGAGCGATGCTGATGAGGGCAAAGCCCAGAAGGAAGCCGACGATGACGTAGACGATGGCCATCTTGCCACCGGTGATGAAGGCCATGGTGGCTGCGAAGATGATCATCATGGGGCTGCGAACTGCCGAGCGGATGATCTGCATGTAGGCCATCTGCACGTTCTGGGTGTCAGTCGTGAGGCGCGTGACCAGCGAGTTTGTCGAGAAGCGGTCGATGTTGGAGAAGCTGAAGCGCTGGATGGAGGCGAACATGTCGTGGCGCAGGTTGCGCGCGAAGCCCGTCGAGGCGATGGAGGCCGCGATGCCAGCGATGGTGCCGCATGCAAGGCTGATCAGGGCCATGATGGTGAGCACGATGCCGTAGCGTGCAATGACGTCGATGCCGCAGCCGGCGCTCATCTCGTTGATGAGCTGTGCGGTAATGAAGGGAATGGCACACTCGATGATGACCTCTCCCAACACGAAGACGGGCGCAATGATCGAGTTGCGCTTGTTCTCGCGGATGCTACCGCCAAGGGTTTTGAATATCTGACCCAGTGACAGGTGCTGCATGGTCTTCTGTTGCTCTTGACTCATGAGCACGCCCCCTCTCCCTCGAGTTCCTTCCAGTGATCCGCCAAGCGGTCGAGCAGCTCTACGAGCTGGTGTTGCTCCTGTTCGTCGAAGCATGCGAGGCACTGTTCCTCGAATGCGCGGCGTTCCCCAATGAGTTCCTCTGCGCGGGCGGAGCCTTCCTGCGTCAGGGCGATGTCGAGCTGCCTTCGGTCCTCGTCCGAGCGCGTGCGGCTGATGTGGCCCGTGCACTCGAGCTTTGAGAGCACCTCCGAGATGGAGGCCGAGCTGATCCCCGCCGCCTCTTGAAGGTCGCGCTGGGTCATGTGGCCACCGCTCTTGTAGAGGCGGACGAGGATGTGTTGCTGACCACTCCGGCCACCTGCGTGGATATGGAGATAGTGGCCAAAGAAGCCAAGGTTGTGCAGCACATGGCGTGGCAGTGTCATCTGGGATGTTGGTATATCGGTCATACCGCCCCCCTTCGTCATGACACTTACGATATGACATTGGGAGAAATTGTCAAGGTACCTAGCAATATTTGTATGGTACCGAGAGAATTCTCCTCACAGACAAGCGCCTTGGGCTCGCCGGATCAATTCGTGCGTCTGATGGTCTGTGGTTTAGAGGCGCGTCCATCAGACCACAGAAAGGGGAGCGCCCCTTCCACGGCATGACTTTCGCTTGTCGGATGTAAGGGGACGGTAAGACGTCCTCAGTGACTACTGCACGACGGTACAATGGAGGCTGATGCAAAGGGGGCTTCCATGGTCTATTACGTTGAGGACGACACGAACATTCGCGAGTTGACGGTCTATGCGCTGACACAAGCTGGTATCGCCGCGCGTGGATGTGCCGATGACGCTGAGTTCAGGAAGGCCTGCGAGGAGGAGCTGCCGACCGCGGTATTGCTCGACATCATGCTGCCCGACACCGATGGCCTTGCCATCCTGGCGCGGATCAGGCGAACGAAGGGCATGTCGGACGTCCCCGTCATGATGCTCACCGCAAAGGACAGCGAGCTTGACACGGTGCGCGCCCTCGACGGCGGGGCGGACGACTATCTGGCAAAGCCCTTCGGCATGATGGAGATGGTCAGCCGCGTGCGCGCGCTGCTGCGCAGGACCTCCCGCACATCGACCGAGCCCGTCGAGAGTCTGCGGGTGGGTCCCCTCGAGCTCTGGCCGACGAGGCGCACGGTCACCCTCGAAGGCGAGTCGCTGTCGCTCACTATGAGGGAGTTCGACCTGCTGGCCTTCCTGATGCGCTCGCCTGGCGAGGTATTCTCGCGTGAGGCGCTCCTCCGCCGCGTGTGGGGCTGGGACTTTGATGGCGGATCGCGCACCGTCGACGTCCATGTGCAGACCATCAGGTCGAAGCTCGGCGAGCATGCGGGGCTGATTCAGACCGTTCGTGGCGTTGGCTATCGTCTGCAGGGTTAGAGATGACTGAGCAAGACACAGGGAGATCGTTGGTGAGCAGGGTGTTTGTCACCCTGCTTTCCATCTCCATATTGTCTGCTGCCATTGCGACGCTCGCGTCTGCGCTGTTGCACCAGTCGACCATCATGGCGGAGGCAGAAACCGAGCTCGGACACGAGTGCCAGGTCATCGCATCGACGCTCAACGCAAGCGATGACGAGGTCGCAGAGCTGCAGAGGCTCGAGCTTGGAGAGATGCGCGCAACGCTCGTGACGCCCGAGGGTGCGGTCCTGTTTGACAGCGTCGTCGCGACGACAGGGCTCGTGGGCCATGGTACGAGGCCCGAGATCGCGGAGGCGCTGGCCAATGGCACCGGCTCGTCGGTGCGCGCGAGTGACACCGTTGGCTACATCAGCATCTACCAGGCCCGACGGCTCGACTCGGGCAACGTGCTGCGGCTATCGGTCGATCGTGCGGGCGTGTTCTCGATTCTGCTGGGCGACCTTGGGATATTGGGACTCGTCCTTGTCGGGTTGGCCATCTTCTCGTGGTTCGCCTCGCGCAAGCTGGCGGCGGGGCTCGTGCAGCCGATTCTCGAGATTGACGTCTCGCGCCTGTCGCTTACGGCCCCCTACGAGGAGCTCCAGCCCCTGACCGACCGCCTTGCGGAGCAGCAGGCCGAGCTGGTGAGCCAGATGGAGGAGCTCAAGAGCGCCGACACGATGAGACGCGAGTTCACGGCCAACGTCACCCACGAGCTCAAGACGCCCATCGCCTCGATCATGGGCGCATCGGAGCTGATGCGCGACGGGTATGTGCTCGACGAGGACGTGCCCGGTTTTGCCGCGCGCATAAACGACGAGTCACAGCGCCTGTCGGCGTTGGTGAACGACATCCTGACGCTCTCACGCCTTGACGAGTCCGAACGCGCGCAGAACCAGGGGCTGTTCGGTCAGCCGGAGCTCGTCAACCTGCTGCCGGTGGCGCGCGATGTCTGCGAGCGCATGGGGGGAAGGGCCGACCATGCCGAGGTGAGTATCAACCTCGACGGCACGCCCTGCCTCGTCCGTGGCTTCCCCCGCATCATTGACGAGCTTGTCGCAAACCTCTGCAGCAACGCCATCAGGTACAACAAGCCCGGCGGTGAGGTCAACGTCTTTGTCGGACCGGTCGATGGGCTGCCAACGGTTCGCGTCTCCGACACGGGCATCGGCATTCCCGAGGAGTCGCAGGGAAAGGTGTTCGAACGCTTCTACCGCGTCGAGGCATCGCGCTCGCGTGCCAGCGGAGGGACGGGACTCGGCCTTGCCATCGTAAAGCATGCCGCCATGCTGCATGGCGCAGACGTGTCGCTTGAGAGCGAGGTGGGGAAGGGAACGACCATCACCGTGAGCTTCCCTGCGGTCGATGCGTCCGAGGCGATCGTGCCCAAGGCATGATGCCATCGTGCTCGCGCGGGCTGGCGGAAGCCTAGCGGCGGCGCACCTTCTTGGGACTGATGGTGACTTCGTTCCTGAAGACCCACTTGCGCTGTACGTTGTAGTTCAGGAAGAACAGCGCGATGTCGATCGCGATCTTGGCCTTCCACTCTGCGACGCCAAACAGTGCGTGGGCGACAAAGACACCAAGCGTCGAGAGGGCGAGAATGCCGGCGGACAGTGCTATGAAGCGCGGAAGGCTCTCACGTCTCGAGTTGCGCTGCCATTCGGCGTCCTCGACGTCAAGAGAGAACACCAGCCTGCGGTTCAGCGTGTAGTTGAGCGAGAGCGAGAAGACGCGTGCCGTGACGTTGGCGATGAGAATGCGCAGGAAGTTCGTGTCGGGAAACGCGTTTCGCAGGAGCGAGAACAACACGCCGGCAAGAAGCTGGTCGAGCACGGAGCAGCTTGCCGAGGCGCTCATGAAGCGCAGGAAGCGGGGGTTGCTGATGCCACTGCGCGCCTTTCTTGCCAAGGTGCGGATGTCCATGCGTTTGGGTCTGCTCATGCTCACCTCCTCGTTGACGCGTGGTCGCCTATTGTTTCACCGCTTGTATCCAATTCTGACGAGAGAAGACGCTTTACAGAGCTTCTCGACATTGTTGTGGGCGTATCGAGTGGTGCGTGGTCGTACTAGCGCAGTGATGTCTCCGCCGCCGCAACGGTTGAGAGGAGCTCCTCCGCCACAAGGTCGGGAATCTGCTTGGGCAGGCTGTGGCTGGCCTCGGGTACGACGATCAGCCGCGAACCGGCGATGCTCGAGTGGATGGCCTGCGTCTCCTCGGGGACGATGCAGTCGAACTCGCCGACCATGATCGTGGTCGGGCAGGCGATCGTCGAAAGGCTCTCCGCTGGGATGTGGGGCTCGTCGAGCATGAGCTGCAGGAGCTCCGCCGTGATGCTCGCCTCCTGCGGTGACGGGGTGAGCAGGTCGGGGTCGACGCCCGTGGTCGGGTGAGTGGTCCAGTAGGAGTACCAGTTGCGATTGGCGGCGATGGAGTTGTCGATGTCCCACTCCTCGTCCTCTATCACGCTCTCGGGCGTGAGGTTCGCGCCGATCGACATGAGGCTCAGCACCCTCTCGCCGTGATCGCGCGCCAGCAGCAGCCCCTCTATGGCGCCATCCGAGAAGCCTAGGACATGGGCTGCGGGGACGCCCAGGGTGTCGAGAATCGTCAATGCGTCACTGGCGAGCAGCTCGTAGGTGAGCGGGAGCTTGCCGCGAGAGCTTTTGCCCTGGGCTCGCGAGTCGATGGCAACGACCGCATGCCCGCTTGCGACGGCGGCATCGATTGTGGGGCCAAAGATGGTGTGGTCCTCGCCGTTGCCGTGCAGCATGAGAATGGGTGCCGGCAGCGAGCCAATGGGACCGGGGGTCCCGTACACGAAGGTGGCAATCAACGCGCCGTCGTCCATGGCGATGCGCTCTGCGGCGGTCGGAAGCACCGTGGGCGTCTCGTAGGGGCTGGGAAAGTGAAGGCGGGGCGGAATGGATGGCATGGTGGTCCTTTCCACGGAAAGTGGCGATGCAGAGAGAAACTGCCCCCAGTGTATCCGAACACGGGGGCAGCCTTGGCGTCCTATGGCTCTATGACGGTCAGTCGTTACTTGCGGCCTTGGGACTCGTGCTTCTCGAAGAAGTCAAAGCGCGGCGGGAGTGCGACGATGGCATGCTCCTCGGGCGTCTGTCCCAGCGTGCGCGCGAGCTGGGCTGGCGTCTCGAACGCATGGTCCCACGAGAAGAAGAGGCTGGGGTCAAAGGCGAGATGCTCGCAAATGAGCTCGCAGCCCATCGGCGCCGCGGGATGCATGAGCAGCGTGGTCGTGCGCAGGGCGGCAAAGGCATTGGCGAGCGCGTGCTCATAGGCGGCGTCATCGCCCTTGGCGGCCTTCGACTCGTCTCCCCAGCGCTTGTTGGCGTTGCGGCAGAACTCCTCGGCAATGGCGAGGGCACCGTGCGCGTCAAAGCCATGGGCCGCTCGCTCGAAGGCGAGAGTCGCCTCCTCGCATGCCCGGACGACGTCGTCATCGGCGTCAATCGTGGGGAGATGCCCTTCGCACACGTTGGCCGCACCGTAGAAGCAGCTGCGGGCGAGGCGGTTGAAGATGTTGGTGAGGAAGGCGCTCTCCTTGAGGGCGGGATCCGCGACGCGCGGATCGTCCTTCACCAGCACGTCCTCGCCCGTCTTCTTGTCCTTGTGGCTGACGCTCGTGTCAAATGCCTTGGGCGAGAAGCTGACGGCCTTCTGGTCGAGGCCCAGCGAGAGCCAGTGGCAGCGCAGCTGCTCGGCGGTGTAGAAGTCGAGCAGCTCCTCGGCCATGGGCGGCTTTATCGCGCCCGAGCTGGATGCCTTCTTGTTCATGAACAGGATGTGGTAGTTGGCGATGGGCGTGTCCTGGAAGAGGTCCCAGCCGAGCGCCTCCCACATGGCAGGCTGCGCCACGCAGTAGAAGTAGATGTTGTCCTGACCGATGAACTGGAACACGCGGGCGTCGTCTGCGCACCACCAGTCGTGCCAGTCCGTCGAGCTGTATCGTCCCTCGGGAGCGGTGGCAAGCGTCGTCTGCACGAACGAGATGGGTGCCCAGAGGCTCTCGGGCCAGCACCAGACGGTGAGGTCGCGGGTATCCTCGAGCTCGGGTGCCGCCACGCCCCAGTCGATGTTGCCGGTGATGCGGAAGGGAAGCAGCGTCTTTCCCGTGCGGAAGCGCACGTTGGCACCCTCGAGCACTGCGCGTGCGTCATCGCGGGCCTTCCAGTCGGCGAACACGACCGAGAAGGACTGCTGGTTGCCCTCGGCCTCCCGCAGCTCATGCGCAGGCAGCTGGTCGGCGACGGCGTCGAAGTCCTCGCGGAACTTGCTCTGGATGTAAATGACCGGGTCGACGAGCGACTCGCGTACCGTCTTGGTCACCACGTCGCGCACCTGTGGATCCGCGTCCCACTCGTCCATGAGGCTCTCAAGCGTTTCGCGGAAGGCGGGCAGGTCGAAGTACCAGTTGTCGACCGGGCGCAGCTCGGGCGTGGTGCCGGTCAGCTGCGAGACGGGGGCGATGAGCTCCTCGGGGTCAAACTGGTGGCCAAGGTCGCACTCGTCCGCGTAGGCCTTCTCGCTCTTGCAGCCACGCACGGGACAGCGGCCGATGACCTGGCGTCCGTTGAGGAACTGCCCCGCCTCGACGTCATAGAACTGGCGGGTGGAGAGCTTGAGAAGCTTGCCCTGCTCGTACAGGCGGCGGATCAGCTCGTCGGAGAGCTTTGCGTGGAAGGGAGCCGCCGGCTCGAGGCCGGACCCGGCGTACAGGTCGAGCGAGATGCCGTAGCGGTCGAGGGCGCGCTTCTGGTCCTCGTGGTTGGCGCGCACGTAGTCGATGATGGTGCCCTCGTAGCCCTCTTCCTCGACCTTCTTGCGGAAGCCCTCCATGATGGGGGAGCCGTAGCAGTCGGTGCCCGAGACGAAGATGACGTTCTGTGCGCCGATGCGGTCGCGGAGGAACCGCGCAAAGAAGTCGGCGGGGACGAACACGCCGCCTATGTGGCCAAAGTGCAGGTTCTTGTTGCCGTAGGGCATGCCGCCGGTGATGACGGCACGCTTGGGGAAGGTGGGGCGGGTTGAGGTATCACTCATGTGCTTGCTCTCCTGAAAGGTGCGAAGGTACGTGCAAACCCGCATTATCCCACAAGCGCTGCGATGCGGCTCAATCGGGGTGCCGACGGGCGGCGCATACACCAAAAAAGTGAGCTGAGGCCGGTGCGCCCAGGGGACTGCCCCCTGGGCGCACCGTAGGTTGAAAGGGCCTACGCCAGTCTCGCGATGAGTTTCTCGAGACGCTCGGCCATCGTGTCGATCTGCTCCTCGGTCACCACCAGGGGCGGGAGGAAGCGCAGGATGGAGTCGCCGATGTGGTTGAGCACCAATCCGGCTCCAAGACCCTCGCTCACCAGCTCGTTGGCAATCGGAACGTCGAGCTGTATGCCGCGCATGAGGCCACGTCCACGAACCTCCGTCACATGAGGCAGCGCTGCCAGGCGTTGTGCGAGATGCGTTCCCGTGGATATGACATGTTCGCCCATGTCGCGGCTGATGAGCTCGTTGACGGTCGCGAGCCCGGCCGCCGCGGCAAGCGCGTTGCCGCCAAAGGTCGAGCCGTGGTCGCCTGGGACCATGAGGTCCGCAAGCTCGGCACGCGCGGCTACCGCTCCCATCGGGAAGCCCGACGCGATGCCCTTGGCCATGCTGACGACGTCGGGCTCGATGCCTGCGAGCTGGAACGAGAACGGTGCCCCGCAGCGGAAGAACCCGGTCTGCACCTCGTCGATGACGAGGGCAAGGCCATGCTGGTCGCACAGGTCGCGCACCGCTTGCAGGTAGTCGGTCTCCGCTGGCCAGACCCCGCCCTCTCCCTGGACGCACTCGAGCATGACGGCGCAGGCACCGCCGGCTGCGACGGCAGACTCCAGCGCCTCGATGTCGTTGAGCGGAACCGAGGAGAACCCGTCGGGGAACGGTCCAAAGCTCTGGTGGAACACGTCCTGACCAGTGGCCGCAAGCGTCGCCAGGGTGCGCCCGTGAAAGCTCTGGCGCGCTGAGATGATGCCCGATGCCCCGCCCAGGTTCCGCTCGCCCCAGCGCCGCGCGACCTTGAGGGCGCCCTCGTTAGCCTCGGCGCCTGAGTTGGCGAAGAACGTCTTCCACGTGGTGCCCGTCGAGCTGACCGCGTGACCCGCCTCGTCGGTCACAGTCGAAAGCAGGTCGGAAAGCGCACGCGCAAGCTCACCTCGATGCTCGACGTAATAGTAGTTGCCAACCTGCCACACGCGGTCGAGCTGCTCCTTGATTGTGTGGGCCACGACGGGATCCGCGTGACCGAGGCTCGCGCAGCCGATGCCCGCCAAGAAGTCGAGGTAGACCTTGCCTTCGGTATCGACGAGCTGTGCGCCGTGTCCCGAGACGAACTCGACGGGCAGCCGCCCGTAGGTGTGCATGATGTAGGTGTCGTCAAGCGCCTGGGCCTGTTCTAGCTGCGCGGTCGCGATGTCTGTCGTTGTCATGGTTGCCTCCTTTTGAGGGCAGGGCTGATGGAAGTCGCCGCGAGGGGTCTACTGCGTGTTCTCCTGACTGGTGAACATGGTGCCGATGCCGGCGTCGGTGAAGATCTCGAGCAGCAGCGAGTGAGGGAAGGTCCCGTTGAGGATGCGCACGTCACGCACGCCGGAATCGAGCGCCTCGACGATGGAGCGGATCTTGGGGATCATGCCGGAGGCGAGCGTCCCGCTGTCCAAGAGGCCATGCGCCTCGTCGTTGGTCATGGTGGCGATCAGGCTGTCGTCGTTGCCGTACTCCCGGTAGAAGCCGTCGACGTCGGTGAGGTACACCAGCGTGTCGGCCTTCAGCGCCTGCGCGACCTGGCTTGCGGCGACGTCGGCGTTCACGTTGTAGAACCCGTCGGGGCCGGAGCCGACGCTTGCGATGACGGGCACGTAGCCGTCGTCGAGGACGGACTCGATGAGGTGCGTGTTTACCTCCACGATCTCGCCCACGCGGCCGAGGTCGGGATCGACCTGGCGGCACTTGAAGGTCTTGCCGTCGGCTCCCGAGATGCCAACCGCATTGTTTCCGTACCCGTTGAGCTGCCAGACCAGCTGCTGGTTGACTTTGCCGATCAACACCATCTGCACTGCCTCCATCGTGGCGTCGTCAGTGACGCGAAGGCCGTCCTTGAAGCTGACGGGCAGCTGGAGGTCGCCGAGCAGCTTGTTGATGGCCTTGCCGCCGCCGTGCACCAGCACGACGCGCATGCCCATCAGCTTGAGGAGCTCGAGGTCGCCCACGACCTGATGCATGAGCTCCTCATCCTCCATGGCGGCTCCACCGTATTTCACGACGATGGTCTGCCCGTAGTGCCTGTGGATCCACGGCATCGCCTCGATGAGGATCTTTGCCTTGTCGAGAGCCTTGTCACGTTCTATCGCATCGCGTTTGCGCATGTTTGCCACGCGTCCTTTCGTAAGTGGGTCGGGTTGGGGTGCGTGCGGGGCTGTCTAGGTGCGGTAGTCGCCGTTGATGGTCACGTAGTCGTGCGTGAGGTCACAGGTCCAGATGCGGGCATGACCATTGCCGATGCCGATGTTCACTGCGATGGGCACCTCTGCCTGCTCAAAGCGCCTGAGCATGTCCTCCTCGTCCATGGGCAGGGGGAGACCTGCGCGCAGGACGGGAACGCCGAGGAAGTCGATGTCGACCTGGTACTGGTCAAATTCGATGCCGCACTTGCCTGCGGCTGCGGCGATTCTTCCCCAGTTGGCGTCGTGGCCAAAGATGGCGGTCTTGACCAGCGGGGAGTTGGCGATGGAGCGTGCGATGGTCTCGGCGTCCTCGTCGTTTGCGGCGCCCACGACGTCCACCGTCACGAGTTTGGTGGCGCCTTCGCCATCTGCGGCGATCTTGCGCGCGAGGTTCTCGCAGGCGCAGCGCACGGCAGCGGCGATCTGGTCAAATGCCGCAGTGCCTTGCTCGATGGGCTCGCCGCCCGCCCTTCCGGTGGCAAGCATGATGCACGTGTCGTTTGTCGAGGTATCCGAGTCGACGGTGACCTTGTTGAAGGTGTTGCTCACCGCTGCGCTGAGCGCCGCCTGTGCGGCAGCGTGCGTGAGCGGCGCGTCGGTGGCAAGCACGCAGAGCATGGTGGCCATGTTGGGCTGAATCATGCCGGAACCTTTGACAAAGCCCCCGACATGCACGCTGACCTCGCTGCCATCTGGTCCGCAGGGGACGGTGCCCTCGAGCGAGACCTCCTTGGGGACGGTGTCGGTGGTCATGACGGCGCACACGGCGTCATGAGCGGAAGCGGGGGAGCGGTCGAGTGCCGCGACGATCGCGGGGACGCCCGTCTGATACGGCGCAAAGGGAAGCTGCACGCCGATGACTCCGGTTGAGGCCACGAGCACCTCGTCGTCGGGGCATCCGAGCTCCTTGGCGACCAGGGCGGTCGAGGCCTTGGCGCACTCGACGCCCGGAGCTCCGGTCGATGCGTTCGCGTTGCCCGAATTGAGGATGACCGCCCGCGCGCGCCCTTGGGCGGCGCGCTCCTTGGACACCTGCACGGGTGCGGCGCAGAAGCGGTTCTTGGTGAAGGTGGCCGCACAGACTGCCGTCTCGTCGGCCGCGACGAGCGCCAGGTCCTTGCGTGTGGGGTCGGCCCTGAATCCCGCATGCATTCCGGCGGCGCGGATTCCCTCTGCGGCGCACACGCCGCCCTCGCAGTAGGCAAAGCCGAAGGAGGCGGGGTCGGTCGCGGTGGCGGGTACCGATATGAGTTTGTGCTCGCTCATGGGGTTCTCCTAACGGAAGAGCAGGTCGCGTGTTGTGACGAAGTTCGTACGACGCGCGGGCGTTTGCCGGCGGCGCGTCGTTCGTGATGTGGATGAAAGCTTGTGCCGATTATTGGCGCGGCGTGCCTGCGACTCTAGGATCGTCGTCGCTCGTCAAAGCGACACGCGCTACCAGTGACGCTGTGGGCGTGACGCGGGTGCGGCAGGTGTGGCTGGCCCGCGAGGTTGCCCTCGGGTCGCACTGTAAAGCCTGTGTTACAAATCAAACGCATCAAACGCTCCATATATTGCATAACATATTTTTAATATGCAAATTAACGTTTATACTGGTCGTGAACATACCATAAGAAAAGTCCGAATCAACTGTGAATCTAAAAATGTTCGCAAGGTGACTCAAAACTGGCTTCTTGTGGGCATGGCGCACGGCGGCGCATACAATGTGCGCCATGGCGTCAAACTGGAATGAAGGGGGACGCACATGTCCAAGGCAAAGGTGTACATCGATGGACAGAGCGGCACGACGGGCCTGCAGATCTATGACCGTATTGCCGCGCGACCGGACCTCGAGCTGCTTCGCATCGACGAGGACAAGCGTCACGATCTTGACGAGCGCAAGCGCTTCATAAATGCTGCCGACATCGTCTTCCTCTGTCTTCCGGACGCCGGTGCGATTGAGGCGGTCTCGCTGGTCGAGAACCCCGACACATGCATCATCGATGCCTCCACGGCGCACCGTACCTCCGATGGCTGGGTCTACGGCTTCCCCGAGCTCAATCCCACGCAGCGCGAGGCGATCGCCACGAGCAAGCGCGTTGCCAACCCCGGATGCCATGCGACCGGTTTCATCTCTGCGGTCGCACCCCTCGTGCAGGCGGGCCTCGTCTCGCCTGACTGCCCTCTGACCTGCTTCTCCCTGACCGGCTACTCGGGTGGAGGCAAGGGGATGATCGCGAGCTACGAGTCAGACGACCGTCCCGAGGCACTGGATGCGCCGGGGATATATGGCCTCTCGCTCGCGCACAAGCATCTTCCCGAGATGCAAAAGGTATGCGGCCTGAGCAAGGCGCCGATCTTCATGCCCGTGGTTGACGACTACTACAAGGGAATGGCGACCACGGTCATGCTTCATGCTGACATGCTTGTTGGTGGGGCTGGCGCGCGTGAGGTCCACGCATGCCTGAGCGACCACTATGCCGGGCAGCGTCTGGTGAGCGTGCTGCCCCTCGGAGAGCAGGGTACGACGCTGTACGCCAACGAGCTTGCGGGGACCAACCGTCTGCAGCTGGTCGTATGTGGCGACGAGCAGCGCGTGAGCGTGACCGCGCTGTTTGACAACCTGGGCAAGGGTGCCTCAGGTGCTGCGGTGCAGAACATGAACATCGTGCTGGGAATCGACGAGACTACGGGGCTTGCGTGACGATGATTGCCGAGTCGTAAGGCCCGCTCTCGATGCTGGCGCCCGGCTGTCGTAATGGGAGGGGGAGCCAAGCTGATATGCTTGTTCTGAGTGTCCCCATTCCATGGCGTGCGGTGAGGTGACGAGTGGCGAGGACTCCTTCTACGCGCAGATCGATGTGTTTAAGGTTGGTGGCAGTGGCCTTCTGCCTGCTGCTTGCCTTCTTGGCTCCGGTACGTCTGGTTTGGGCCAAGTCCTACGAAGTGAGCCGGGTCGACATAGACGCAACGGTCGATGCGGGTGGGTCGCTGCAGGTGGTCGAGCGGCGCACCTATGTGCTTAACGGTTCCTACAATGGCATTTACTGGGATGTTCCGCGCGGAAGCTATGAGGGGCGGGACGTGAATGCGCAGGTTGGCTCTGTTATCGCGATCGCAGATGGTCAGACCCTGCCGTTTGAGTCCGCTGCGGACGGCAGCACAGGGACGTATGAGGTTGGCGAGGGCAAAGACTGCCTTCGACTCAAGCTCTACTATCCCGCTACAGACCAGACCGTCACGTTTGAGGTCGCATACACGTTGCCTGGCGTTGCCTCTCGCTGGGTTGATACTGCAGAGCTCTACTGGCAATACGTTCCCGCAGACCTGCAGGCGGAAGTCGAGTGGAAGGACATCACCGCCAATGTGGCGCTGCCCGTGCCCGACGGCGAACGCATCGTGGCTGGCGAGAACGTGCGGGCGTGGGGGCATGGTCCGCTTGACGGAGAGGTGGATTTTGTCGAAGACGGAGTGTGCTTCTTCTCACCGGGCGTAGGGACTGCCGAGTATCTCGAGGCGCGCATTGTCTTCCCGGCTGCCTGGTTGAGTGAGGTCCCGGTGTCAGATGAGGCGCGACTCGAGGGCATCTTGGCTGAGGAGAGTCGATGGGCCAAGGACGCCAATGCCAAGCGCCTCAACGCGCGACTGGTGGCATATGGCTTTCCCGGTCTGATGGTGCTGCTGGCGCTGGGCAGCCTTGCGGCTACAAAGTGGTATAAGGACTCCGTCAAGAACAAGATGCCCAAGGCGCAATTTTGCGAGAAGTACGCGCGCGACGTGCCCACGAACGACCATCCTGCAATATTGGGTCTGTTGTACCGAGGGGGCAGGCCTGACGGCAAGGACTTTACGGCCACGCTGATGAACCTGACTAGCCAAGGCCGCGTATCGCTCGACGAGGTGTGGTATGACGCAAAGACCAAGCGTGGGGGCACGAAGCGAAAGCATGATTGGCGCCTCTTGCTTCACGACCTGACGCGAGCGCCCGGTGGTACTCGTACCAGCGGAAGGGGCATCGATGACGCCGCCTTCGAATTCTTGCGCGATGTCATAGCGGACAAGCACAAGCATGCCATCGACCAGGCGCTGCTTGGTCCCTCTCGCGAGCCTTACGTACTGGCGTCGTTCTTTGACGAGGTCGCAGAGAAGTGGCCGGGTGCATATGCTCAGGGCTACGAGCGTTGGAGCGATGCGGTGAGAGCTGCCTACGACAGTCGCGGGTTTGAGACGAAGGTTCCCGGCAGCGATCTGATGCCCGGCGTGCTGGGCCTGGGCGATTGCGCCCTGGCTGTCGTGCTGGGAATCGTGGGAATCTTTCTTGGAGTGCCAAACCTGACGCTTGGCATCGCCATCGTCGTGAGCTTTGCAATCGGCATCGTTTTGATACTGCGCGACGAGGATGTGCCCGCGGTCATCTTCTCGCAGGAGGCCGCAGAGATAAAGGCACAGCTAGAAGGGCTTAGGCGCTGGCTTGTTGACTTCACGCGTCTAGAGGAGGCGATTCCGGCCGATGTGACGCTGTGGAATCGCCTGCTCGTGATGGCGACGGAGCTGGACGTTGCCGATAAGGTGATCGCCCAGTTGAAGGTCGCCATGCCTCAGGTGTTGGCCGATTCCGCCTTCGGCGCATGGTACTCAGACGAGCTCAAGGATCCACGTGAGGCCTTCGAGCGTTCTGTCGACAGGGGGAAGGACACCTCCTCGAGTAAGCTCTACCACAATGTGTCGACAGAGGACCTGGCAAGTTCGCGCGACAGCTCGTCAGAGGGCAGTGGTGGTGGGTTCTCGGGAAGCAGCAGCGGTGGGGGAGGCTTCTCGGGAGGCGGTCGCGGCGGGGCCTTTTAGTGCGTGCTGCCGCGAGGATACCCTAGCTATGGTGCCGGGTCCAGTGAGGAGCTACTGCGTAAGGTTTGTAGGCGCTTTTTTGGCGGGTCTTCTAAAAACGCACCTACAACACGAGTTGTAGGTGCGTTTACAGCTTCAAAATGAGGGGTTCATTTTTGCGAAGGAGCAAAAGTGCAAACAAAACCTTCTGGTGCCTTCTGAGGGGCTAAATTGGCACCTACAAAACAAATCGTATGTACTGGTCTTTTTGCTGAGTGATGACGAGTGCTTGCAACAGAAGCGGCACACCTACAAAACGTCTAGTAGGTGCTTCGTTAAGCCAAAATCGCTCTCATTTTCTTTTTGTAGGTAGTTTTTGCAACTCTCCGCTGGACACCGTTCTGTTTGACCCTAAAAGCGCACCTACAACGCAGGTTGTAGGTGCGCTTTTTCAAGGGGTCGAAAATAAGCGCATACAAGCTTGGTGTATGCCAGAGTTCCCGCCCCTGTGCATGTGTTTCGGAGAAAGCCGTCACGTACCTTTAAACCTGCTGCAAAGTAGCATCGATTTCGTGGGCATCAGCGAGCGGAGACGGCAAGCTACCTGCACTTCGCTATACTCTGCTGCGTCCAAAAACCAATGGCGCGAAGGAGCTGTAGATGGACTTCTCTAGCAATCATCGTCCGGACGATATGGTTCGCATCACCACCCCCGAGCTTGCCGATGCCTTCATAGAAGAGGCTGTCGAGGCAATGCGCGCTCAGGTGGGCGATGGCAAGGTTCTTCTGGCCCTCTCGGGTGGCGTGGACAGCTCGGTGGTTGCGGCGCTGCTGATCAAGGCCATCGGCAAGCAGCTCGTGTGCGTGCACGTGAATCACGGCCTTATGCGCAAGGGCGAGTCCGAGCAGGTCATCGACGTGTTCCGCAACCAGCTGGGTGCCGAGCTCATCTACGTGGATGCCACCGACCGCTTCCTCGACCTGCTTGCTGGCGAGGCCGATCCCGAGGCCAAACGCCACATCATCGGCGAGGAGTTCATCAAGGTCTTCGACGAAGAGGCCGCCAAGCTCGAAGGCATCGGCTTCCTTGGCCAGGGCACGATCTATCCCGACATCCTCGAGTCCGAGGCTGGCGTCAAGGCTCATCACAACGTAGGCGGCCTGCCCGAGGAGCTTAACTGGGAGCTTGTCGAGCCCGTTAAGCTGCTCTTTAAGGACGAAGTCCGTGTGGTTGGAAAGCAGCTCGGGCTGCCCGAGAGCATGGTCGAGCGTCAGCCGTTCCCCGGTCCCGGCCTGGGTGTGCGCTGCACTGGCGCTATCACCCGTGACCGCCTGAATGCCCTGCGCGAGGCCGACGCCATCGTGCGTGAGGAGATCGACGCCGCTGCAGCTGCGGGTACCCTCGAGCGCCCGTGGCAGTACTTCTGCGTGGTACCTGACTACCGCGCGACGGGTGTGCGCGACGGCAAGCGTGCCTTTGAGTGGCCGTGCATTATACGCTGCATCAACACCGTGGATGTCATGACTGCAGAGGTGCCCGAGCTCGACTGGGCGCTTCTGCACAAGATGTGCGACCGCATCTTGGCCGAGGTTCCCGGCATCTGCCGCGTAGCCTACGAGCTCTCGCCCAAGCCAATCGCAACGGTGGAGTGGGAGTA
>JAGAVX010000087.1 GCA_017941705.1 Atopobiaceae bacterium
AGCAGGCACATCGTCTGGGCCTGCATGTCGGTGGGAAAGCCGGGGAACGGCAGCGTCTGGATGTCAACCGAGCCAATGGGTGCGTCGCGCCAGACGAGCACGCCGTTGTCGTGACGCTCTATGCAGATGCCCATCTGCTCGTACTTGCGCAGGACGAGGCCCAGGTGAGCAGGGTCAAAGCCATTCACCTGCATGGGCTCTCCCACAAGGCCAGCCGTTGCGATAAAGGTACCAGCCTCGATGCGGTCTCCCACAACCTTGTGCGTCACGGGATGGAGCTCGCCAACGCCCTCGATCTCGATGACCGGCGAGCCGGCGCCACGGATGTTTGCGCCCATCTCGTTGAGGAGGTTGGCCAGGTCAACGATTTCGGGCTCACGGGCCGCATTGTCGATGACGGTAAGGCCCTTGGCGTGCACCGATGCCATCATGAGGTTCTCGGTGGCGCCAACGCTGGCAAAGTCGAGTGTGACGGTCGTTCCAGACAGCCCGTGCGGCGCCGTGGCATTGATGTCGCCATGATCCAGGTCAAACTCGACGCCAAGCGCCTGGAGGCCCAGGATGTGCATGTCGATCTTGCGTGCGCCAATGTTGCAGCCGCCAGGCATGGCAACCGTGGCCTTGCCAAAGCGGGCCAGCAGCGGCCCAAGTACGGCAGTGGAGGCACGCATCTGCGCAACCAGCTGGTATGGCGTCACCCAGCTGTCAACCGTCGAGGTGTCGATGCGCAGCGTATGCTCGTCAACCACCTGGATGTTGGCACCCAGGCGCGTGAGCACCTTACCCATGACGTGCACGTCCGCAATGTTGGGAACGTTGGTAAGCGTGTTTACCCCAGGGGCAAGGATGGTGGCCGCCATGAGCTTGAGGGCAGAGTTCTTTGCACCCTCAACGGTAACGGACCCCTTGACGCTATGGCCTCCCTCAATGCGAATGACGTCCACATGAACCTCCAAGCAACCCGCTATTAGTCCTGCAACGCATGCTGCAGAAGCAGGTCACACCATGCGATCTTGTTTTCGTAGTATGCGCGACGATTGTCGTCTGCCGGAAGCGCCTTGAGTGCCGCCTCGGCCTTGTTGCGCGTGTCCGTGACGACGTCTTGCTCGATGTCGTCGGAACGACGCGCGTGGTCGGCAAGGATGATGACCTGGTCGGGGGTGATCTCGGCATATCCGCCCGAAACGATCACCTCAACCGTGTCACCACCGTTCTCGGGCAGCCGGTGAAGGCGCACCATGCCGTTGCCAAGCGCGCAGATCATGGGCGAGTGGCCAGGCCACACGCCCAGCTCTCCGGTGGGCGTCACCAGCACCATGCTGGCGACGTCACCCTCGAAGAGCAGTCGGTCTGGTCGTACAAACTGGCAGGTAATCTGTGCCATAGCTCTGCCTACCTCGCCTCGTTGGAGGCCATCTTGCGGGCGCGCTCGCGCACGTCGTCGATGGTTCCCGCATAGCGGAACGCCTGCTCGGGCAGGTCGTCGCACTCGCCGTCGACAATGGCGGCAAACGAGCGCACCGTCTCCTCGATGCGCACGTAGGCGCCGGGGTTGCCCGTGAACTTCTCGGCCACATGGAACGACTGCGAGAGGAACTGCTGCACCTTACGGGCGCGCGAGACGATGAGCTGCTGCTCCTCGGAAAGCTCGTCCATGCCCAGGATCGCGATGATGTCCTGAAGGTCCGAGTACTGCTGCAGGATCTCCTGCGTCTTCTGCGCAACGCGGTAGTGCTCCTCGCCCACGATCTCGGGATCAAGGGCGCCAGAAGAGCTTGCCAGTGGGTCAACCGCAGGATAGATGCCAAGCTCGGTGATGGCACGGGACAAGACGGTCGTTGCGTCGAGGTGCGTGAAGGTCGTTGCCGGAGCGGGGTCGGTCAGGTCGTCTGCGGGCACGTAGACAGCCTGCACCGACGTAATCGAGCCCTCGCGGGTAGACGTGATGCGCTCCTGCAGGTCGCCCATCTCGGTTGCCAGCGTGGGCTGGTAGCCAACGGCGGAGGGCATACGGCCCAGCAGAGCCGAGACCTCGGAACCCGCCTGAGAGAAGCGGAAGATGTTGTCGATGAACAGTAGCACGTCCTGACCCTGGTCACGGAAGTACTCTGCCGTGGTGAGGCCTGCCAGGCCAACGCGCAGACGCGCTCCTGGCGGCTCGTTCATCTGGCCATATACCAGACAGGTCTTGTTGATGACGCCAGACTCGGTCATCTCGAGGTAGAGGTCGGTACCCTCGCGGGTACGCTCGCCCACGCCAGTAAAGACCGAGGTGCCGCCATGCTCTTGGGCAAGGTTGTTGATGAGCTCCTGGATGAGCACCGTCTTGCCCACGCCAGCGCCGCCAAACAGACCCGTCTTTCCTCCGCGAACGTAGGGCTCAAGCAGGTCGATTGCCTTGATGCCCGTCTCGAAAATCTCGGTTTGGGTGGTGAGGTCCTCAAAGGGAGGCGCGGGATGGTGGATGGGATAGAACTGGACGTTCTCGGGCATGCCCTTGCCATCAACCGGCTCGCCCATGACGTTCCAGACGCGGCCCAGCGTTGCCTGGCCGACCGGCATCATCATGGGTGCGCCCGTGTCGGTAACCGTGAGGCCTCGCTGCAGGCCATCGGTCGAAGACATGGCAACGGTACGGACGATGTTGCCCGGAAGCTGCGACTCAACCTCAAGAATGGTGTTGACGTGCCCAACGGGCGTATCAACGTCGACCTTGAGAGCCGAGTAGATCGCGGGAACGGCCTCCTCGAAGCGCACGTCGACCACGGGGCCGACGATGCGGACGATGGTGCCCGTGCCAGCGCTCTTATTGAGCAGCTTCATGGCTGCGCGCTCGAGTACGTCTTTGTCGTCACTCAGAGGTGTGGTCATTCTTTGTCCTCCAATGCGGACGCGCCACCGATGATCTCGTTGAGCTCGGTGGTGATCGAACCCTGCCGCTCACGGTTGTACGTGCGGCTTAGCGATGCAATGACTTCCTTGGCGTTGTCGGTGGCCGACTGCATCGCACGACGGCGCGCGCCGTGCTCGGCAGCGGCAGAGTCGAGCAGCGCGTGATAGATGACCGTCCTGATGTACGCGGGCATGAGGTAGCCCAGCACCTCGCGTGCCGAGGGCTCAAACTCAAACTCGGTGTAGCGCTCCTGCTCGACGGTGGTAACCGCCTCGTCAGTGCGCGGCTTGTTGGGAAGCGTGAGCTCGTCCGAGGCGAGAGGCAGCAATTGCTCGACTACCTGCTCCTGATCGACACGGTTGCGGGCATGGCTGTAGTAGATGACCACCCGGTCGATCGAGCCGCTTGCATAGCCGTCCATGAGGTAGGACGCTATGCGGTCGGCCTCGTCCATCGTGGGCTCGGAGGACATGTCGCTAAACGACATGACCGGCGTGACCCCACGGTACGTGAAGTACTCGGTGGGCTTCTTGCCGCAGGTGATCAGCTCGGAGGTGATGCCCTGCTTGGCAAGATCGCTCATCTCGTGCTGCACCATGCGCTGGGGCACGATGTTGAATCCGCCTGCCATGCCACGGTCGGACGCAATGAGGATGAACAGCACGTTGTGCACTTCACTGCGTGGCTGCAGGAGGGGCTGCGACGCATCAAAGCCCGCACCGGCCACGTTGGCCAGCATGCGCGTGATGGCGTCCTTGTACGGCTCCGCCTCTTTGGCCCGGTCAAGCGCCCTGCGGATCTTTGCCGTGGAGATCATCTCCATCGTGCGTGTCACCTGCATGGTGCTCTTGACCGAGTCGATGCGACCCTTTATCTCACGAAGGTTGGCCATGAAACGCCGTCCTTACGCCTCGGTGGCGACGTCATCGTCGCCATCCTCAACAAGGCCGCTGTCCTTGGCGAACTCTTCCTTGAACGAGGCAATGGCGTCCTTGAGGCTCTGCGCAAGCTCGTCCGAGATCTTGCCAGCGCGGACCTTCTTGCGAAGCTCGGGATACTGGCGCTGCATGTAGCGTGCCAGGGCATCGCGGAAGGGCACGACCAGCGAAAGATCGAGGTCGTCAAGGTAGTTCTCCTTGGCGGCAAAGATTGCGATGACCTGGTCGGCTACGTCAAGGGCCGCATAGCGCTTCTGCTTGAGAAGCTCCATCATGTGGGCACCGTGATTGAGCTGGTATTGCGTTGCCTCGTCAAGGTCGGAGCCGAACTGCGCAAAGGCCTGCTTCTCGCGATAGCTTGCAAGGTCAAGGCGCAGCGTGCCCGCCACCTGCTTCATGGCTGCCAGCTGTGCGGCGCCACCAACGCGCGACACCGAGATGCCCACGTCGACTGCGGGGCGCTGGCCCTGGAAGAACAGGTTTGACTGCAGGTAGATCTGGCCGTCGGTAATCGAGATGACGTTGGTGGGGATGTACGCCGAGACGTCACCCTCCTGGGTCTCGATGATGGGCAGTGCCGTCATCGAGCCAGCGCCGTTCTCGTCACTCATCTTGACTGCGCGCTCGAGCAGACGAGAGTGCAGGTAGAAGATGTCGCCAGGGTACGCCTCACGTCCTGGCGGGCGGTGCAGCGTAAGCGACATCTGACGATAGGCAACAGCCTGCTTGGACAGGTCATCGTAGATGACAAGGACATGCCCGCCCGGATGGGTTGCATCGGCAGGGTTGCCGTCCTTGTCGTTGTACATGAAGAACTCGCCAATGGCAGCACCGGCCATGGGGGCAATGTACTGCAGAGGAGCCGAGTCGGCGGCGGTCGCCGAGACGATGATGGTCTTGTCCAGCACGCCATGGCGCTCGAGCGTCTGGCGAATGGCCGCGACGGTCGACGCCTTCTGGCCAATGGCAACATAGATGCAGACCATGTCGGTGTCGCGCTGGTTGATGATGGCGTCGATGGCAATGGCGGTCTTGCCCGTCTTGCGGTCGCCAATGATCAGCTCGCGCTGGCCACGACCAATGGGAACCATGGCGTCAATGGCCACGAGACCCGTCTGAACGGGCTCGCAGACCGGCTGGCGCTCCATGATGCCAGGAGCCTTGAACTCGATGGGGCGATAGTGCGTGGTGACGATGGGACCCTTGCCGTCAATGGGCTGGCCCAGCGGGTTTACCACACGCCCAAGCATGGCGCGCCCGACCGGGATGCTCATGACCTGGCCCGTGGTCTGGCACTCGTCACCCTCCTTGATGGTGTCGACCTCGCCAAACAGAACGACGCCGACCTCGTCCTCCTCAAGGTTCTGCGCAAGGCCATAGACGTTCTTGCCTGTTGCCGAGCTGGTAAGGCGAAGCAGCTCGCCCGACATGGCGGTCTTGAGACCCACCACGTGCGCGATGCCGTCACCGACCTCAATGACCGGGGCGGCCTCGTGCGTCTCGGGGGCAAGCTCGAGATTGTCGAGGCGCTTGCGCAGCCTCTCCATGATATCGGCTGCCATCACCGACTCGAACTCAGTGGAACGTGCCATTTACTCGTCACCTCCCACGTAGCTAGATGAGAGAGCCTTGCGGACGTTGACGAGGTGCGTGCGAATGGACGCATCACGCCTGTGCCCCAGGGCCTCGATGATGATGCCGCCCAGAATCTTGGGCTCCACATGCTCGACGATGTAGACGGGACGGTCAAGGTCCTTCTCGCACTTCTCGGTGACCATCTGACGCAGCTCTGCGTCCATGGGCACGGCGGTGGTCACATCGACCGAGATGGCAAAGTCGCCCTTCTCGAGGCGATCCCTGAACTCGGCATAGACCTTGTCGATGAGATAGTCCTCCTTGGCATCGATCATGTCGGCCAAGGTCCCAAGCATCTCGGGAGAGAACTTGATCGCATGACGAAGCTGCTGGAGATCGCGCTCGGAGCGTCCGCCCGCAGAGGCAGCATCCATGAGCGCCTGCGTATACGCCCTGACCCTCTCGGAATCGATGCGCTTAGTCGTCATTCAGACTACCCACTTCCGAAAGATACTTCATGGCGAGCTTGCGCTGCTCGTTCTCGTCCAGCGCGTCGCCAATGATCTTGCCGGCAATCTCGACGGACAGGTCGACCACCGAGCCAGAGAGCTCGGCCATGGCCTTGGCACGCTCGGCGTCGATGACGTCGTGGGCCTTGGCGATGATCGCCTGAGACTCCTCCTGAGCCTTGGCCAGCATGTCGGCGCGCATGACCTCGGCGTCGTGCTTCGCCTCCGCCATGATGGCGTCGGCCTTGCGGTCGGCCTCCTCGATCTTGGCCTGATATGCCGCCTTGGCCGCCTCGGCCGCAGACTGCGCCTTGGCCGCGGCGTCGAGATCGTTCTGGATCTTCTCCTGACGCGCGTCGAGGACGTTGATGATCATGGGCCAAGCCATCTTGGCCATGATGACCCAGATGACCAAGAAGGCGATGAGTGCCGGTATGAACTCCGCTGGCTTGGGGACCAGGATGTCAGTGCCGGCAGCGTAGGCCGTAGCGGGGGCGACGAGCTGGCAGGCGAGCGAAGCGGCGCCAGCTGTGGTCGCGAGCCTCGCGAAGCCCAGCTTGTTCGTGTTCATTCGAACCTCCAATAATCGGATCGTCACTACGCTGTGCGCGCTAGGCGATGAGCGTGACGACGAAGCCGATCAGGGCGAGGGCCTCGACGAAGGCCGATGCCAGGATGAAGACGGTGAAGAGACGTCCCTGAACCTCAGGCTGACGCGCCATAGACGTCGTCGCACCATAGGCGGCAAGACCGATACCAAGACCTGCGCCAATAACGCCAAGGCCGTAACCGATGACTCCCACGATTCCTCCTTTGTCATTCGCCGGATCGTCCGGCGAGTTTCAAGACTACGTATGCACTGCGGGCAGATACACCCGCAAGACACCAAAACTAATGCTCGTCAGCCTCAGCCAGCTGGATGTACACGGCCGAGAGCAACGTGAAGACGTACGCCTGGATAGCGGCGACCAGAAGCTCCACCGCATAGATGACCATCAGGATGGCCACCCAGAACACCGAGGCGCCCGCCTGGCCAAGAGCCGCCGCCGAGACGCCCTGCAGCAGGGGCTCGAAGAACAGCGACGCCAGGATGGCGAACGTGCCCAGCACCACGTGGCCGGCGAAGAGGTTGCAGAACAGACGAACGGCCAGCGTGATCAGGCGCAGGAAGGTGGAGAACACCTCGATGACCCACACCAGCGCGTTCATGGGGAATGCCACGCCCGCCGGCGCAAGACTCTTGATGTAGCCGATCACGCCCTTGTTCTTCATGCCCACGTAGATGAAGTAGACAAACGAAACGAGCGCCAATGCCGCAGTCGTGCCTATGCAGCCCGTTCCGGGCTTGCAGCCAGGAATGACGCCAACGATGTTGTTTGCCAGGATAAAGAAGAACATGGTGGCGATAAAGGGAAAGTGCTCGCGCCATGTGTCACCCAAGAGGGCCTTACAAAGGTCGTCGCGGCAATACTCGACCAGGAACTCCACGCCATTCACGAAGTGCCCCTTGGGCGTCAGGCCGCTCTCGGCCTGCTTCTTTTTGAAGGTGAAGATAATCGCCACAAAGATGATGATGGCAACGAACATCCAGAACGAGTACTGGGTAATGCCTACTGTCAAATCGCCAGCGACTGGAGTCGATGAAAAGCTGTCTACCAGCTCTTCCATCTCCTCGGGAAGCTTATCCAGTGGATTCACCACTATTCCTTTCTCCCGAGCAGGGGAGCTTGCGAGCACCCCTGTACCTGCCCCTTCCTACGAGGCATGCGTGCGGTTCGCACGCCTCTTCCGGCCATCGGACCGGACGCACGCCCATATGCGCGAGACACAGTTTTCTCCCACATGAGCATGAATGTGAATCGTAGCACTTTCTTACACCGAATACAAAGAAAGCTAACGGCGCCTTCACATCAGTAAAAGCAGTGTAATCGGCGCAGAGCAGGGGCTGGCCGGCGGACGTGCGTTCGCGCTCAAGCGCGGGCTAGGCGCTCGTCGGCCAGCCCCTGCTCTGCTTTGCAGTAGCAATGGAGCATTTCAGCGCGGTAACTCCCGTCTCTACCCGCAAGCTGGTTATGCAATAATCATGCATTATATTCATGCATTATATATAGGTAAAACACTGCCCAACACCAACCTCAGGGCAATGATCGGGCATCTGGGGGTTCATCTTGCAAAAAGCATTCGCTGTTTTTCTCCGCGACTTGCGTCGCATACTGCACAATCCCGTGGCGTTGCTCGTCGTGGGCGGCATCTGCGTGGTGCCGTGCCTCTACGCATGGATCAACGTGCTGGCAAACTGGGACCCCTACGAGAACACCGGAGGGGTCAGCGTTGCGGTGGTCACCGAAGACAAGTCGGTCAAGCTGGAGGCGGCTGACGGACAGGAGATCTGTGTCGGCGACTTGCTGATTGACGCCCTCAAAGAAAACGACAAGGTGAACTGACGTTTCCTTGACACCAAGGACCAGGCCATAGCGGGCGTGCGCCAGGGAGACTACTACGCCGCCATCATCATTCCCGACGACTTCTCCAAGAGGCTCACGGGCATCCTTGACGGCGACACCACCAAGGCGCGCCTGCTCTACTACGTCAATGAGAAAGTCAACCCCATTGCCCCCAAGGTGGCCGACACGGTCGCCTCCACCATCCAAAACCAGGTTGACAGCCAGTTTGTCACCAAGGTGGGCGAGGTCATCGCCGAAAAGCTGGGAGACTATTCCGGCGAGGCAATCGACAAGGCGCAGACCACCGTCGACAGGGGCGCCTCGGTGCTCGACGGCATCAGCGTGACGCTTGTCAACGTCAACAAAGAGCTGGGCACAATCTCGGAAAAGCTCCAGACGGCAAAGACGGCCCTCTCGACCGCAGCCGACAACGCAGCAGGGCTCGACGGAGTGGGCGCACGCGTGAGCGGCGGGCTCAACGACGTCCTCAACAACTTTGGCACGACGCGAAGCAATGCCAACAACCTCATCTACCAGATCAACACGGCGCTTGGCAGCGGTGCCAGCACCATCTCGGCGCTTTCGGCCCGTGCCAACTATGACGTCTCGGCCATCGCAGGCGACATCTCCGTAGCCCAGGCGCAGGTGAACGCGGCCATCGGCGCGCTGGAGAGCGACCTCACCGACAGCGAGGCCCTTGTCTCGAAGCTCGAAGACGCCTACAGCCTGGTGGTAAGCATCGACCCCACCGACGAGTCCGCGCGCTCGATGCGCCTGGAGCTTGAGGGCGAGATATCCCGCGAGCACGACCTCATGGTGCAGATCACCTCCGAGCAGCAGGCTCGCATCGACGAGCTTCGCGACCTTGCCTCCCGTCTTGAGTCGACGGCGGCAAACGTGGCCAGCACGTCCCAGTCGATCAACACAAAGGTCCAAGAGGGCACGGGAGCCCTGTCAAACATGCAGACGGGTGTCGTGGCAGATGCCCTGACCGACATCCACGCTGCACTGGACTCCGTGGCGACAAGTGCCTCCCAGCTCGAGGCGGCCGCCAGGCAGATCGACCCGATCGTTGGCCAGGTCGTCTCGACGACGCGCGAGTTTGCCAACGTCCTGGGCGGCGCTGACGATGCCCTGGGCGGCACGCGCACGTCGCTGACCGACCTGAAGGATCACGTGGACACGCTGAGGGGCGAGCTTGACGCCATCCGCTCGTCCGAGGCGTGGTCGGTCCTCAAGCAGCTTGTCCAAACCGACCCCGAGGCCGTGCATGACTTCCTCTCCGCCCCCGTGGAGATCAGCGAGGTGGCACTCTTCCCCGTGGCCAACTACGGCAGCGGCGTCGCACCCTTCTTCACGAGCCTTGCCCTTTGGGTGGGTGGCATCGCGCTTGTTGCCATCTTCAAGCTCGAGGTGGACGAGGACGAGGTCGGCAAGCTGCGTCCGTGGCAGGCGTATTTTGGCCGCTGGATGCTCTTTGTCCTCATTGGCGCCCTGCAGGCCATCGCCTGCTGCACGGGCGACCTCATCATTGGCATTCAGTGCGCCTACCCGTGGGCCTTCTACCTGTCGGCGATCGTGGCGTCCTTCGTGTTCGTCAACATCATCTACGGGCTGTCGGTAGCCTTCAAGCACCTGGGCAAGGCCCTCGCCTTCACCCTCGTCATCCTGCAGGTTCCGGGATCGGCCGGCATGTACCCCATCGAGATGATGCCGCCCTTCTTCCAGGCCATTGGCCCCTGGCTGCCCTTTACCTACTCGATCAACGCCATGCGCGAGGCCATCGCGGGCTTCTACGGCGCCAACTTTGCCCACAACCTGGGCATGCTGCTGCTGTTTGTGGTGCCCGCCATCCTGATCGGCGTCACGATGCGCCGGCATCTGGTCAACATCAACGGCCTGTTTGACGCGCGCCTGCGTGCCACCGATCACCTCATGGTGAGCGAGCCCATCGCCGTCGAGGGCAATCACTATCGCCTTGAGACGGTGGTCAAGGCCCTGCACAGCCCCGACGAGTACCGCGAGACCTTTGAGGAGCGCAGCGCGGCCTTTGAGCAGGCCTATCCCACCCTCATCCGCAACGGCGTCCTGGCTCTGCTGCTCCTCCCGCTGGCGCTCTTCGTGCTGATGCTCGTCATTGACGCCCAGCTTCCCACGATTGCCGCTCTGGTCATCGCGCTGGTGTGCATCTACACCTTCCTCATCCTGGTCGAGTACTTCCACGACCGCATCCGGCACAAGCGCGCCCTTACCAGCATGTCCCAGGAGGAGCTTGAGGGCGTGCTCGTCGAGACCCTGCGCAACGAGGTCATGCCCTATGCCCCCGTTGACGCCATCATCGAGAAGCGCCGCGCGCGCCAGGAGGCCAAGGCCGAGGGCTCGCAGGTCAAGCAACACCTGGTGGGCATGCTGCAGTACCCCACACGCCTAACGCGCAAGGACGACCCGGCCCAACGCGACGAAGCCACGGAGGGAGGTGACGAGCAGTGAGCCGCATTCTAGCAATCATGCGCCGCGACTTTGAGCACATCCGCGGCAACGTCATAGCCCTGCTCGTCTGCATGGGACTGGCCATCATGCCGTCCCTGTACGCCTGGTTCAACATCGCGGGCGGTTGGGACCCCTACGCCAACACCAAGGGGCTCAAGGTGGCTCTGGCCAACTCCGACGAGGGCGTGAAGGGCAGCGTGCTCCCCTTCCGCGTCAACGTGGGCGAGCGCGTGAGCTCCAGCCTTGCCGGCAGCGAGAAGATTGGCTATGTGATCACCAGCGAGGACGACGCCATCGATGGCGTCTATTCCGGTGAGTACTATGCGGCCGTGGTCATTCCGGCCGACTTCTCCACCGACCTGCTCAGCGTCTTTAGCAAGAGCCCCAACCACCCGCAGTTCCTCTACTACGTCAATGAGAAGCGCAACCCCATCGCGTCTATCGTGACGGGCAAGGCGTCAACCTCCATCCAGACCATGATCAACGAGGACTTTAGCGCCACCGTATCTGAGGTCACGACCGACCTCATGGACGAGCTGGGCACCATGCTCGATGACGACAACATGCTGACGGTCACCTCGCGCCTTGATTCGGTTGTCGAGGACTCGCTCAGCTCGCTCAGGCGCTCGGCGGGCAACATCACGGCCTATCAAGGCGTCATCTCATCGGTCCGTGGCGTTGCGGCGGCCTCCGACTCGCTGCTGGGCAATGACTCCATCTCGCTTGACGCGGCGGGCAAGCTCTCCGATGCCGCAAACGGCGTGCGCCAGCTCGACGCACGGGTCCAGGGCGCAAAGGAGAGCGCATCGAACGCCATCGACAGCGGCATCAACGCGCTCTCTGAGGTGGAGACCTCCATCAACGACGCCTTTGACACCGCCAGTGGCGAGACTGACAAGCTCGTCGAAGCCCTCAACAAGGCTGATGAGGTGGCGACCACGCACCGCGACAGGGTCCAGAGCATCTATGACGCCCTTGCGCAGCTCAACGGTGACATATCCAACTTCGCCTCGCAGGTGCAGGTGGCGACCCCCGACGAGACCGTCACCATCAGTGCCGCCAACCGCCTTTCCAGCGACATTAGCGATGCCCTCTCGCGTACCCAGAACATCCTCAACTACCTCAACGACCTTATCGGCACGCTGGAGACCGGCATCAACGACATCAACGTCGCACGGAACAACGCCGAGACGAGCCGCTCCGACATTGCCGGCCTGGTGGCAGAGTCGCGCGCCAACATCGAGTCGGTGCGCAACAGCTACGACGACTCGCTGAGCGGGTCGCTTGGCTACGTTGCCGACGTCATCGACTCCGCTGCCAGCGAGGCCCAGAACGTCTCGTCGACGCTGAAGACCGAGATCGACACGCTCTCGCCTCTTCTGAGCGGCACCTCGTCGGACCTCAAGAGCCTCGAGGACACGTTGGGCAACGCCGCAACGAAGCTCAACACGGCCGCCGACAAGCTTCAGTCGCTCCACGACAGGCTGCAGGAGGCCATTACATCGGGCAACCTTGACCTTGTGCGCACCATCTTTGACAACGACCCCGAATCGTTGGTGTCCTTCTTCTCCGCCCCCGTCGAGCTTGAGCGCACGGCCGTATTTGCCATCGAGAACAACGGCTCGGCCATGGCGCCATACTACACGACGATGGCACTGTGGGTGGGCGGCACCCTGATGGGCATCCTCATCTTCACGGGCGTCTCGCAGGCGGCCATCGAGGAGACTCGCGCCAAGCCGCGTCACGCCTATCTGGGACGCCTTGGGTTCTTTGTCGCCCTTGGCGCATTACAGTCAACGATTCTGTTGCTAGGCGACCTCTTCTTCCTCAAGATCCAGTGCGCGCACCCCGTTCAGTTCATGCTCACCGGCTGGCTGGCATCGTTTGTCTTCATCAACATCGTCTTTGCCCTGTCGGCCTGCTTTGGCGACGTGGGCAAGGCCATCGGCGTGCTGTTCATGGTGATCCAGGTCGCCGGTTCGGGCGGCACCTTCCCGGTGGAGATGCTCCCCAAGCTATTCCAGACGCTCTACAGGTTCCTGCCCTTCGTGTACTCCGAGACCGCCTTTAGAGAGACCATCTGCGGCATGTATGGCAACACATGGATCCAGTCCATGGGCACGCTGGCCCTATACCTGATACCTGCCCTCTTCTTGGGCCTCGTGCTGCGCAAGCCCTTTGTGCCGCTCAACGAGTGGATCGAAGAGCACCTTGAGGAGACAAAGTTCATGTAAGCAAGAGCCGCCCACGCGTTGGGCGGCTTGTCTATGGAGCGTTTGAAGACGCACGATGAAGGGGGCGACATGAAATCACGCGTCACGTGGTTGGCAAGCACGATGCTTGTGCTGGCCCTGGGGATAGGCGGTCTGTGGGGCTGCTCGTTTGCGGGCGAGCCCAACTCCGCCGCCGACCTGCTCCTGCGATTTGCCAACAACCCCAACAACAGCAACTGCGCGATAGACGCGCGCGTGGACGCTTCCGTCTCGCTTGCGGGATACCGCGTGCGGACTCCCGTTACGGCGCAGCTGAAGTCTGCCGACTCCTGCGCGCACGGCACCGTGACGGCCGACCTTTCTGCCATCAACGCCGGAACTCAGACGTATGAGGTGTACGCCGAGATACACGGTGGATCGGTTGCGGTGTACGTGCACCCGGATGCAAGCAAGGCCGGCACATGGGACCGCAGCGAGGTAAACGCGACCTTTGAGCTTGACATTCCGCTGGCAGTCGAGCTGCTTTCCGATGCCAAGTTCATGCGTGTCTCCTACGACTCGGACGAGCAGATTTGCTATGAGCTGATCCTTCCGGCAAAGAACGTGGTCGAGACGCTCCTTGACATGGGCACGATCGAGACCAGCTTCTGGGAGGTTGACAAGGGGGTGCCGCTTGACGCAGTCAAGGAAAGCAAGCTTCACGTGTGCTTTAACAAAGACTGCCTGGTTCGCTCGGTGTCGCTGGACCTCAACTTCACCTACGAGAACAAGGAGCTGGTCCCGCAGCCGCTCAAGGTCTCGGTCGACTTCGACGCCACGATGGACGACTACGGCACCGTCGACCCCGCAACGACGCTGGTGCCCAAGGACGTGAAGAGCGGCTCCAAGCTTACGGACGATCCCATCTATGCAAAGGACAACGCCCAGAAGCTCATGGAGGCCGCCTCCTAGCGTTGACCCTGCCGGTGCCAGGTGACTGGCCGCCCATGCCATAAGGCACAAACGAAACGGGCCCTTCCCCACACGTGAGGAAGGGCCCGTTCTTTTACTGAGGCAAGGATGCCGCTAACCCTGGCGGTACCAGTCGCGCAGAACGCAGGCCGTCACCACCACAAGGAAGCTGAGCGCGGCGCTTGCACCAAAGGGCAACACGGCGGCAGGCCACGCCACGCGCACCACTACCAGGACCGCCTGCTGCACCATGAATGGCGCCAGGCAAAAGGCCAGGAGCTGCCCCATACCCATACCGCGCGCGCCATCTGCCGACACGCGCGAGGCGTACAGCATGGGCAGGGCACAAACCACGCCAAACGCTATCCCCAGAAGTACGGGCATCGCCTGTGCGCGGTGTTAGCGCGTGCCGTAGATGCGGTCGCCCGCATCGCCAAGGCCCGGCAGGATGTAGGCGTTCTCGTTGAGCTGACGGTCCACGAC
>JAGAVX010000011.1 GCA_017941705.1 Atopobiaceae bacterium
CATGCCCCGACTGGAGGCCGATCCGGGAGACTCACATGGCCACCCGCTGCCCGCCCGGCCTTCCCGACCCGCGCCCCACGGCCAGCGCTGCCGCCACGATGCGAACGACCCGCAACGGCGTGCCGGTGCGTGGCCTGCCTGCCAACGCCAGCAACAGATAATCCAAAGAACTCGTTTTTTGGTATGACGTTCGACGCCCTCGATGACGAAGGCTCACATGTCGATTGCCTTCATGTCCGGAAAACACACGTCTCTACTTGCCCTGCCACAGAAACAAGCGCATTACGAAATGGCATTACGGGCGAAGTCGATGAAGTCCTTTATGGACCAGATGCTGTCCTGAAACTCCTTGGGATAGCTCTTGATGTACGCCTTCGGTACGACGAGCTGCACATTTTCAGACTGCATCTCCGCGAGCTGCTGGGGCGAGATGCCCTGCTGGAGCGTGACGAGATACTTGGTGAGATCCTTGATGCGGTCGGCCTCGTTGAGGATCTGGCGCCAGCGGTCCTTACAGGTGGTCTTGGCGCCGAGGATGACGAGCTTCTCGGCGGGATAGCTCATGTCGTGATAGGCATCGCCCGACGGGAAGACGAAGTCCGGTTTCTTGTTGCCCTCGGTCTTGACCTGCTCCTCGAACGGGAGGCCGTTAGCCCTGAAGAGCGATGCAAGATGGTGCTCGAAGCTCTTGCCCGCCCGGCTCTTTCGGCGGTTGAGCACGGTGTTGGCTAGGGAGACGAAGTCCTCGATGCTGTCGAATCCGCGCGCGATGGTGTGGCCGTAGGCCTGCGACTCGATCTCGCGGAAGATGGCGTACTCGACGCGCGTGTACTCGATGATCTGCAGGTCGGGGTTGGTGAGCTCCAGGCGCCTCCTGCGGTTGACGTCGCGCTGGATGTCGCGCGCCTCGCGGGATACCTCCTCGGACCTCGGCCAGTCAGCGCCGCCTGCGACTCCGAGGTACTCCACGTAGGTTCGGATGGCGAGCCCCTCGGCCGCCTCGACTGTGTCCACGCTCTTGGGCGTGAACATGAGGTTGGCGTCCTGCGGACCGAGCGAGAACGCAGTGAGGTAGGCCTCGATCTCGTCATCGGTGTTGAGGATGTAGGCGAGGTACTCGTTGTCGTCCATCTGGGAGAACACGAAGAGAGCGCCGGTCACCTCGGGGTTGAGGTACGGGAAGCCTCGCCCGAGCCTCGTGAGACGCAGCTCGCCCTTGCTCTCGTACCACGTGAACGTGCTGTACGTGGTGACGTCGTCCTGCCACGTGACGCGCACGTCGTTGCGCTTGGCCACGTGGTCGCGCGGGAGCGCCCCGAAGATCATGGGGCAGGCCTTCCTGCTGAGCAGGATGCCCGACTGGTGTGCGCCTGTAGCGCCAGAGTCGTTGGCGGAGAGGAACTTGATGTAGGTCGCGCGGCTGCGGTCTGTTGCGCCTATGGCTGCGTCAGAGAGGGTCGTGTCAGACATCGCGATCGAGCATCCTCAGCTCGGCCACGAGGGCCTTTGCGACCTCGGACATGAGCGGGACGGCCACCGAGTTGCCGAACTGCCGGTAGGCCTGCGTGTCCGACACGGGGATCTCGAACGACTCGGGGAATCCCTGCAGGCGCGCACACTCGCGCGGCGTGAGACGACGCGGGTTCTTTCCCTCCTGCGGTATGAGGATCTCCGACCCGTCCTTGTAGTAGCGCGCGGAGAGCGTGCGGCTGATGCCGTCGGGCCTCGCGAGCCCGTAGCCGAAGCCGTTGCCTGCCGCGCGGTGCTTGGCGGCGTAGGCCTGCAGGTACGCCCACAGCTTGTCGGTGAGCGTGTACCTGTCGTCGACCTCGGGCTCGAGGATGTCGGCGAGGCAGGGCTTGTAGTAGGGCTTGTTGAGCGCGAAGTCGAAGACGGGCCTGTCGCCGTAGCGCCTGCGGTCGAAGCCTATGAGAACGATGCGCTCGCGGTGCTGCGGCACGTAGTCCTGCGCGTCGAGCACCTTGTAGAAGAGCTCGTAGTCGAGCTCGTCGACGGCCGACTGGATGACCTGGAACGTGCGGCCCTTATCGTGGCTCTTGAGGTTCTTGACGTTCTCGAGGAAGAAGGCCTTGGGTCGCTTGGCGTCGAGGATGCGGCAGATGTCGAAGAAGAGCGTGCCCTGCGTCTCGTCCTCGAAGCCGGTGGCACGGCCGAGGCTGTTCTTCTTGGAGACACCTGCGATGGAGAACGGCTGGCACGGGAAGCCGCCCACGAGGATGTCATGGTCGGGGATGTCCTGTGCAGCCACCTGCGTGATGTCTCCTTCGGGTACCTCGCCGAAGTTGGCCTCGTAGGTCCTCTGGCTGAACTTGTTCCACTCGCTGCTGTAGAGGCAGGTGCCCCCGGCGGACTCCATCGCGAGGCGGAGACCGCCGATGCCGGCGAAGAGGTCTATGAAGGTGTAGTCGGTCATACTGAGTCAATTCTGTTGGTAGAACTTGCGGCAACGATTATTCTAGCAAGGCGCACAGACACATTATGACGGCTCTTTGTAGTGTGGGCCAATCACAGAAACGCCCTTGGGCGAAGCGATGCCCAGCCACTTGACGGGGACGGGCCTCCGCAGATCTTCACACGAGAAAAACGTTGTGAGATCATGGCCACGTCAAGAGTGGTTGGCAATCGTTGGGGCGTATGGCCATGTGCGCGCAGGCAAAGACCATCAACATGCTCCTGTACAGCGGAGGCTTGCAGGGGGTGATAAGCGTGGAGGACTCCAGCTGGAACGCGGGAGAGCTGTACTCCGCGCCACGCGAGTCCGTGAGGGAGCTCATCGAGACCGGTGCCTGCGACAGGTACGGAGTCTACCTGCTCCTCTCCCGCGACAGGGTCTACGTAGGCCAGTCATCCGACCTCGCGAGGAGGCTCACGCAGCACATGGCTGGAAAGGACTGGTGGACCAACGCGGTCGTCCTCACCACGAAGGACGACAGCCTCGGGCACACTGACATCGACTGGCTGGAGAGCGAGTTGATCGAGAGGGCGCGCTTCGTCGGCAGGCTGGACTGCGACAACGTGCAGAGGGGCAACCCGACGAAGGTGGACCGCTTCCGCGAGGTGACGCTCAGCCAGTATCTAGACGAGGCACTGTTCCTGATGGAGTTCATAGGCATACCCGTCTTCGCCTCGAAGCCCTCTCCCAGAGACAGGGCAAGGACACTTGCCGATAACGCCCGCATCGACGTGACTGACACGCGCAACCGCCTGGCGTTCGGCAAGAGGGCGAAGGGCCTTGCCGTCGAGTATCTCGGCGAGCACGGCGTCGAGGTCACGGGCAGCTGCAACTACGCGGTTCTCTCCGAGAGTGGATCAGACTTCTTCATTAATCCCACGGTCACGAAGCTTGAAAGCGACTGGAGCATCGTGCTCAACGACACGTCGAGGCGGATGCTGCTTGCCTTCATGGTGCCGGCGAACACCTTGCGACTGGCAGAGGATGGCGGTGTTGGTCTCATGCGGCGTGCGGACAAGCCGCAGTACATCGACCTACACATAGACCCGGTCAATCTGAGAGACCGACGCAGCAGGATTGATTTCTCATCGTACATTGTTGGTCGAGTCACGTATTGAAAGTGCGGGACTGACATGTAAGAGGGTGGGTGGAGCTAACTTCTATTGCCGGCTTAGGCTGGCTAACACCTCACGCTTCAAGCACACCGCGAAATGCAAGAGAGACCGCACTGAAGGCTCACGCATGACGACATGGGTATGTTGCAGAAGCTCCCTAGGAGTGGCCGACACTCGCATGGCTGATGATCGACGAACCTTCTGCGTGGAGAACGCCATAGATGTATGCGTCCCCCAGCAGATTGGAAACAGGATCTCGGGGCCGTCCCTATAGGATCTTCTCGAAGATGAGAGTCGCCTGCAGGCGGTCCCCGCCGCCGAGACCCTTGCTACCGCCATTGGAGGTCGTGCAGGTGTGCAGGCGGTAGCCTTTCTTTGCCTGCTTGTTGATTACGTTCTCAAGTTCCGTGAGATTGCCCGATCCCGTTCCGATCAGCTTCTCCTTCAGCGTGACTTGCAGCACGACGTACTGGTAGTTCTGTCCCGACGCGACCGAGTACGTCGATTCATGCTGTGCACGTTCGAGCTCCTGTTGAGCCCTGTCTAGAAAACCCATCCTTACTCCTTTCGTCGATGGCCATAACGATAGCCAAACTTGCTGATTGTCTTTCTACAGCGGCTTTCCGCAGACGTCATAACGTCTGGTTGCTCCTTAGTGGGCGCAGTGGTCGCAGGGGTCGTACCCGGCGGCACGCGCCTCGGCAACAGTCATCTCCGTGAGGTTCTGCGAGCCGTGCATCAGGTAGCAGCCCGAGTCCTCGTGGTAGTTCGACCCATTCGGGGTAACCCAGCAGCTCGACTCGAGATGCCTCTGCTCCGCCTCGGCACGCCTCTGCTCGGCCTCCTCAGCGGACTTGCGGGCAGCCTCCTCCCTAGCTGCGGCGGTCGCCTCTCTGTTGTCGTCGAACTTTTGCGTAAGAGCCTCCGCGACACCGTCCAGACCGGCGCACTCTACGTCATCATCCACCTTGAACGACCAAGAGTAGTCCTCGTCCCAGTCGGCGTTGCCTTCGTAGGTAAATGTCGTGCTCTCGCCAGGATCCAGCGACCTTTCGTCCATGGTGAGGGACTCCTTCCATGAACCCCGCATCAGGTCCGGCATCTGCCAGCTCGACAGCTTGACGTTGCCGTCATTGGTGACGGTGCCCGTAACGGACGTCTTGACGGTGTACGAGCTCTCGTTGTCCCTAACGTCGACTGTGACCTCTGAGAACGTGAGCGCCTTCCGCTCATCGACCTCCTTCTCCGTTGCGCTGTCTCCATCTGATTCGTCCGTTTTTGATGACTGCTGCTCCTCGGCTGTCTGAGAGGCGCTGTCAGAGGTTGAGCTTGAATTTGAGCCCCATGCTGCCATAAGGATGATACTGATAAGCGCGCACACGACGCCTGCGATAATCTTTCGCATTATCGGCGCTATCCCAAGACCCCACCTCACGAAGCCATTCTCGGGCATCTCTACGACCATACGACGCCAGATGATTCGTAATAGGAACCAGAGGCCAACGCCCGCCGCAACAGCAGCGATATACCCAAGCACCGCTATCAGCACGCTGATGGCTACCAAGGCGCCGAAGCCGCGCACACAGTAGTACATGCAGCCCCTGTTCTCGTTCACGTGGTACACGACAGTCTTCTTGGCCATTTGACTATCCCAACCCCTCTGTAAGCTATCTATAGGACCTTGCAGGAACTCTAGCAGAGACTACGGACACAAATGTTGCGACAACCTTTCAGGACATCGAATTGAACGGATGTCGATTGGATACAAAAACTGAGCTGGAAGCTGAGACACTATCTCGTTAATAAATGCATCATATCGATCATGTATGCGACATCGACGATGGAGGGCACCATGGCCGTCCGATTCAGGAAGTCCGTGAAGATTATGCCGGGCGTGAAGGTCAACTTCTCCTCCTCCGGCACAAGCATGACGCTGGGGCCAAAAGGGTTTACGACAACCTACGGGAAGAGGGGTAAGTACCGCAACGTCGGCATACCGGGCACCGGGATATCCACCAGATACAAGGTCGGCGGGAAAAAACGCCGCAAGAAGAACGTGAAGAAAGCGGCCAAGCGTAGGATGGCGTCTGCAAGCACCGTGAAGCGAGCAGGTGGTACGCAGAAGCAGCCGCAAATTCCAGCAGCAGTGCGGGAGTGGATGGAGTATACGGGGGAACGTAACCCCCAGGTCGTCATAGACCTCGCCCTCGACGGGACCATCACTCTCTATGACGCGAAAGATCAGGAGATAACCGACCCTCAGCTGATTAGCATCATCAAGCGGACCCCCATGTATAAGGACCAGCTTCCCGCACTGAAGGAGGAGCATGCGGCGGAGGTTGCCGATCGGGTCGAGGAGATAAACGCTGAGAACGACGAGTTCATAAAGATCTACCAGTACTCTCCACCGGTATTGGGGCGCGAGTACTATGAGGAAGCGCTTGCAAACCTAAGACCCGAGCATGTCGACCCTACGCCCTTCTCAGTTGCGCCACCCACTCCTGATGGCGTACGAGCACTGCTGATGGAAGATGCCAAACGTGAGGTCAAGGGCTCCATTTTCAGGCGCGGTCAGCTCAGGCAGTTCTATGTCGATGACCACTTTCCTGACAGGTTTCTAGAGGAGACGAAGAAATGGGAGCTTGAGAGGGCTAGGTTCGAGGCCACGGAAAGGGAGCGGGTCGCAGAGCTCAATGATAGCTATCAAGAAGAGTACGAGGGAATACGCCTGTCATTCGAGAAGGCGCTCGAAGGTGCGACCGACTATATAGAGACGGCGGCGGAGGATTGGATAGCGGGCTGCGATCTCCCGGTCGAAATATTCACTCAGTTCGAGTACCGCGAGTCGGAACACTGTCTTATGGTGGACCTCGACCTCCCCGAGATTGAGGACCTGCCCACACAGGTAGCGACACAGTTGGCTAACGGCAACCTAAAGATAAAGGACAAGACGCAGAAGCAGCTAAGATTCGAGTACGCCGAATGTGTCTTTGGGCTTGCCGTATATGTCTCTGCCAACCTGATGAACGCAAGCCCAGACATCGAGGCCGTGATAGTTTCTGGGTACACCCAGAGGCGCAACAAAGCTGGAGATATCTGCGACGACTACATTTATTCTGTAAGGTTCTCACGCGAAGCTTTCTACAGAATTGACTACGAGACAATGGACCCCGAGACGTTCTGTCTCTCTTTTGAGAACAGATGCAATGTGACGCAAACCAAGATGTTCAAGGTTATTGAGCCCTATCTTTAGAAGAAAAGGGCAAGGTAAGCTATGTTTGGCATGGCTAGCATGTTCCGGCATAGAAATGCAAACCACGACACTAGTCTCGCAAAAGATATATTGAGACAGCGTAGCAGTAGTAAAAGCTACGAACGACAGTATGGTTAGTCGAGGATGGGAGGTTTCAAGTGGCGCGTAAGAAATCTGCACTGAAAGGGCTGTTCAAGTTTTTCGACGATCTGAGTCCAAGCAAGTCGAACCCAAACATAACGAAGGGAACAATGAGAAAGAGAAACGCTGCCAAGAGAAAGAAGAAGAGGAGGTAAACGCCTAGGGTGGAACCCTAGGTCCTTTCGGAAAGGAAGATTAAATAGCAAAGCACGAAGCGGTGCGCACGGCTAACTATGAGGTTGTAATGTGTGCCGCTTTGTGTTTATTGCTATCGCTCGTGACGGTTCAGTGTTTAGCGCTCCACAATTGGGAGGACGGCCGTTACAAGAGGTTTAATTGCCTCAACAAGCTCCTCCTCCGAAGTGTCAAGCGGGTACAAATGTATTTGCAAATCTTGGTCGTATTCTTTCTCGATTGATATGCCGGCATCAAGTACCGCTTTCTTCACGATTGCCTTTGCCGATGGTTTGTTCACCCAATACCTCGCAAGGATGCCCTTCAGGTTGTTGCAAAGCTCGACATGCACCCACAGACCACGACCAGGAAGTTTCAGGTGATAAAACGTGGGGCAGTGGAGATAGTTGATATCCTCCTGCCACACGGCAGGCCTCGGTAGTCCCAGAGCCCTCAGCTCCTCGTCTTCTTCCATCATCGCCTGAAGCCTTTGGCCCTGTGCTTTAGTCGCCTTTGTCACCTCGGTAATCTTGCGGGCGAGCATCTTAACCTCAGGCTCGTTTTCGATCATGAAGGAAAACAGGTCAGTATCGAACTGCATCTCTGGTACCTCCAGATTTTCGATGGTCCTCATAAAATCGCGCATGTAGCCAATCCACTCGGCGTCCGCCGAGAGCAGCGCCTCGCCCATGCCCTCCTTCACGTGAGCGAAGAGTGTTGCGTAGGTGACGTTGCAGAGGGCGACGCCGAGTCCCTCGCACTCTGCCGCGTGTTCGGAGGTCGCTGCGGCCTCGTCGTGCAGGGTGAGCGTGACTAGGAGCGGGACGCGCTCACCGGCCATGTCGCGCACCTGTCCCGCGTAGGCGGCGAGGTCGTTGTAGAGGCTCGCACCGATCTTGTTCTCGATTCCGATTACGATGTCGGGCGTCTCTGCGACTACGTCGATGCGGAGGTTCGCCCTCACGTTCGCCGTGACGACCTCGGTCTGCGTGGAAGACGGCGCGAGCTGCCATCCCTCCGGGTCGAAGCGCTGGTCGGCGTCGGCCGCCGCGAGGAGGAGCGAGCGGAGCCAGAGCTCTCCCAGGCCGTGACCTTCCTCGCTCTCCAGCAGGAACGCGAGGATCCTCGAGACGGTGACCTCGCGATGGCTCACGCCGGCGACTTCCATGAAGGTCGGCTTGCGCTTTGGTCTGTTGAGGTTCGCGCGCTGCAACAGCGTAAGCAGATGCCTCAGCCTCTGGTACTCGTCATCGGCCATGCCCGACCCCATCCCACTCGTCCGCCTTCCCACACCTGAGAGTAGTACATTTCGAACCGCTGGGCCTCGTCCACAACGCACTGGCCGTCCTAGTGGCATACTATCGAACACAGGTTCTATATGACGGGAGGTGGTCATGGGCAGGGCTCCGACGGCGCGCGAAAAGTCGCGGCCGGGCAAGCGCTACGTCGGCGTGATCGCCGACACCTCCGCTGACGGCACCATCCGTCCGCTCTCGGTGCTCTGGGAGGACGGCCGGCGCTTCGACGTGGACCGCGTGCTCGACTCCCGCCAGGCCGTCTCGACCAGAACTGGCAACGCCGGGATCCGCTTCACGATCCAGGCGGGCAGGCGCGTCACCTACCTCTGGTATGAGAACCCGCGCTGGTTCGTGGAGCTCAGGGACAGTTACATGCCAGAGTGAGGACAAGGCTTCCCCTCGCTGTCGTGCACCATTCGCAATGCATAGCATTTCGCTATGAATGAATATGGCCCGAAAAGGTTGCTTATAGTCGACTTTCCGTTATCAAATTTGATAACAGCAGGTCGAGATGTGTGCCAGGCGTGAAGTTGCGGCAATTGGTGTCCCAGGTGCGTGCTATCACTTTTTGCATACCCTGACGGGCGGGCCGCCTAGGCGGAGGCGCACGGCTGCGCACAACACGTGGACCCATGAGCCGGCGCTCGCGATGCGCGACCCGCCCACGGGGTGCGGTGCACCGGCATCTGCACGCATCCGTGGAGAGGAATCGACACGAGGCACGAACGAAGCTGAAACGAAGGACTCTTGGACACTGGAGACAAGCATGCACCATCGCACGGACAGAAAGCGCGCGTGCGGGCCGTGATGCCCACGCGCTGACACATACCACAACCACATAGGCGACCCTAGGCCGGACGTCCCCGCCTGGCCGCGCCCTCCCTCGGCCGTCGCGGACCCTTTGTGACAGCCGCATACCCTGCAAGTCGCAGGCAAGGACTGCCGCCCGTGGCGGCACGAGGAAGGGACGGCGACCATGGCAGGTGAGAAGAGTGGCACGGAGGCGCAGGAGCAGGGCGCGCCGCAAGGCGGCCAAGGCGGGCAGCAGGAAGCGCCGCAGCAAGGCGCGACTGCGGGCACGGTTGGTGACGGCGGCGCGGGCGCTGGGGCTGGTGGGGCTGGTGACGGTACCTCCGGCAACGGCGACGGTGGCTCCCACGGTGGCGTACCCGACTACGCAGCACAGCTCGCTGAGCGCGACAAGGAGATCGCGGAGCTCAAGGCCCAGGCCGCTGCTGCCGCCGAGACCCAGAAGCGTGCCAAGGAGATGTCGGACAAGATCGCGGCGCTCGAGAAGCGCGCCGAAGAGGACCGCGTCACCTACCAGCTCACGCTCGCGGGGGCCCGCAACGTGAAGGCCGCACGAGCGCTGCTCGCTGACCACGACAACGACGTGGCCAAGCTCAAGGAGGCCGAGCCCTGGCTCTTCGGCACCGGTCCCGCCAAGGGTGGCGCCGGCTCGACCGGGCTTCCCAACGCCGGTGCCGCGACCGACTCCGACAAGCAGCTCCGCCACTTCTTTGAGGTGGCTGGGGTCGCCGACGACAAGAAGGACTAGACGTGCCTGCCGCCCGATGGCGGCGGGCCCATACCGCATGGATGAGGAGGCACTCGCATGCCAAACAGCATCGACTTCGTACGTAACTACACCGCAGCCATCGACCGCGTGTACCAGCGCGCGGGCGTGAGCTCCGTCCTGAACAGCGGCCCGCGCGTCGTGCGCTCCGGTCGCAACGCCAAGGAGATCATGATTCCCAAGATCGAGGTGACGGGGCTCGGCGACTACACCCGCAACGTGGGCTACAAGACCGGCTCGATCACCTACGAGTTCGAGACCAAGACCTTCAACTACGACCGCGGCATCCGACTCTTCGCCGACGTCATGGACGTCGAGGAGGCGGGCGTGAACGACTGCTTCGTGGAGGCAGGCGCCGAGCTCATGCGCACGCAGGTGGCCCCGGAGGCCGACGCCTTCACCTTCGCCACCATCGCCTCGCACGAGGGCGTGACGGTCGAGGAGGCCGACCACACCCTGTCGGGCGCCACCGACCTCCTCGGCCAGCTTCGCGACGTGAC
>JAGAVX010000088.1 GCA_017941705.1 Atopobiaceae bacterium
CGGCTCGTCGAGAAGCAGCAGGTTGCCGCCCTGCTTGAGCGTCAGAGCGAGGTTCAGGCGGTTGCGCTCTCCGCCGGAGAGCACGCCCGCACGCTTCTGCTGGTCCTGGCCCTTGAAGCCAAAGCTCGCCACGTACGCACGGCTGGGGATCTCAGTCTCACCCACCTGGATGAAGTCATTGCCATCGGAGACGACCTCCCACAGCGTCTTGTCGGGATCGATGCCAGCGCGCATCTGGTCGACGTAGGAGATCTTCACGCTCTCCCCCACCTCAAGCGTCCCGCCATCGATGTCCTCGAGCCCCACGATGGTCTTGAGCAGCGTCGACTTGCCCACGCCGTTGGGACCGATGATTCCCACGATGCCGTTGCGCGGCAGGCTGAAGGTGAGGTCGTCGATGAGCACGCGGTCGCCAAAACCCTTGCGCAGGTGCTCGGCCTCGAGCACCTTGGCACCAAGGCGCGGACCGGCAGGAATCTGGATCTCGGAGAAGTCGAGCTTCTTGGACGCAGCCGCCTCGGCCACCATCTGCTCGTAGCGGGCCAGACGCGCCTTGCCCTTGGCCTGGCGGGCCTTTGCTCCGCTGCGAACCCACTCGAGCTCGCGCTTGAGCTTCTTGGCACGCTTGGCGTCCTGCTGGCTCTGCAGCTCGAGACGCGCCGCCTTCTTCTCGAGGTAGGTGGAGTAGTTGCCCTCATAGGGGTAGAGCTGGCCGCGGTCGACCTCGCAGATCCACTCGGCCACGTCGTCGAGGAAGTAGCGGTCGTGCGTGACAGCCATGACAGCACCGGGATAGCGATGCAGGAACTGCTCGAGCCACAAGACCGACTCGGCATCGAGATGGTTGGTCGGCTCATCCAGAAGCAGCAGGTCGGGAGCCTCAAGCAACAGGCGACACAATGCAACGCGCCTGCGCTCGCCACCGCTGAGCACATCGACCGGAGAATCGGGATCCGGGCACTGCAGGGCGTCCATGGCCTGACTCAGCTGGCTGTCGAGGTCCCAGCCGTTAGCCGCATCGATCTCGTCCTGGAGCTGGCCCATCTCGGCCATGAGCGCATCGAAGTCCGCATCGGGGTCACCCATCTCCTCGCCGATGGCATTGAAGCGCGCAACCTTGGCGATGATATCGGCAAAGGCCTGCTCGATGTTCTCACGAACGGTCTTGTCCTCGTCCAGAGGCGGCTCCTGCTGCAGGATGCCCACGGTGTAGCCCGGCGAGAGGCGTGCCTCGCCGTTGGAGACGTCCTCGAGCCCGGCCATCACCTTGAGCAGCGTCGACTTGCCCATGCCGTTTGGTCCGACCACGCCGATCTTGGCCCCGGGATATACGCCGACGGTGACGTCGTCGAGGATGACCTTGTCGCCCACGGCCTTGCGGGCTTTGTACATCTGGTACACGAACTCTGCCATTGGCCTTCTACCTGCACTTTCATGACAGCGCAATAGGATGCGCGATAGCTGTGATTACCATTCCAGTGTCGCAGATGTTGCAGCACCGCCCGAGAAGCCCACGGATTACCTACGCTTTCGGCGCACCACAGATGGCTCACGCACGATCATGGCCCGCAGCTGCAACGCTGGCGCGCTCACGACTCAGATGCCTACAGCTCCAGCTTGTCCACCCGCCGGTCGTAGGTGAGCAGGCCGTTGGTCTCCTCCTCGACGTCGGACAACTGCGTGTACACGAAACCCATGAGACCCTCGCGCGATAGGTCGGCCGCACTCGCAAGCAGCCCCTCCAACGCCGAGCGCCATGCATCGAGCGTCTCGTACTCCGCATAGCCATACGAGTGGTCGAGCGAGCTGTGCTCGGGCACCGTCCACACCAAACCACCGAACTCGGACATCATCTGGGCACGGCTTCCCGACTTTTCCTGGCCGGCAAATGGATCGTCGAACATGTGCATCCCGCGGAAGTAGTTGTGGACGCCATGGATGTCGCCCGCTCCCTGGTCGTACCAGCCGCTTGCCGACAGGACCGGGCGCGTTTGATCGAGGTCCCAGACCATCTGCGTCATGGCAGCCGAGTCAAACTGGCCCCACGACTCATTGAACAGGACCCAACCTATCACACAGGGGTGCGCTGACAGGCGCGTCACCACGTCCTCGCAGGTCCTCGCCCACTCGTCGCGATACGCCTCGTCGGTAGAGCCCAGGCGGGAGCGACCCTTGTCGGTATCGTCGCGCTGAGAGTGCCAAGAGCGCCTCACCAACGTCGGCACGTCCCTCGACCAGCGGTCCGAGGGGATGTCGCCGCCACTGGGCATATCCTGCAGCACCAGCACGCCCATACGGTCACACAACGCGTAGAAGCGATCAGACTCGACCTTGACATGCTTGCGAACCATGTTAAACCCGGCACGTCGGACAGCCCGTAGGTCGGACGCAATGGCCTCCTCGGAAGGAGGCGTCATCAGACCATCGGGCCAATAGCCCTGATCGAGAATGCCTCGCAGGAAGTACGGCTGTCCATTGAGGAAGAGGCGCCTGCAGCCTCTCTCGTCCTCCCCGATCGAGATCTCTCGGAAGGCAACGTAGCTACGCACCACATCCTCGCCATAGGTGACGACGATGTCGTACAAAGCCGGCTGGTCGGGAGACCACAGGCGATGGTCGGGAACAGCGAGCTCGAGCGTCATGCGACCGTTCATGCGACGCGACTGGATGCCCGAGGCAACGACCGTGTCGATGTCGAGCACCTGGACATCGAGCATGGCGATCCCGTTGGCCCGAACCGAGATGGTGAGCTCACCTGTCTGCAAGTTGGGATCGACCAGAATCTCTTCCACATGGGTGCGGGGCACAAGCTCGAGCCAAACGGACTGCCAGATGCCCGATTGCGCCGTATACCACATGCCACCACGGTTCAGGCGCTGCTTGCCTCGCAGCTGCGCACCCTGCTCGCTCGGGTCAAACACGCAAACCTCGAGCACGTTAGCCCCATCGCGAAGCACATGCGTAATGTCGGCCTCAAATGGAAGGTACGCACCTTCGTGCTCAACGACCTTGCTGCCGTTGACATAGACCGCACAGGCAAAGTCGACTCCGTCAAAATGCAGGATGCACGAGCCCCGCGATGGCAGATCGGGAGCCTCAAAGCTGCGGCGATACCACAACAGCTCGTCCGGCCTCAGCTGGCGCCCCACGCCCGAAAGCGACGCCTCGGGTGAGAAGGGCACGCGAATGCGCTGGTCAAAGGACTCGGGAGGCCGCGCATCATGCCAGGCCCCCCGCGCCTGTAGCTGCGTCACGAAGGCACAGTCCCACCAACCGTCAAGCGACTGCCATGCATCGCGAGCCAGTAGGGGACGAGGATGGCTGGTGTATGCCACCTCCTCAACCGCATCTCCCCAAACCGTCGTGAGAGGCTTGAGCCGTTCGGGACCATGGTCCTTGGGAATGCTCTTAATGACTCGAAGGATGTCAAGATCCATGGAAGGGTCCTTTCGGGTGCCCGGTTGCAGCGATACACAAGTACCTTACATCAAGCGGTCTTGGATGCCCGTGCCGGAATGACAGACGCACATGGCCGACCGACTACAATAGCTCGTCGAGCGTGCTGCCATACGGCGGCAGGAAATCGTTGACGAAATCGGCGACCTCGGGCAACTGCTCGCTCAGCTCGTCGATGCGCGCCCGAGTCATGGCCTCCGCCGTTCTGAACTCGGCATTGCCTGCCTGAGCCTCGTCGATGCACTTGATGAGGGCGCTGATCTTGTCCGCCGCCTTCACGAGCTTGCGCAGGTACGCATCCTGTTCCGAGACACCGTCAGAGAAGAGGGTCTCGTAGGTGGGGCGCAGGTCGTCGGGCAGCTGTGCCAGAAGCGTCTGCTCCGCCTCGCGCTCGACCTCCTTGTAGGCATCGCGGATGCGGCTGTCGTGATACTTGACGGGCGTGGGCATGTCACCGGTGATAATCTCGGACGCATCGTGATAGAGGCCGATGAGCGCCGCCTCACTGGCATCAAGCTGACGCCCGTAACGAACGTTTCCGATGGTGGCAAGCGCATGGGCGATCATGGCTACCTCAAGCGAGTGCTCGCTGAGGTTCTCGGGGCGCGCGCTGCGCATGAGTGCCCACCGCTCGATGTACTTCATGCGCGAGACGATGGCGAAAAACGTTGACTGCATGGTGCTCCATTCCAAGTCGGGTCGACGAGCGCCTACCATCATGACACGCCACACGGACACAAACGCCTTTGGTGTTGCGTGCGTGCCTTTCTCACCTCCCAATGATACAAAGAGTTATAAGTGGTAAACTTTCGCCGAAAAGCATCGCACGTTAGGAGTACCCATGCTCACGACACGTCCCACATGGAGCAGAATCGGCGGAGTCCTTGTCTCCGTGCTATTGGCCACGTCTCCCCTCTCGCCCACACTCGCCTACGCGGCAGCATCGGTGGACAAGTCCGAGACGGTACACGTGCAGGTGAGCCCGTCAGGAGACGTGTCGGAGGTCACCGTCGAGAACCTGCTGGCAAACGACGCGAAGCAGGAGGAGCTTACCGACAAGACATCCCTCTCCGACATAGAGCCCGTCGACGACGAGCAGTCATACGCACCGGACGCAGGCGGAACCATCGTCTGGAAGACCAACGGCAAGCAGGTAAGCTACAAGGGCAACAGCTCGCAGGAGCCACCGGTCAAGGTGAATGTCACCTATACCCTGGATGGCAGCCGAGTACGCCCCGAGGACCTCGCCGGCAAGAGCGGACACCTGGTCATGCGCTTTGACTACGAGAACACTTCGTCGAGCCAGAGAACGGTCGGCGGGGCCACGCGCACGGTCTACACGCCCTTCATGTGCATGACCGCCGTGATGCTCGACGGCGACATCTTCTCGAACGTCCAGGTCGAGAACGGAAAGGTCATCGACGACAAGGGCGGCTTGGCCGTAATCGGCTACGCGCTCCCCAAGCTAAAGGAGAGCCTGGACATCAACGACGAGGACGTCGACCTCGACCTGCCCGAGCACATCCAGATCACAGCCGACGTCACGGACTTTGCCCTCGATCCCGTGTACACGGTCATCACCCCCGAACTGTTTGGCGACCTCGACTCCAGTGACTTCGACTTCGACCTCGGCGACATGGACGAGGGCTCCGACTCCTTGCGCGATGCCATGAGCCAGCTGATCGATGGCTCCTCCGCCTTGGGAGACGCGCTGCATCAGCTCGCGTCGGGGACAGACCAGATGGGCAGTGGCATTGCAGAGTTCAAGGAGAAGATCAGCGCACTGCCCACCGGCATCGCGGCCCTGTCAACGCACCTCACGTCCCTCTCCGACGGCCTTGGGACGGCCAAGGAGGCCTCTGGCCAGCTGGCCGACGGCGCCGCCGGACTGGTTGACTTGGCGGCAGGCGCCCAGGGTGGCGTCGGCGCGGCAAGTGGATCCGTCAGCGCAGCGCGCGACTCGGTTGCCGCGCTCAAGGAGAAGGTGGACGCGCTCGACCTGTCAGCCGCAAAGGGCTCGCTCGATGCTGCCGCCACAGCCGCAAACGACGCACACGATGCGGCGGAAGGCATGCTGGCCCTCTCCGAGGGAATCGAAGGCGCCGCGACGCAACAGCAGGATGCCCGCAGCAAGGTTGACGAGGCGATTGCCGCGCTCGAGACGCTGGCCGCCGACGAGAGCCTGACCGAGGAGCAGCGTGCGGCGCTCGAGGCCGCACAGTCGTCCATATCCGCCGCCGGCGAGAGCATCGACGGCATCACACTTCCCGGCGCGGGTGAGCTGGCAGAACGCGAGCAGGTCCTCAAGGGCAGCTCGAAGACGCTGGGCGCGAAGGCGGCCGAGATCGACGCGGCCGCCAAGGGGCTCGGTCCCGTCGTGGAGGGGTCGCAGGCGGCGCTCGATCGGCTCGATGAGGCATCCGGCGCCCTTGGTGCAGCCGATCAAGGACTCGAGGCGCTCAAGGGTACGGCGAGCACCGTAAGCGGCGGCATCTCCGGTCTCTCCGGAAGCCTCGGAACTGCCGCGACGGGCGCGTCTGCGCTTGCATCCCAAGTCAGCGTGCTTTCGAGCCAGGCCCCGCAGATAGTCAATGGCGTCGACGCGCTCAAGACGGGCATCGACCAGCTCGCGACTGGCCTTGCGGCAACAGCCAACGGTTCCGACCAGCTCACGGACGGGCTCTCGACCTTTGACGACGAGGGGATCTCAAAGATCATCGATGCCTTCAAGGAGCTCGATGATGACATGGGCGGCATCTCGGACCGCATCGACAGCCTTCGCGACGCAGCCAACGACTACGACACGTTTGACGACAAGGCTGACGGCCAGACGAGCTCGGTGCGCTTCATCTACAAGACCGATCAGATAGGTTAGACGGGAGTGCGGGGGACGCGCCCAAAAGCGTGTTCCCCGCCCCACCCTTACAGCAGCTCAATCAGGGCGAGCACATCGTCCATGCTGGTTGCCCAGCTCGTCGCAAAGCGGACGGCGGTGTGGTTGCCGTCCACCTTCTCCCAAAAGCTCACCGCCACGCTCTTCTCAAGGTCACGCAGCCGATCGTTCTCGAGCACGACCAGAATCTGGTTGGTGGGAGAGTCGACCAGAAACTCGTATCCCCGCTCCACGAACGCCTCTCGCAGGACCTTTGCGCAGTCGAGCGCATTGCGGGCGATGCGCGTGTACAGGTCGTCGGTAAAGAGCGTGTCAAACTGGATGCCCAGCACACGGCCTTTTGCAAGCAGGGCTCCATGCTGCTTCACCATGGTCAGGAAGTGACGCGGCATGCCTCCATGCGGAAAGACGACCGCCTCGCCGATGAGTGCCCCGACCTTGGTACCACCGATGTAGAACGCATCGGTCAGCCTGGCGACATCGGGCAGCGTCACATCGGTTCCCGGCGTCACCAGTCCGTAGCCCAGCCGTGCCCCATCCATGTACAGCCTCAAACCGTGCTTGTCGCACACGTGGCGCAGCTCCTCGAGCTCGGAGAGGGTGTAGAGCGTGCCGTACTCGGTAGGATGCGAGATGTAGACCATACCCGGAAAGACCATGTGCTCGTGGTTGTCGTCACCGTAGAACGAGCTCACGTACTCGTCAAGTTCGGCTGCCGCCATCTTTCCCTCGTGCTGGGGCACTGTGAGCACCTTGTGACCCGTGTATTCGATCGCGCCGGCCTCATGCACGCTCACATGCCCGGTCTCGCATGCAACGACACCCTCGTACGGCGCGAGCATCGTGTCGATCACCACCTGGTTGGTCTGCGTTCCACCAGCAAGGAAGAAGACGTCTGCCGACGGATCCTCGCAGGCCTCCCTGATCTTCTGTCGGGCCGAGGCGCAGAATGCGTCGTCTCCGTATCCCGGCTCCTGCTGCAGGTTGGTGCGGAGCAGGGCTTCGAGTATCGCCGGATGGGCACCTTCGGAATAGTCATTGACAAAGGAAAGCATGGCAATCTCCCACATTGAACGAGCTGCTGCGTGACACCACAGTATGACTGCTTCACAGCAGGATTTCCATCGCGTTCCTATACACTTTTACGCGGCAAGACAAATGACGACGGCATCTCGCCATCACGCGTCAGACGCACACAAAGGGGACAATCATGCCAGACCAGCTGCCCAAAACACAGGATGCGCGCAGAGAGTGGCTGATATCGGCACTGCTCGCCGAGCGTGACGAATATGCACAGATCGAGATCCCTGCCGAAGCCGACGAGCAGCGTCTGCTCTTGAGGGCGCTTTTCAACGTGCGTCCTCCCATGCGTACCAGTGACGAGTTCCTGCATGTGCAGGATGCGTACCTGCAGGACCGTGCCCAGGAGAAGGGCATCACCCGGCTGGGGGACCTCACTCCCCTGCAGCCGCACCTCTACGTTTGGCGCGGCGACATCACCACGCTTGCGGTCGATGGCATCGTCAACGCGGCAAACAGCCAGATGCTCGGCTGCTTTGCGCCCAACCATGGCTGCATAGACAATGCCATCCACACCTTTGCGGGCGTCCAGCTGCGCCTGGCCTGCGACGAGCAGATGCACGCCCAAGGGCACGAGGAGCGCACCGGCACGGCAAAGATAACGCCGGGGTTCAACCTTCCCGCCAACTGGGTGCTGCACACGGTCGGGCCCATCGTGAGGTATCGGGTCACCCCACGTGACCAGGTCTCGCTGGCATCGTGCTATCAGTCGTGTCTCGACCTGGCCCAAGAGAGCGGGTTGAGGAGCATCGCGTTCTGCTGCATCTCGACCGGGGAGTTTCACTATCCCAACGATCAGGCGGCGCAGGTGGCCGTTGATGTGGTGCAGGCCTATCTGCAAAGCACGGACGACCCCATGGAGGTGGTCTTCAATGTCTTCAAGCCAGTGGATTACGACATCTACCACAACCTTCTCGGCTAGCGTCAAGGAGCTGGCCCGCCGCATCGAGGCGGCCGACGCCGTGTTCGTCGGTGCGGGCGCGGGACTCTCGACGGCGTGCGGGCCGGAGTTTGCCTACGCCGGTGAGCGCTTTGACCGCCTGTTTGGCGACTTTGCGCGCAAATACCGGTTTCATGACATGTATTCGGGCGGGTTCTACCCCTACCAGACCCTCGAGGAGAAGTGGGCCTTTTGGAGTCGCAACGTCTGGTACAACCGCTACGACTGTCCGGTGGGACAGCCCTACCTCGACCTGCTCGACATCGTGTCGGGTAGGGACTACTTCGTGCTGACCACCAATGTCGACCATCAGTTCCAGCGCGCGGGCTTTGACAAGGAGCGCCTGTTCTACACCCAAGGCGACTATGGCCTGTTTCAGTGCTCGGAGCCCTGCCACCTGCAGACCTACGACAACTACGATGTCGTGAAGGCGATGGTCGAGCAGCAGAGGGACCTGCGCGTCCCCACCGAGCTTATCCCGCACTGTCCGCGATGCGGCAAGCCCATGGCCATGAACCTGCGTGCCGACAACACCTTTGTGCAGGACGAGGGTTGGGACCGCGCGTGCGATCGCTACGTCGAGTGGCGTAACGCCCACACGGACTGCAAGGTGGTCTACCTCGAGCTGGGCGTAGGCGGCAACACGCCCACCATCATCAAGTACCCCTTCTGGCAGCTGACGGCCCAAAACCCGCTTGGCTTCTACGTGCAGGTCAACTATGGCGAGGTGATCGCACCGACCGAGATTGCCGACCGCACGCTGCTCATCGACGGTGACGCCGCAGCGGTGCTGGCAGCGGTGAGGGCTCTGCTGTAGGGACGGCCCATCCCAGGCCACCTCCCGCAGCCCCGCGCCGACCGGCACGGGGCTGCGGGAGGTGAAGCCGTCCTTGATCCGCTATCCGACGAGCTCGGGATAGAGGTGCTCCAGCGCAGCGGCTATGCCATCCTCGTTGTTGGAGAGGGTCACATAGTCAGCCACAGCCTTGACCTCGTCCACCGCGTTGCCCATGGCCACGCCACAGCCTGCCCACTCCAGCATGGTGCGGTCGTTCTGCGCGTCGCCAAAGGCGGCAATCTCGCTCTGGTCAATGCCCAGCGCGGCAAAGGTCTCGCGCAGCGCACGGCTCTTGTCCACGCCCAGCGGCGTGAACTCGTAGTAGAACGGAGCCGTAAACATGGCGCTCAGCTCACCCTCGAAGGGAGCGAGCATCTCCTGCCAGTGCTCCTGCAGATACGCCGGTTCTCCGGCGTTGAGAATCTTGTTGATGCCCCAATCGACCTTGGCGGCCAGGTCGCGCTCCTCGCGTACGAGGAAGCCGTTGTTGTGGGCTTCGTACTCGATGATGTGCCACGGGGCACCGTCGCGCTCGATGGTGAAGTAGGCGTTGTTGGTCAGCATGTACTCACCGTAGTCGATGCACGAGGCGACCTCGAAGCCCTTCATGTGCTCGAGCACGCGCCTGCCCTGGCCAACCGTCATCGCCTGCTCGAAGTAGACCTCGCCGGTCTGGTAGTTGAGCGACTTTGCCCCGTTGAACGCCACAAACACACCACCGTGATCCTTCATCTCGAGTGCGTCGGCAAAGGCATGCAGGCCCTGGTCGGCACGGCCTGAGGCAAGCACGAGGATGACACCCTTGTCCTGGGCTGCCTTGAGCGCCTCGACCGTGCGCGGTGTGATGCGCTTCTCGTCGTTGGTAAGCGTACCGTCAATATCCAGCAGGATTGCCTTGATCATGGTTGTTTTCCCTCGCTTTTGCATCGTGCCCTTTTGCCTAGCATACGAGAATGCGAGAACTGCGGAACCATCATGTTGGGAGATATCGGCGAGAACCTGCCTCTGGGCCTGCTCGCGGGTGCCGTCTTGGATGCCTTCCAGGCGGTCTCCCCTTCCTGCAAAGGTCGACGCGAGGGGCTCGGTGGACTGCGCAAGGCAACTATGGGCGATTCTCGTTGCCTCGGCGTAGCCCAAAGCCATGCGATCGGAGAAACCGTGGCGCCCTGAGCCGCACCCCTAGCAAAACAGATGAAAACAACCGAACGGTTTAGCTCCAAGAGACTGGGGATACTTTGCTAACCACCTAAATCTCAATCGAGCGTGAGCATCTTCCCACGATTCGTCCGAACTCGATCGAGATTTAGGTGAACCCATGAGTATCACGAGCAATTTGGGCGATAAACGGGCAGCATTTTAGGTTCCAGACAGCGCGACCGCGCGCAAAAAGGCGCCGAAGACTCGCCTATTGCCTCGCGGGTCTCCGGCGCACTGCACTGCGTCGAATGTGGCGTCAAATCATGCTAACGGCGCTACTTGACTTGCCAATCCATGTACTGGATCTGCATGGCACCGGTCTTGGATTGTGCCACCAGGTTCATGGCCCCACCCATGCCAGGCTGTTCCTCGCCCTTGACCTTGCCGTCGAGGATATCCTGGCAGAGCTGGATGCACTCGGGAATGACCTCAGGCTTCTGCGAGATGAACGAGAGATAGGGACCCCAACCCACATGCCCGTTGATGTTGCGGTCAAAGGCGTCCTGCAACGAGAGCATCTTCTCGGCACTGGCCTTGAGACCACTGATGCACTGGTCGTCAGAAACCTCGTCCTCACCGGCACCGCCAAACGGTGTCAGCAGCGTATTCTGGTTGCAGGCATCACCCGTGAAGAGAATGCGATTCTCGCGGTCAAGGAACGAGCAGCTGCCAGCGGTGTGGCCGGGAGTGAAGTAGACCTCCAGCTTGCGTCCACCAAGATCAAAGACGTCGCCTTCATTGAGGGGCAGGAACTCGGGAGCATCCGCCTTCGTGTCCTCGCCGCCGATGACCATGTCGGGGCTCAGCGCATAGAGGCCCATGGAATTGCCGATCATCATCTCAACGTAGCTCTTACGCTCCTCAACGGTGTTGCCCAACGCCAGCTCGTAGTCGGCCTCATGCAGGTAGACCTTGTCAAACTGGAACATGCCACCGGCATGGTCCACGTGACCATGGGTCAGTACGACATCGTAGGGCTTGTCGCCAAAGTTGGCTGCGATGAAGCCCGGGATGTCAAAGGTACCGGTACCGGTGTCGAGCAGAATCGCCTTGTCATCACCCTCGATCCAGAAGAGCGAGTCCATGCCATACTCACTGATCTGATAGGTGCGATAGGCGAGCTCGGTCAGAATCGGGGCGCTGATGCCCTGCGGGGCTTCGGCGGTAGCCTCCTCGGGAGTAGCCTCGGCGGCCTGCTCCTCAGCAGCCGGCTCGCTCGTAGCCGCATTGCCACCACAGGCTGCCAGTCCAAACATACCGAGCGCCGACGCCGCACCCAACACAAAGTTCCTACGAGTCAAATCCTGCATGATAAGTCCTCTCCCTCGTTTGGCTACGGGCGATGTCTGCCGAGCAATTCAAGGCGTCCATGCCCCTTTTTGTTATCCTAAAATGACAGCAAGATTACAATCAATCAGCATCCTTTACGTGTCTGTTTGTTCTCCAACACATCGAGTCAGTGTGTTGGAGAAAGAGATGGGGAGCGGTGACGCAGGCTGCACGCAACAGGAACGCCCTCAGGTCCCAGCGCCTCATTCGCGAGGCCTTCGTCTCTCTAGCGATTGACCAGCACAGGCTCAAGCCCACCGTCGCCGATCTGTGCCGCGAAGCGGACATCAACCGATCGACCTTCTACGCGCACTATGACAACATTGAGGACCTGACGGACAAGCTCTTCCATCAGTACTTGCAGGGATACGCCGACTGGCTGGCGAGCGCCCTCGAGGAGGACTTCCTGTCTGATCCCCTGCCCCACCTGACACGGCTGGGGCTCTACATCGAGGAGAATCGTCGGCTTCTTCAGGCGTTCATGGCCATTGGCGCGCGCGACGACAGCGGATATGGGTTTGGCATGGCCGTGCGCGGCGTGCTCCTCCCGGTGATGGGCGACATCGACAGCCACCGGCTCTTGCGCTTTGACCTCATATGCAGCGCTCTGACCTCGGTGTACTTCACTTGGTTTGTGGGTTCGTATGACGGGGTCACGCTCGACGAGGTCAACAGGGTCATGGCCGGCGTGATCTTGGGAAAGCGCGATTAGGGCACCGCTACGCCCCTAGACGATATGTAGAGTGATCGGGACCTCACTCTATGAAGCAAGGGCCCTCGTTGGGGCAACGTGGGTTAGGCTCGGTCTCGTAGTAGTCCGGCTTACCACATTCATAGGAGGTCCCGACCATGATCTATCGTACCAGC
>JAGAVX010000089.1 GCA_017941705.1 Atopobiaceae bacterium
GAGCTCTGCGCCGGCTGCAAGGTCATCGGCCGTTATGTCTTGCAACTGCCCGTCGAGTGCCGCTTCGGCCATCTTGCGAATGTCGTCCAACGGTGCCGTGGTTGCCCCTTTCGTACCAAAGACAAGCAGATAATGCGCCCAATTATAAAGTAATCGAGTGTGGGATTGGGGACACGCCCCAGACCCGCATGTCATTGAGGGAAAGCGTGTCTCCTGTGCATCAAATAGGCGCGAGGGTGCTGGGCAGGGTTTTGAGCATGCAGGCCTGCACGTCCCTCCACTCCTTGGGAAAGGCCATTTGCAACTCGCTCTCAAGGAAGCGGTCATCGAGGAGCAGCACTACGCCATGGTCCTCCTCGGTGCGTATGAGGCGCCCCGCGGCCTGAAGCACCTTGATCATGCCCGGATAGGTGTAGGCATAGGCAAAGCCCCTGCCTTCCTTGGCGTCAAAGTAATCCCTGATGACCTTGCGCTCGCTGGTGGCCATCGGCAGACCCGTGCCCACCACGATAACGCCCACAAGCGTCTCGCCGGGCAGGTCGATACTCTCGCCAAAGACGCCGCCCAAGACGCAAAGGCCGATGAGGCTCGTGCCAGCTGCGCGTGTCTCGCGAAACCTGTCGACAAAGCGTTCGCGCTCTTCCTCACGCATGCCGGAGTGCTGGCGTATGACCGTGGTTCTGCCGTCAACAACCGGCTCCAAGGCTCGCGCGACCTCCTCCATCATGGCGTACGAGGGGAGGAAGGCGAGGTAGTTGCCGGGTCGCGCCCGCGTCAGCGCCACGAGGTACGCGGAGATGCGGTCGTAGAGCTCGGGCCCACGCTGCGAGTAGCGAGCACTGACGTCCGAGGCAATGAGGATCTGCTGGTGTCGGTGGTCAAAGCTGGACTCGACATAGAGAGATGCATCCTCGTCCTGCGCTGCCAGCAGCTTGCGGTGATACTCCATGGGCAGCAGTGTACCCGAGAAGAACACAGCCGCTTTTGCTTGCTCCAGGCGCTCACCGAGGTCGTGACGGGGGTTCACACAATAGATCTTGAGTCTTCTGCCGCCGTTTTCGTCTCGCCCAAGGAACGTTACATACCCTGCCTCGCTTCTCTGCAAGGCACCGAGGAAACCGCGGATGACGAGGCTCGTGTCCCGCATGGCGAGGAATGCCTCGATGGCCTCCCCGCTTGGTGCCCCCGAACCGGACCCTTGCCCGCGTATACCGCCTGCGATGGGAGAGGACTGCTCGAGCGCTGCGTCGATGCCCTCGACCACTTCCGTGAGGAAGCTCTCGAAGGCGTCACTCATGTGAACCTTCTGGTAGCTCGGCCGGCCTCCGCGTCCTCGCGTGCCCGAGCGCGCGCCGGACACCAACGCCTTGTCCCAGGTGGGAAACAGGGAGATGGCTGAGCGCACAGCCATCGCGAGTTCGTCAAGCCCGCCCATCGACCGCAGGAGCCGCTCGAGCCCCTTGAGCTCGGACACGGTGAGCTCTGCGCTGTACATCTCTCGCATGCGCTCCACAAGGTTGTGGGCCTCGTCGACGAGATAGACGGTGCCGCTGTCGGGCTCGTCCGCAAGGCCGAGCAGGCCTGCCGATGGGGCAAACGCAAAGTGGTAGTCGCAGATGATGATGTCCGACCACCGTGCCGCATCACGCTGGAGCTCGTAGGGGCAAACGTGATGTCGCGCGGCCACGTTCCTAATGTTGTTGAAGTCAAGCACGTCGCAGGTGGCAATTGCCTCGTACAGGGCATCGTTGGCCGAGTCGAAGTGGCCCCGCGCGAGTGGGCACTCGACGGGATTGCACAAAGACGAAAGGGGACGGGTCCGAACCTGTGCCCCTCGCGCTCGGTCGCGCAGCGGGCAGATCTTGTCGCGGGCGGTCACGACCAGCACATTTGCGGCAATGCCCTGCTGCCTCAGCAGATCGAGGCACTCGAGGGCGGGTTCGCGAGTCATGGTCTTGGCGGTGAGGTAGGCGATTCGCGATACTTCGCCCGCTCCCATGGCCTTGAGCGTGGGGAACAGGGTCGCGATTGTCTTACCTGAGCCGGTGGGCGCCTGTGCGTAAAGGCGCTTGCCCTCGTGGATGGTGGAGGCGACGGCATCCATGAGCTGCTGTTGGCCGCCCCTCGGCCTAAAGGGAAAGACCAGCGAGGCGAGCGATCTCTCGCGCAGCTCGTCATGTCGCACGCGCCACGAGGCCCAACGCTCGGCCTTCTCGAGGAGCGCGAAGAACCACGCCTCGATGCTGGGTACGTCGTGCGTGCGCTCGATTTGGCGCACCTCACCGGTCGTCATGCTCGCATAGGTGAGCCTGACCACGATATGCTGCCCGAAGGCGGTCGAGAGGGCGGATGCGCCACGCGTGCTGCGCAGGTAGAGGTAGGCGTAGCAGAGCGCCTGCGCCTCGTGGACGGCGACAGGCTCGCTGATGGTGGAGACGTCGCGCGATACGCCCTTGATCTCGTCGATCACGAGTGGGTGGCTACCGTCGTCGATGACGCCATCGGCCCTGCCCTCGATACGGAGGAAGAAGCCGTCTTGGTCGCTTACGGATTGCTCGGGGATGTCGAGACGTGCGGCATGCGGGTTGAACAGGCCACTGGGAAAGTAGAAGGAGCCCGCGAGCGAGACCTCTGCCTGATAGGCATCGCCAGCAGCCGCCTGCAGCATACGATGGATCCTACTTCCGGCCTGCATGGCCTCGACGCCGCCGCGCCAATCTCCCTCCGAGTCGATGTCGCCCGAGCGCAGGAGGAACTCGACGAGCCTGCGTACCGATGTCCGCAGCGTTCGCATGTCGCCTCCTCACGGGTGTGTCCACCGTATAACATTCAATGCGGAAAAGTGTACCCTTTAGCGCCATTATTCGGACTCTCAAAAC
>JAGAVX010000090.1 GCA_017941705.1 Atopobiaceae bacterium
CCTTGCTCATCCGGGGCCTCCCGTCCCTCGTGGCGCCGCGCGCCGTCATCCGTGGAAAGAAGACATTGTGCGGCTTGGGAGGCCCCTTTTCAACCCTTCCGGCGGGGACTCCCGTGTCCGTCGGTTCGGGTCATACCGTCTAGGCGCACCGCGGTGCGCCTAGGGGACTGTCCCTTGGGTGCACCGCGGACCCTGCTTCATTTGGTCGGAACCTTTGTAAGATCAGTTGCAATTCATATAATGAGACGACCATTCTTTGGCATTGGCGACGATGGACGACTACGACTCGAGAAGAAGAGGGAGATGCGCATGGCATGGTATGACGAGGCGGTCTTCTATCACATCTATCCTTTGGGCCTTTCTGGCGCGCCCAAGAAGAATGACTATGGCGAGCCGGTCCACAGGCTCAACAAGCTGCTGCCTTGGATCGATCACATCAAGCGGCTTGGGTTTACCGCCCTTTATATCGGGCCCCTCTTTCAGTCGGTGGGACATGGTTACGAGACGACCGACTATCGGACGCTCGACTGCCGTCTTGGTACCAACGAGGACCTTTCTGCCTTCGTGCGTGCATGCCACGCTGCGGGCATCAGGGTCGTGTTTGATGGCGTCTTCAACCATACGGGGCGCGACTTCTTTGCCTTTCAGGACATCCGTGCCAACAGGGAGGCCTCACGCTATCGCGATTGGTACTGCAACGTGAACTTCTGGGGCAACAACGAGTACAACGACGGTTTCTCCTACGACAACTGGGGCGGCTACGACCTGCTGGCCAAGCTCAATCAGCGCAATCCCGAGGTGAGGGACTACATCTGCGACGTGATTCGCTTTTGGGTCAGCGAGTTTGATGTTGATGGCATTCGTCTTGATGCGGCAGACGTGCTCGACTTTGATTTCATGAAGGTGCTGCGCCAAACGGCCGATGCCGTGAAGCCGGACTTCTGGCTTATGGGCGAGGTGATCCACGGTGATTACGCACGCTGGGCAAACGGTGACACCCTGCACAGCGTGACGGACTATGCCCTGCACAAGGGCCTCTTTAGTGGGCACAACGACCACAACTACTTTGAGATTGCCCATACCGTCCGGCGTACGCAGGGCATGCTCTCTCCCAACATCAAGCTCTATAACTTCGTGGACAACCACGACGTGGAGCGCATTGCCACCAAGCTCAACAACAAGGCCCACTACCTGCCCGTTCACATTCTGCTCTACACGCTTCCGGGCATTCCTTCGGCCTACTATGGGAGCGAGTTTGGCATCGAGGGTCGCAAGGAGCGCTACTCGGATGACTCGCTGCGCCCCTGCATCGACCTCGACGAGCACGCCGACGACTACGAGGAGAACCCCTGCACGAGGCTCATCGCGGCATTGGGCAAAGTCCACGACGTGTATCGCAACGACCTCGTTTGGGGAGACTATCGCGAGCTGTGCCTGACCACCGAACAGTTTGCGTTTGCCCGTGGTGGCCTGGTGGTTGCGGTCAACAACGCCGACCACGAGGCGACCATGAGCGTCGATGTTCCTGCGGCTTCGTACGTGGGTCTGCTGGGAGGATCACGCCTTACGCCAACGGATGGGCACCTGAGCATCACCTTGCCTGCCTGCGGGGGAGAGGTGTATGCGCCGGTCAATGGTGAGTCCGACGAGCCTCATGAGAGTGACGAGGCCTCGGCGCACCTGCACGACGTTCGCTGGCCCGCGCCGCTGACGCCCGCACCAAAGGAGGATGGTAAGACAGAGTCCGGCTCGGAAAGCCAGTGGGCTGCTGGGGCGCAGGCTGAGCGCAAAGCGAAGGACTCCGCGCGAGTTGCTGCCGTCGATGTCCCGAGCATTCCCTACGAGGACATGAGCGTCGAGCAGCTGCAGGCTGCGATTCTGGCCAAGATGGCTGCCAACGGCCCGGTTACCGACCAGATGGAGCGCGATGTTGCCAACAACGTGTGGCACGACTCGCTCGTCAACTGGGTCAAGAGCTTCCGCTGACGCCATTTTGCATACGACGCGACGACAGATCGAGCTGCATGGTGGCAGGAGCGCATCATATGCATCGAGTGTCAGTCCGGAGTACATAATAAGACTGCGAACCGATCGAGAATCCAGCGTTTTGCATTTGTTCGAGGTCTTTCTAGGTCTCCGGGTAAATACCGGTGTAGAAGCAGCGTCTCGAATTGCATAAAATTGCAACAGAAATGCATATTGGTGCGCTTTTCCCGCATGTAGGGAGAGCAGGGGTCGGACGGGGCCCTACCTTGAGCCCTGATTCGGGTTGTCAGGCGGTCGGGTAGGCATGGTAGACTCGCTGGGAGGTCCCTAATGCGAGGAGAATGCCATGAAGCTTGCCTACCACGTGATTGACGCGTTTGCCGAGAAGCCCTTCGAGGGCAATCCCGCGGGTGTGTGCGTGCTGGATGAGTGGCTTCCCGATGAGCTCATGCTCTCAATCGCAGCCGAGAATCGTCTGTCCGAGACGGCCTTTTGCGTCCGGCGTGCCCCGGCGTCCTACGACCTGCGTTGGTTTACGCCTGTTGCCGAGATAGACCTCTGTGGTCATGCGACGTTCGGCACGGCGTTTGTGCTCTTTGAGGGCTTTGAGCAAGATGCTTCGCTGATACGCTTCCATGCGCCGATGAAAGGCTATGAGCTGGCGTGCGAGCGACAGGGCAATCGCATTCGTATGGAGTTTCCCCGCATGGACGTCCTGCCGTACGAGGGCGCCGATGTAGATGACATTGCCGCAGCGCTTGGCGCCCAGCCTTCGGAGATTCTCTGCACGGAGCGTGACCTTGTCTGCGTGTTTGAAAACGAAGGCCAGGTGAATGGGCTCAATCCGGACATGGATCTTGTGGCCGCGCTCGACCACGGCCTTTCGGTGTATGCTACGGCACCCAGCGATCGCTATGACTATGTGGCTCGAGCCTTTTGGTCCAAGCTGGGCATCCCAGAGGATCCGGTCTGCGGTTCCATGCAGTCCGCGCTGGTCCCGTATTGGTCAGAGCGCCTGGACAAGCAGCAGATGGTCTGTCGTCAGACGTCCGCACGGGGTGGCACTGTATGGTGTGAGGACACGGGCCAGGCGGTGCGCATCTCCGGCACGGGAGCGCGGTATCTTACCGGAGTGATAACGGTTCCCGATCCTTGCTAGCGCCCTGTCTATCGTGATTTGGACACTTGGCGTCTGGCTGCGCTATGCCAGCTCCGCACTGGCGCGCATGGTCTTGATGCCACAGTAGACCATGTACAGTGACACGATGACGCTTCCCGCAAGATCAACCATGGCTGCAAGCTCTGTTCCTGGGTTTAGCAGGACCGTGAGGAGTGCCGCCGTCACGCACCCGTCGACAAACGTCTTTGCGCGGTAGAGGCGTGCCTGGACGGCGATAATCGCATTGGGTGTCGCCCGGTTCAGACTTGTATAGCGAATCCAGAAGATGCCGTTCGCGACGAAGCCAAGCATGGCAATCACAATACCGGGAACGACATTGCCCTTTTCGCTGTTGGGAGCGACAATCGCCAGTACGGCCATCGCCATGCCCGCAAGGACCATCATCCCCCCGATGAAGCGATTCGCCCCACGCTCGAGGCGCAGTTTTTGCAGCTCGTCATTTGCCGCGCTACCAGACGTGATCCGATAGATGACATAGGCGCATATGATGGCGGAGAGCTCTGCGGTTCGGCGGAAGAAGTCGGCAAGCTGGGTGGAGCTCTTTCCCGTGAGCAGTCCCAGCCCGACGACCAGCGGCCCCGGCGCGCTGAGGACGACCGAGGTCAGCAGGGTTCGCGATTCCGCCGAGCCTGTGCGCTCGACCATACTGCCAGTGCCGGTGCTACCGCGAGAACACATACGATTCCAGATAGCGGCCCATGCCGTCTTCGGTCACCCCATACTCGGTGATGTCGTCGGCCGCAAGCTTCGCCTCGGCACATCCGTTGACCATGCAGACGCCCCATCCGGCCTCGCGCAGCAGCGAGATGTCGTTGTCCATGTCGCCAAAGGCCATGATCTGCTCGAGGGGGATGTTGTTGCGCTCCGAGTAACGCCGAAGGGCTACACCCTTCTCCAATCCTGGCTTCATGAACTCAACCGTGCCGGGGAAGGTCTTCACGGCTGCCCAGTTGGGTGATGGATGGGCGTTGACCACAGCCATGATCTCATCATCAAGGGCACTGTCGTACTGGATCTCGATCTTGCCGGTGTCCTTCTGGGACATCATCTCGGGTGTCGCGTACTCCCAGAACGACTTGTTGCGAATCACGCTGTCCTCGAGGTGCTGATCACGGCGCTTTACGAGCACATGGTCATAGGCATCCTCGTAGACGATGACGTTGCAGTCGAGCGGCCACATGAACTCGCAGATCTCGGCAACGTACTCGCGCTCGAGCAGCATGATGTGCTCGATTCCCTCGTGGTCCTTGTCCCAAAGGTCTCCACCGTTCATTCCGATGGCCATGTCAAACTCGAAGGAGAGTCCCCACTCGTGCGCCTTGTCAAACGTGCGGTGGTCAAGGGGGCGTCCGGAAGCTGTGCCAAAGAGGATGCCCTGCTCGTGGAGGCGGTTGATTGCCGCAAGCGTGCGAGGCATAAGCGCCGACCCCTTGATGTTGATGGTTCCGTCGACGTCGGCGACAACTGCCGTAATCGTGTCGATCATGACGACCCCCTTGAGCCTTGTTTTCAGTTTTGACAATCTTAGTACAGCCGTA
>JAGAVX010000091.1 GCA_017941705.1 Atopobiaceae bacterium
CCCTCGAACCAGTGCCAGCGTCCGGGATTCTCGTCATCGCCCTCCCACGCAAGGATGTGCGTGGCCACGCGGTCGAGGAACCAGCGGTCGTGGCTCACCACGACGCTGCAGCCTGGGAAGCGCTCGAGAGCCTCGAGGATGCGCTCGAGCGCTTCCCAGGCTGCAGCGTCGTGGTGAGCCACGACCGCTGGTTCCTCGACCGCGTGGCCACGCACATCCTTGCGTGGGAGGGCGATGACGAGAATCCCGGACGCTGGCACTGGTTCGAGGGCAACTTCGAGAGCTATCAGGCAGATCGCGAGAAGCGCCTGGGCCCCGAGGCGAGCAAGCCGCATCGTCTGCACCGCAAACTCACGAGGGACTAGCGGCCATACCTTTAGCCCGGCATCTGCACCTCCATCCCCGATGCACGCCCGCGTGCGACGGTGCCTGTCCCCGATGCACGCCCGCGTGCAACGGTGCCTGTCCCCAATGCACGGCCATAGCGCGTGTTGCATTTTGCCTAGCGTCTGTGACCGCGCGGGGCATGGATACCCCGTCCGGAGGCTCCCCTCTCGCATAATGATGTAAGGAATCCTCCGCACCCGACGTTTGAGCGTCGGGTGCGGTATCGGTGTGGGCAAGAGGAGGGAGCCAACCATGGGTGTATTCAAAGACGACTTTTTGTGGGGCGGAGCCTGCGCGGCAAATCAGTTCGAGGGTGCCTGGGACGTGGATGGCAAGGGTGACAGTGTCATCGACCACTGCACGGGCGGAATCTTCAACACGCAGAAGTCCATCACGGTGGAGATCGATCCCAACAAGCTTTATCCGAGCCACATGGCCATCGACTTCTACCATCACTACAAGGAGGACATCGCCCTCTTTGCCGAGATGGGCTTCAACTGCTTCCGCACCTCAATCAACTGGACGCGCATCTATCCCACAGGCCTCGAGGACGAACCCAACGAGGCTGGCCTCAAGTTCTATGACGACGTCTTTGACGAGTGCGCCAAATATGGCATCCAGCCGCTCATCACGCTGTCGCACTACGAGCTGCCGTACGAGCTGGTTCGCCGGTACAACGGCTGGGCAGGCCGCGAGTGCATCGAACTCTACGAGAAGTTCTGCCAGACCTGCTTCGAGCGCTACAAGGACAAGGTGAAGCTGTGGCTTACCTTCAACGAGATCAACTGCGCTACCGCCGAGATGGGTGCCATGTTTGGCACCTCCACCGTGCGGGGCTTCGAGGGCAACCGTGCGAACCTCTATGTCGGTCCACAGATCCGCTGCCAGGCACTGCATCATCAGTTTGTCGCGTCGGCGCGCGTGGTCAAGTACGCTCACGAGCACTACCCCGACTTCAAGATGGGCTGCATGACCGTCTACCTGCAGACCTATCCTGCGACGTGCGACCCCAAGGATCAGCTGGCCAACCAGGCCAACATGCGCAACCGCGTGTTCTACACGACCGACGTGCAGGTTCGTGGCTCCTATGGCTGCTGGTGCAAGCGCTTCTGGGAGGAGAATGGCGTCCAGATCGAGTGGGCGGACGGAGACGCCGAAGTCCTGCGCGAGGGCACGGTGGACTTCCTCAGCTTCAGCTACTACATGACCAACCTCATTGGCACCCATGATGACCTCGAGGAGATGGAGGGCAACATCGTTGGTGGTGGCAAGAATCCCTACCTCGAGGCGAGCGAGTGGGGCTGGCAGATCGATCCCGATGGCTTGCGCTTCTGCCTCAACGAGATGTATGACCGTTACCAGATTCCCGTGATGGTGGTGGAGAACGGTCTGGGCGCCTTGGACGAGGTCGTCGTCGAGGACGGTGAGCGCCGCGTGCACGACCAGTACCGCATCGACTACCTGCGCAAGCATGTGGCCTGCATGCGCGAGGCCGTCAAGGACGGCGTGGATCTCATGGGCTATACCTGGTGGGGTCCCATCGACCTGGTGAGCCATGGTACCGGCGAGATGCGCAAGCGTTACGGCTTCATCTTCGTCGACAAGTACGACGACGGCACCGGTGACTACAGCCGCTTCAAGAAGGACTCCTTCGAGTACTACAAGAATCTCATCGCGAGCAACGGAGAGGACCTGTAGGCCTCAAGTATAGCCCGTGGCACACTTGTTCCCCGGGAGCTACCGTGCCGCCGGATCCGCTTGGGTTCGCCGGCCGGCAGTGCCCGGGGGCAAGCGTGCCACGGGCGAATCCTACGGGAGAAGGGCGCTTTCGAGGGACTCCTTGTGGTCTGGTCCCCAAAAGCCAAGGTCCACGCCGCGCTCGTAGATTCCGACGGCCTTTGCATAGTATCCATATGCATTGAAGTGCGTCCAGTCAGACCTGAGCCTGGTCGAAATGCATCCGCTGGCTGCCATGCGCCTGTCCGCATCGGTCTCCTGCATGTTGCAGTTCGAGAGCCCGGATTCGATCAGATACACGCGCATGTTGATGAACCGGTCGCCAAACGCCTCGCGCAGTGCCGCTTCCCAGTCTGTTTCGCCGGGGCCATCGCCATAGGAGAACTCTTGCTGGTTCAGGTCGCCGATGGACGTCCCGGGATCATCGGTGTCACCAACGATAAGGAAGTCGCGGCATCCGGAGTGCTCGATCATGAAGCGGTACTGCTTGATGAGGCGCTTGTACTTGTTGCTCCATCCTCCGTTGCTGCCCATCTCGAGAATGAGGATGTCACCGGGATGGGCTTCTCCTTGGCTGGCTATATGCGCATCGAAGACTCGCAGGGGATTGCGCAGCCTATCGAGGGTATAGGCGCCTTGCATGAGCGCAATCTCCTCTGACGTGGCGCCCGGTACGCCAAAGTTGTAGGTCTTGAGGCCCGTGAGTTCCTGCAGCACCTGAGGGTATGCCTTGTAGCTGATGTCGTAGGTTCCGTCGCTCGTCTCAACGGATCCCTCGGTGGCGCCGTAACCCTCGGTCATGCTGTCGCCCCAGCAGACGATCTCGCGTGTGTCTTCCTGGGAGACTCCGTCGTAACTAAGGTTTGCCTGTTCGCGTAGCTCGGGATAGGGGTTCTCGTACTGGTACTTCTGGGTGAGGTCCTCGAGGCGCTTGGACACGGCATCGGCACCGTTCGCCGAGGCCCGTGCATAGACAATCGTCGGAGGCAGCGTGGACAGGAGGCATCCTGTGGCAAAAGCGGCCATGATGAAAGAGCATGCGTGCCTGAATGCGTTGCGTACCATGGCTGCCCTCCTCCGATTGATGGCGTGTGCTGACCGATGGCTCACAGTATACTTCTTGATTCTTGCTTTGGAGGGTGGTCGGACCCCGTCGATTGTCTGTTCTTGCGAGCAAGTTCCTAGGAAGCTGCACAAAATCGGCGATATGGCAATCTGTTTTCAACTTAGACAGACAGATGATAGTGACAAATAGCAAAACCGCAGGTAGATGAGCTGTGCCTGAGTGCGGTAAGGCGCAGATAGTCGAGCATGGAGCAGGACCGCACAAACAGATTGCCAAATCGCCGTTTTTGTGCAGCTTCTGCTACGGTTGCCCTCAAGAAAAGCCAGTCTTTTACGTTTTGGGCAAGGTATTACAGCCGGGAGACCCTTTGCACGCAGTCGAACCCTACGCTCTCAGGCGCGTTGGCCCTCCCTGTTTGTCGTCCGTTCAGATTTGGCCCATGCAGCCCTCCACTTGGGCATACCATTCGTCGGTTTCCTCGGGAGCATATGTAGCCGCTACGTCGTAGGTCAGCTCACTTCCGTAATTGGCGGCAAGTCCGGCGACGTGCGCATGGATGGCCGACTCCCAATCGGGCCAACTCTGGTCGCCCCATCCCCAGGCGTTGTGCTCGTACAGGCAGTTTTGCCCCGATCCGCTCTCGACGCGCGCGATGGCCGGGGAGAAGCGCGGGTCAATACCGTTGTCATACGCTGCCTCGGCAAAGGTGGTTCCGTATCCCTCAAGAGGATATCCTGCGTTAAACGCATCAATCCGTGGGGCCCACTCTGCTACGTACTCGTCGCGTTCGGAGTCACCCTCCTCGACAGGCCCCTCTGGCACTGTCTCGTCTACGGATGCGTCCTCCTGCGGCGTATCGACTGTCGTGTCCGTGGCGACGCTGGCGGTAACCTGCTGTGGCGTATCAGTGGCGGGCCGCGCGAGGGAGAGGCCAAGGGTGAACAGTGAGGCTCCTGCCACGACGATTGCGATACCAAGCGCCATGAGATTGTCAAAGACCCTATTCATTCTCGCAAACACCTCCAAGACAGAGGGATGTCAGGTACCAACCTGTTTGGATTGTACGATAGCCCACATGCGTCAAAGCGCACTTCCGGCTGGATACTGGGCGTGCGAGCGCTACTGGCATCCACATGGTAGGCTGTGATACATAAGTCCGCCCGCTACGCCAAAGGAGTCAACCATGGCTGCCAACGTTCTCTTCATCGAATACCCCAAGTGCTCCACGTGCCGCAAGGCCAAGAAGTGGCTCGACGAGCATCAGGTTGTCTACGATGACCGTCACATCGTGGAGCAGAATCCAACGGCAGAGGAGCTTGCGGCGTGGCAAGGCCAAAGCGGCCTTCGCGTGCGCAGGTTCTTCAACACGAGCGGCAAGCTGTACCGCGAGTTGGGCCTCAAGGATCGCCTCAATGCGGGTATGGACGACACCGAGGCCTTCGAGCTGCTTGCCAGTGACGGCATGCTTGTCAAGCGTCCGATCGTGGTGGGCGAGGACTTCGTGCTGGTTGGTTTCCGTGAGGCCGACTGGGAGCAGGCGCTCCTGTAGCCCACGCGTCAGGGCGACCGGTCGCTCGGTGTGTTCCGCACGCCATGCCCGCTGGCGGCAACAGTGTTGCAGCCGTGGCAGAGATACGCGAGGTCATCCGACCAACCCGTATACTGGCTGCAGGGACAAAACGAACAGGAGGGGACCATGAAGGACGGACTCAAGATCTGCACCATTGGCGGCGGCAGCAGCTATACGCCCGAACTGATGAACGGCTTCATCAGTCGCTATGATCGCCTGCCCATCAAGGAGATCTGGCTGGTCGACGTGGAGCGCGGACGCGAGAAGCTCGAGATCGTGGGCGCATTGGCGCAGCGCATGTGGGACAAGGCCGGCCTCGACGTGAAGGTCCATCTCACACTCGACCGCCGCGAAGCCCTCAAGGACGCCGACTTCGTGACCACGCAGTTCCGTGTGGGTCTGCTTGAGGCGCGCATCAAGGACGAGCGCATCCCGTTCTCGCATGGCATGCTCGGCCAGGAGACCAACGGCGCAGGCGGCATGTTCAAGGCGCTGCGCACCATCCCCGTCATCCTTGACATCGTCGAGGAGATGAAGGAGCTCTGCCCCAACGCATGGCTCGTCAACTTCACCAATCCCAGCGGCATGGTTACCGAATCTGTTATCCGCTACGGCAAGTGGGATCGCTGCATCGGCCTGTGCAATGTGCCCATCGGCTGCATGCTCAACGAGCCTGCGCTCATCGACAAGACCCTCGATCAGTTGGTGTATCGCTTTGCTGGCATCGACCACTTCCACTGGCATCGCGTCTTTGACGCGGCGACGGGCGGCGAGGTTACGGCAGACATCATCGACGCCATGCTCAACCCCAAGACCGAGGACGACGGCACTCCGGCGAACATCCACAACATCCCGTTCTACCGCGAGCAGCTCGATCATCTGAAGATGATCCCTTGCGGCTACCACCGCTACTATTACCTGCAGTCCGACATGCTCGAGGACGGGCTGAGGGAATTCAATGGCGAGGGAACCCGCGCCCAGCAGGTCAAGGAGGTCGAGGACCAGCTCTTCGAGCTCTACAAGGATCCCGAGCTGGCCGAGATGCCCGAGCTGCTCTCAAAGCGCGGCGGGGCCCACTACTCCGACGTGGCCACCGAGTCCATTGCGGCGATCTACAACAACGCCAACGAGCACATCGTATGCTCTACGCTCAACAACGGTGCGATTCCCGATCTGCCCGATGACGCCGTGGTGCAGGTTTCGAGCTATGTCGGCGGTGCTGGCGCGCAGCCGGTCGCCTTTGGCCCCATGGACACCTCGGCCCGCGGCTACCTGCAGCTCATGTGGAACATGCAGCGGCTGGTGGAGGAGGCTGCCGTCTACGGCGACTACGGAGCGCTGCTTGAGGCCGTGGCGCTCAACCCGCAGACGCCCAGTGGTTCCGAGGCCAAGCGCTGCATCGACGAGCTGCTGGTTGCCCACGAGCAGTACCTGCCGCAGTTTGCCACCAAGATTGCCGAGCTCAAGGCGGAGGGTGTGACCCCTGCCGATCCGGTTGTCGCGGAGCTTCTCGCTCAGGGTCTCTAGTATTGCCTCGCAGCGCGTAAAGCCTGCTTTTGTTCTACGCCCGGTGACTGGCCTTAAGACGGCTGGTCGCCGGGCGTGTCCGTTGTTCGCATGTCCTTTCCGGGGCGATTGGGCAACTCTGTTATCCTGCGATGCAACGGATTACCAATAGTCGATAGGAGAGGCTATGAAGATCAATACCGTTGGAAAGACCCTCGCGATCGCACTGACCGCGGCGCTGCTTGCGGGGTGCGGCGGCTCGTCTGATACGGCAGATGTCGCTGATGCCTCAGAAGTCATAGAAGAAGAGTCGGTCGAGGCAATTGAGGCCGCAGAAGATGAGGTCTCCGAAGGCTCCTACCTTGACGTGGCAGATGACGAGGGCGTCCTTACGATGCCCGGCTTTACGTTCACGTTGCCGGAGGAGCTGAAGGACATCGACTTGAACATAGCTGGATTGGACCTTGTTTCGGCCGACATCTCCCAAATTTCCCTCTATCTGTACGATCCCAACGAGGACATCATGACGCAACCGCAGGAACCGTCCTTCCTCTGGTTCATTGGTGTTCCTCTTGAGGAGGAGCTCGATGACTTCCTGCTCAAGTCCTTCCGTGATACCACGAGCGAAAACGTGACGGTAGACATGCTCAAGGAGCACTTTAGGGAGGTTGGCTCCAACAACATGTTCCGCTACTACTACTTTGACCAGCCGCAGGTCCTGCCGCTTTTGACGGGCGAAGATGGGGACCGAGACGCAGAGCTCAAGGAGGCGGGAATCGATCAGGAGCGCATCGACCAGGCCGCCGAGCTTGCCGCTGCTGCCGATGAGCTGATTGGCGGCTTCAAGCCCGACGATATCAATTTTGAGAAGCAGCAGACGGCTGATGACATCAACACGAGCGCGCTGGCCAACCTCACCCTTCAGAATATGGACGGTACCTCGATCAAGCTGGGCGATGTGTTTGCCCAGAACAAGCTCACCATGATTGACGTGTGGGCGACTACCTGTGGCGCTTGCGTGGAGTCCATGCCCGCCTTGGAAGAGCTCTCCAAGCAATACGCCGATAAGGGCTTTGCCGTCATTGGTGTCTGCAACGATGTGGTGGAGGGTAACGGAGAGGTAGACGAGGATACGCTCGCCGACGCGAAGGACATCGTCAGCTCTACGGGCGTGACCTACACCAACGTGCTCTCCGACAGCAAGTTCCGCGAGCTCATCGATGTGGTTGGCACCCCCACCATCGTCTATGTCGACAGCAAGGGCAATGTCGTGTATGGCCCGCAGCACGGCTCGTACAGCAAGAAAGTGACGGCAGGCATCATCGAAGAGAACCTCACCAAGGTTCAGTAGTACACAATGACAAGGGACACCTAAGGGACAGTCCCCTCGTTGTACCATAGGGGGTGCAACGAGGGGACTGTCCCTTAGGTGCACCGGGGGATATGAGGAGAGGCGGACACATGAAACGTGAGGCTCCCATCCAGGTGACATTGCTCATGCTGGCGCTGTCCATAGCCATGTGCGGCTATGGGGTGCTGTACAACAACGAGGTCAAGATCGTCCTCAAGAAGGCCACTGCGATTTGCATGCAGTGCATCGGCCTCGGGTAGGGGCGCGGCATGAAGAGTGATACGAAAAACAGCGTGGTGCGCAAGCTCGTCCAAGGCGGGTGGGGCGTGCTCTCCAACAGTTACGTGCAGGGCTGGATGCCCGGACCTCCGGCCATCTATCAGGGTCCTCTCAAGAGGTTCTGTGTGCCGGGCATGAACTGCCACTCGTGCCCCGGTGCCCTGGGCTCATGTCCCATCGGTGCGATGCAGGCGGTGTTCAATGGTCGCCGTCGCAAGTTCGCATTCTACGTGGTGGGCTATCTGGCAACCATCGGTCTTCTGGTGGGCCGCTTCATCTGCGGCTGGCTCTGCCTGTTTGGCCTTATCCAGGAGCTGCTGTACAAGATCCCAACTCCCAAGATCAAGGTGCCCGAGAAGGCGGATCGCGTGCTGCGCTACCTCAAGTACGTGATGCTGGGCGTGTTCGTGTTTGCCCTGCCGTTCTTCTATCGCACCAAGCTGGGCATGGGCGAGCCGTTCTTCTGCCAGTTCATCTGCCCTGTTGGTACGCTCGAGGGCGGCATCCCGCTGGTGCTGCTCGATGAGACCATGCGCGGCGCGCTGGGCTGGCACTTTAGGTGGAAGTTCGCGCTCATGCTCCTGTGCGTGTTCTCGTCCATCTTCATCTACCGCCCGTTCTGCAAGTACGTGTGCCCGCTCGGTGCCTTCTATGCGCTCTTCCAGAAGGTCAGCGTCATGCGCATGCGCTTTGACCAGGACAAGTGCGTCAGCTGTGGCCTCTGTGCCAAGACCTGCAAGATGGGCGTGAACCCCGTCCTCGATCCCAACAGCGCCGAGTGCATCCGCTGCAGCGAATGCGTGCACGTCTGTCCCAAGCAGGCCCTCTCGTTTGGCGTCGGTCCCAAGAAGGAGGTCAAGCCTGGCGAGACGGTTCCCGTACGGCTCAACGTGTAGTGTTTGAGGCGTGTTCTGGTTGCCGTGAAGTCATGGCACGGATACTCCCCGGGAGCAAGTGTGCCATGCGTCCTATCGGTGGTAGTATGTGCGCTTCTCGAACTTTGGCTCGCAGCACACATTGATGCCCAGCTGGCGATAGGTACGCTCGTCGGTGGGCGAGATGATGACCGAGAAGTACGCGTCACAGCCCTTGAGCTTTTCGGCCGCGTCGATGACAGCCGCCGCAAGCGGGTTGGATGCAGAGCTGATCGAGAGGGCGATGAGCGTCTCGTCGGAGTGCAGGCGAGGGTTCTTGCTGTGGAGATGCGCGATCTTGAGCTTGCAGATGGGCTCGAGGGCGTCATTGCTCACCACATAGATGTCCTTGTCGACGCCCGCCACGCGTTTGAGCGCGTTGAGCAGCAGTGACGAGGCGCAGCCCAGGATGGTGGACGTCTTTCCCGTGACCACGCTGCCATCAGGGAGCTCCATGGCCGCAGCGGGAAGCCCAGTCTCCTCCTCCTTGGCCAATGCGGCCGCTCGAGCGGGTGAGAAGTCCTTGTCGACACCCACGTCGTTCATGAGCAGGCGGATGGTCTGCAGCTCGGCCTCACCCACGCCCGTGCGTTCGAGCCGCTCAGCGGTGGTGAAATAGCGCCTCACGATCTCTGCCTTGGCCGCATGCTTACAGGCCTCGTCGTCGCTGATGCAGTTACCGACCATGTTCACGCCCATGTCGGTGGGGGATTGATAGGGGCTCTCGCCCATGATGCGCTCCATCATCGACTTGAGCACGGGGAAGGTCTCCACGTCGCGGTTGTAGTTGACGGTGACCTTGTCGTAGGCGTCCAGATGGAAGGGGTCGATGATGTTGCGATCATCAAGGTCGGCGGTCGCGGCCTCGTACGCGACGTTGACCGGATGCTTGAGCGGCAGGTTCCAGACGGGGAAGGTCTCAAACTTTGCATAGCCCGCCTGGACGCCATTCTCAAATTCGTGATAGATCTGCGAGAGGCAGACGGCGAGCTTGCCCGAGCCCGGACCCGGTGCCGTGACGACGACGAGTGGCTTGCTGGTCTTGGCAAACTCGTTCTTGCCAAAGCCCTCGCTGCTCGCGATCAGGTCGACGTTGGTGGGATACCCGTCGATGGGGTAGTGACGGTACACGGGGATGCCAAGGGCCTCGACGCGCGACTGGTACGCCTCTGCGTGGGGCTGGCCGGCAAAGCGCGTGATGACGATACCGCCGATGCCGATTCCCATGCTCCGGAAGATGTCCAGCAGGCGCAGGGCATCCTCGGCATAGGGAATCCCTAGGTCACTGCGGCGCTTGTCCTGCTCAATGTCGTTTGCGTTGAGGGCAACGAGCACCTCAGCGTCGTTGGCAAGGCTCGAAAGCATGCGTGCCTTGAGGTCGGGCTCAAAGCCGGGCAGGACGCGTGAGGCGTGGTAATCGTCAAAAAGCTTGCCGCCAAACTCGAGATAAAGCTTGCCGCCAAACTGGTCGATGCGCTCGCGAATCCGTTTGGATTGCATCTCGATGTACTTGTCCTTGTCAAAACCCAACTGCATACAGGCCCCCTAGGGTGGTGGTACCGACGCACTAAACCACAACATTTTAGCAAGCTTCGGATGTCCTTGCCGGATGGTCACATCATTTGTGCTTATGCATGAGCTGTGCGCATGACGTCGTGACAGTGCCAACCTTGGCACGAGTTGTTTATGTAAGGTGTTTGTAGGTTACATTGATTTAACCATATGCGAAAGCGCCTAGGTCAGCCGCTAGCGTTCGCTCCGCCCCACCCACGTGCCGTGTGCCATGGACGAGAGGATCAAGCGTGTCGTTTGTGATGACTCTCAACGAGTACTGCAACTTGCTTGATTGCTCGAGCAAGGACCTCGCTGAGCGCAGTGGCATTTCGCCCTCAACACTCAGTAGATATCGTAGCGGACGACGGACTCCGTCGTACGATGGTGATAGCGTGCGAAAACTCGCCGCGGGGATCGTCTCGATTGCTCGTGAGAGCAACGTCGAGGCAATCGGAACCGAAGAAGAAGTGCTTGCGGATCTGATGGAAGGCCTCAACCATAGCTCGACGACGTTCTCTCGGAGGCTTGATGCGCTCATGCGCACCCTTCAGATTTCAAATGTCGAAATGGCGCGCCAGGTTGCGGTCGACCCATCGTATCTCTCACGCATTCGCAATGGCCGTCGGTCACCTGCAGATCCCCAGGGCCTTGCCCAGCGTTGCGCAGAATTCATCGTGAGTCACCGCCAGGATCGCGAGCTCTTGCGCGATGCACTCGAAGTCATTGGCGGTGACGAGAATCACGTTCGCACCGAGTCCGAACTTGAGGATCTCATTGCACGCTGGTTGTTAGAAAAATAGAACCCGCTCCCAAAGGGCGTAATTGTATACAGAGACGAGAGGTCCCCGGCATTCGCGAGTGCCGGGGACCTGTTTGTTGAGGGTACCTGTACCTGTGGTTGCGTGGCACGGTTGCTCCCGGGGAACGCCGTGCCACGACTGTTGCGTTGGTTGGCATTGTGCAACTGTACAGTCGAGCCGTTGTGGTGGCGTTAGTCGGTGCAGATCAGTTCGACCATGCGGTCGATTGCCCACTTTGCCTCGGGGATGGGGTGGAGTGGGTAGCAGTGGTTGAGGCCACGTCCGATATAGAGCTCGGCATGGACGCCGGTCGCGTTGACGCGATCGTAGAAGAGTCGCGCATCGGGATAGAGGATCTCGCGGGTGCCGATGAAGACGATGACGTTGCGTAGCGTGCGCACCTCTCCGTTCACCGGGCTCACGCGATAGTCGTTGTTGCTGAGGTCCTTTGCCCAGATGAGACCGAGCTTCTGCAGTCCCTGGACGCCGAGGATGGGATCGGCCGCCTCGTATTGGATGATGTCGGGGTTGCGCAGCGCGACGTCGACCAGCGGCGAGATGAGGATGAGACGGCCCGGCTGCTCGAGGTCATGCGTTGGCAGGAACTCGGCGAAGCTTGCGGCGATGCCTCCGCCACACGAGTCGCCCATGAGCGTGACGTTTGCGGGTCCGTACTGCTCGATGGTGTCGCAGTAGACCCGCTCCAAGAAGTCGAGCGTCTCGAGCGCCCCGTGTACGGGTGCAAGTGGGTACAGAGGCACGATGACCTCTGCGCGCGTGCGCTGCGCAATGGTGTCGACGAACTTCCAATGCTCGGCAGTGGGTTGGGTCAGGAAGCAGCCGCCGTGAAGGTAGATGACGGCACGGTCGTTGATGGGGCGGCGGTTGACATGGAAGACCTGGCGTCCATCGACGATCTCCTCGGTGACGGCCGTCTTGAGCGTGACCGTCGAGGGGATGGTGTAGCGGCGGTCGTTGATGTCGGCGCTGTCCAGGATGGTGTTGTCAAGCATCACCATGTCCTTGAGCAGCTCCTTTCCTCCGCCTGTCGCCTTAAGGTAGATCTCGTTGGCGGTGCTTCGATTGGTGCGATGGTACAGGGCATGCGAGACCAGCGTATAACCAGCGGCAAACATGGCCGGAACGCCGGCGGCTACGCCGAGAACCTTGACGATCTTGGGGGCCTTTCTGATGGCTGCAAGAGCGGTGAGTGCCATGGTGCCTTCTCTCGTGTGGACGAACGCGATCGTGACAAGTCATAGGTTAGCAGGACAGACGCCGACCGTCCGTCCATTTGGGTAAAGGGTCACGGACCTGCGGTAATGATTATGGTGGATATAAGACTGGTAATATCGTATAACGCTGTTGATGGATATGGAGAACGTTATTCAGCCTACAAGTCAAATCGGCAATTCTGATTCGTTCTGAGTTGTTGCAAGTATAGCCCTGAAATGCTGTTACTTTGTACGTTATAGTTTGGGATATACATGGCGCAGTCGTCCAAAAATGCATATCTTGCGTCTTTGGCCTCGGACTTATTTCACAATATTGGAATTTTTGCCAATAAAATCCCATTGTATGCATGATCATGCTACTATGTGACCATCAAGAAAACCTGCGTTGGACTTGGGCTGGCGCATGATAGGGAGGTTCATATGGAGTTCGTTTGCGAGGATTCGTTCTGGGAGATTTTTCCTGACGCGTCGATCGGCGTTGTCGTGGCCGATGGCATCTTGCCGACCGACCAGGTGAGCGAGGAGAACGCCGCCAAGGCAGCCAAGCTTTTGGATCGCGCCAATGTGCTCGCCCAGAAGTGGGTTCCCAACAACACCATCTCGAAGAACGAGGTGCCGGCGGTCTGGCGCGAGGCCTATCGCAAGTTCAAGACCAAGAAGGGCGTGCGCAGCTCGGTCGAGAACCTGCTCAAGCGCGTGCTCAAGGACAACCCGGTTGGGCACATCAACCCGTCGGTCGACATCTCGAACGCCATCTCGCTCAAGTATGCCATTCCCATGGGTGCCGAGAACGTTGATGCCTTCGAGGGTACGTTCCGCCTCAAGGTCACCGAGGGTGGAGACTACTTCCTGCCGATTGGAGCCGATGAGAACGACCCGACGCTGCCCGGCGAGCTCTGCTATGTGGACGATGCCGGCGCCGTGTGCCGTTGCTGGAACTGGCGTGACGGCCAGCGCACCGAGGTCACCGACGAGACCCCGCACTGCGTGTTCATCATGGAGAATATCCAGCCCGAGCGCCTTGGCGACCTGCAGGAGGCCGTCGACGAGCTGGCCAGCGAGCTTGAGGAGATTCTCGGTGCGACGGTCACCCACAAGGAGATCCTCACGCGCGACAATCCGTCGATGGAGCTCTGCTAGCTGCCATCTGACGGTCGCACGATAGATAGGCACTAACTGGCGAGGTTGGTCCTTTGGTTCAGGCATTGCCCCATGGAGGGTGCGAATGCGGAAAGCGGGGACCGACCTCGCTTTTGTTGCAAGGCTCGTGAGATACTTGTCGAGCACAATGCAAGCAATGGGGGATTGCGAGAAGAGGAGTGGGCGATGAAGGTCCTGATGATCAATGGCAGCCCAAAGGCGAAGGGCAACACCGCACGCGCGCTGCGCGAGATGCAGGAGATCTTTGAAGCCGAGGGCATCGAGGTTGAGAGCGTGCAGGTCGGGAACAAGGCCGTGCGTGGCTGCGTGGCATGCGGAGGATGCGCGAGCAAGGGCAGGTGCGTCTTCGATGATGTGGTCAACGAGCTTGCTCCTAAGCTCGAGGAGGCTGATGGCCTGGTGGTTGGTACGCCGGTGTACTACGGTTCTGCAAACGCGACCCTCGTGGCCGTGCTCGACCGCCTGTTCTACTCGACACCGTTTGACAAGACCATGAAGGTCGGGGCGGCGGTTGCCGTCGCGCGCCGTGGAGGCCTCACCGCGACCTTTGACGAGCTCAACAAGTACTTCACCATCAGCGGCATGCCGGTGGCGTCCGGACAGTACTGGAACGGCGTCCATGGGCGGCAGCCCGGTGAGGCCGAGCAGGATGGCGAGGGACTGCAACAGATGCGCACGCTCGCGCGCAACATGGCCTTCCTCATGAAGTCGATTGCCCTTGGTCGCGAGAAGTATGGCCTGCCCGAGCGTGAGCCTGGCATCTGGACGCACTTCGTGCGGTAGGCGACCTCGAATAGAGCCACATGAATCCGGCGCCCCAGACTGCGACAGTTTGGGGCGCCGGACCATACGTGCGAGGAAGTGTTACTCCAGCGGCAGGCCACCCTCTGCCTGGACGCCGGGAACTGCGGGAATGGTGACAAAGCCCATCTCGAGTTCCTCGTCGGTGGGGACGTGATCGACCATCGTGCCGTTGTTGTAGGCCTCGTATGCGGTCATGTCAAAGTAACCGGTTCCGGTGAGGCCAAAGAGAATGACCTTCTCCTCTCCGGTCTCCTTGCACTTGAGGGCCTCGTCGATGGCAACGCGTATGGCATGAGCGCTCTCGGGAGCGGGCAGGATGGTCTCGAGCTTGGCGAACTGCTCCGCTGCGGCGAACACGTCGGTCTGGGCCACTGCGACTGCCTCAAGGAAGCCGTCGTGTCTGAGCTGGCTGATGATGGGGCTCATGCCGTGATAGCGCAGGCCGCCTGCATGGTCGGGGCTGGGGATGAAGCCATTGCCCAGCGTGTACATCTTGACGAGCGGGCAGGTCTGGCCGGTGTCGGCAAAGTCGTAGGCAAAGCGGCCGCGCGTGAGGCTGGGGCAGCTCTTAGGCTCGACGGCCACAAAGCGCGTGTCGGGATGGACGCCGGTCAGCTTGTCGCGCATGAACGGAGCGATGAGGCCGCCGAGGTTGGAGCCGCCGCCTGCGCAGCCAATGACGATGTCGGGGTACTCGCCGAGCTCCTGCAGTGCCTCGTAGCTCTCCAAGCCGATGACGGACTGGTGCAGCAGCACCTGGTTGAGCACGCTGCCAAGCTGGTAGCGCCCGCGGTTCTCGGGTACGTGCAGCGCGCGCTCGACGGCCTCGCTGATGGCGGTGCCGAGAGAACCAGAGCGGTTTGCCTCGTCGGCGTACATCTTGCGACCGATCTCGGTCTCCTGGCTCGGCGAAGGCGTCACGTGGGCGCCAAAGGTCTGCATCACGGAGCGACGGAAGGGCTTCTGCTCGTAGCTGGCACGCACCATGAAGACGTCGCAGTTCAGGCCAAAGCGCGCAGCGGCCTCTGAGAGCGCGGTGCCCCACTGCCCGGCGCCGGTCTCGGTGGTGATGGTCGTGAGCCCTTGCTCGTAGGCATAGTACGCCTGCGCGAGCGCGGAGTTGAGCGTGTGTGAGCCGCTGGTGTTGTTGCCCTCGAACTTGTAGTAGATCTTGGCGGGCGTCCCGAGCGCCTGCTCCAGGTTGTAGGCGCGGCAGAGCGGGCTCGGGCGATAGATCTTGTACATCTCGCGGATGCCCTCGGGGATGTCGACGTAGGCGGTCTCGTCGTCCAGCTCCTGACGGACCAGCTCGTCGGCAAAGACGGGCGCGATGTGGGCAAACTCCGCGATGGCGCCATTGGGCAGGCGCATGGGCTCGGGCTTGTTGGGCATGTCGGCGCGCAGGTTGTAGTACTGGGTGGGGATCTGGTCCTCGGACAGGTAGATGCGGTACGGGTCCTTCTTGGCAGCCATCGTGGCCTCCTTCCTGCGCCGGTTGGCGCACTGAGGACGGACGGCCATCTCTGGCTAACAAAAAACGCCCGTCCTCGACCTATGGGTCTCGAGGACAAGCGCGATAGTCTACGCCTGCGGTGCCACCTCGATTAGCGGACGCAAGGCCCGCTCTCTCTGTGGGAGCCATCACTCCCTGCCCGATGACGGCGGGCTGCCGTCGCGACTTCCGCCCTGTTGCCAGGGTTTCTTCGCGCCCTCAGCGGGTCCATTATGCCTGCCAGCTACCGCTCGGATCTCAGCTGCCCGTGCTCTCTGTAGGCGCCTCTGCAGGTTTTACTTCCACTTCGTAGGTTTGGTGGTGCTATGCGATTGTTTGGGAGTGTACAACAGGCGTCAAATGTCGTAAATCGGCGAAACAGAGTCGTTACGATTGGTCACATGCTGCCCTGGCGACTGTCACAAGGCCTCGGAGTCCTGCGCAAGCGCGATGTTCTGCTGCCAACGCGTGAGATTTTGCTGGTAGTTGATGTTGAACGTCTTGGCATAGATGCAGTTGAGCACGTACCTGATGCATTCCTGCGAATAGAAGGTCGCAAGGCGTTCCGTACGCTCTTCTCCCTGCGGCAGGATGAAGAGACAGTCGGTGCCCATTAGTTGTTCTCTGAGATTGGCATTCGCTGTGATGACGATCGTCTTGCAGCCGGACGCGCGCATCACCTCGAAGGTCCTTGCGTGGTTCGAGAACAGCGTGCCCGAGTGGCTGACAACGATTGCCAGGTCGCGGGGGTCGAGTGTGCGCTCAAAGACACCATAGTCCCCCTTGGGCATGCCGTTCGAGCAAACGATGCCGACCTTGTAGAGCAACTGAGCAAACACTTCGCATGAGGCGCATGAGTCTCCTATGGCGTAGTACGCGATGCGCCGCGACTCGAGCAGGAGCCGTGCCGCCTTCTTCATGGCCACTATCGACAGGCTTGCATAGGAGGTGTCGATGGCCTGCTTTGACAGGGCGGCAATCGAACTCGAGATGTCCTCGGTGCTGCTGCCTTTGATGAAGGGACGATCGGGGTTGACGTCAAGTAGGTTGGTGCGACGGCGCTCGAGATCTCGTGCGATCTCTATGCGTAGTTCCCGGTAGCCCTGCTTCATCACCATCTGCGGTACGGGCATCGCACTGGCCATCACGCTGGCCACGCTCATCGCCGGCCGTCGCGACGATACTCGCGCCATCGCCAAGCTGAGCCTGTTCCCCAACCTGTTCAACATCAACGAGACCGTGGTCTTCGGCATGCCCGTGGTGCTTAACCCGCCCATGTGCGTAGGCTTCATCCTGGCACCGCTGGCTAGCTACATCATCAGCTACGTGCTCACGGCTATCGGCTTCTGCCCTGTGATGTACATCAACGTGCCTTGGACTACGCCCATCATTCTCTCGGGCTTCCTGGCAAGCGGTGGTAACTTCATGGGCGCCGTGACGCAGCTGATCTGCCTGGCTGCGGCCACGCTCATCTACATCCCCTGTGTCAAGGCCTACGAGGCCAACAAGAACCGCGAGGATGCGGCTGCCCAGGCAGAGTAGAGCTTGTCTGAGGCGGCACGGGGTCTAAGACAGTCCTCTGCCCGAACTACCCTTCCTTCCCTAGCCCTGGCTTCGGCCGGGGCTTTTCTGTGCGCGAGCCTTGGATTGTCTCTGAGCCGCATATGGTACGCGAATTACTCATAACTTAGTAGGTTGTGAGTAATTCGATGACAAAACCCCAGATAAATTTGAGCCAATTACTCACAACATACAAGGTTGTGAGTAATTTTTCGCTACAGAGAGCCTCGCATCAAGTGACTGCCCACAGCGGCTACTGACGCATGAGCATGGTGTGCAGCTTGCTCCTGCGGATACGCAGTTCCTCGCTGGGCTCAGGGAGGCTTCTGCCCAGCAGTCCGGCCACCTGCGTGGCGAGCCGCTCGACGTCTGCCTGTGACTGTATGTTGAGTGTGGTCATGCGGAGCACGGTATAACCCAGCGCCGAGAGAACGTTTGCCCTGGTGGCGTCACCGGCAAGCTTGTGGGGGCCAGCGCTGCCATGCATCTCGTCGCTGTCGTACTCGATGACGAGCTTGGCATCCTCCCAGAGCAAGTCCGGGGTGATTGCCTCACCGCCGTCCCACAGGCGCTCATGGTTGGCAACGGGGCACGAACGGTTCAGCTGGGGCTGGGGAAGCCCGTAGCCTCCATAGGCTTCAGGCAGGCCCAGCATGAGGGCGAGTGCGGTCTCCATGGGGGATGCCGAGTGCGGAATGGCCAGACCCATGACGATGTCCAGGCGATTCTGGCCGTATGCGCGTGGGACTCTCGCCAGGAAGTCCCTCATGTCTGTCGCGGTGAGCAGCGGCGGTTGCTGATAGCGGGTCGAACCGCCTGGGAAAGCCATTCGGTAGGTCCCCATTAGTTCCATGGCAACAAGAGCGAGGCTTATCAGCCTCGATGACTGCTCCCAAGCAAAGGGATCGTCGTAAGCAATGGGACCCTCCGCATTCGCCATGGCATGGGCCTCACGCGTGGCACGCAGCTCTTTGACGAACGCCTCCTCAGTTGGCTGAATTCTCGTGTGCCAGCCCGCCATCTGCAGCAGGATGAATGGGGGCGTGCTGACGAACAGCGACTCTTCAAGTCTGATCATCGAACCGTTGGGAATGTCGCCCTTCCATGCGTGGAAGCGCGCCGATGCTCCTCTGCTGCGCTGGCTTGCCTTGGGTACGAGCAGGTCGACGGGGACTCTGGTGATGCCATATGAGGCGAGGTCGCACTCTGCGGCAAGCTCCTTGAACATGCGCTGGGTCGTCACAGTGTTCCGATGACGCGGGAGCTCACGTGGCTCTGCAGGCCAGAGAGGCGCACCCGCTCCACCACCTTCGATCGTGCGCAGGGCGTCCAAAGCTGAGGTGTGTGACAGGAAGGCGTACATGATCGACTCCTCGCCTTTAGGGAGAATGGCTTGCCGCAATTACTCACAATATAGTTCATTGTGAGTAATTGCGGCATAAAACAGCAGGAAAGAAAAAGCGAATTACTCACAACATAGAAGGTTGTGAGTAATTGTCTGCTTGGGAGAGGTTGTAATCCGTGCCGCCGCACTACTCGCCGCAGCGCTTGAGCTCCTTGAGCAGCCTCTTGCTCATCTCGTCGAAACCCGAACCGGTGACGAAGCCCGAGACGATGCCTCCCACCACAGGGATGGCCTTGCCGGCCACTTGTCCGGTGAGCCGGCGCGCCATCCGCCGAGTCAGCTCCTCCGAGATGGTGTTCACCTCGTCCTGCATGGCACGGGCTGCCAGCGCGGTACGCAGGCGTGTGTCGTCGGCACCGCTTGCGCGTAGGCGAGCGAGGCGGGCGAGAGCGTCGTCTGCCCGCTGCACCTCTGCCATCACGCCGAGCATGATCATGATGGCTGCAGCCGTGGCAACGTCTGTCTGACTTGTGTCGATATGTATCAGGTCGCGCCATCCGTACAGGTAGCTGAGCTTTTGGATGGCGCGAATGAGGTAGCCGTAGAACTGCACGAGGTCTGCGGGTATCGTGACCGCTCCCGCGACTCCGCCGGGAATGCCCGCGGCAAACGAAAGCGCGGTCGTGCGACGGCCATCCTTGCCCAGCGACTTCTTGGCGATCTTCTCGATGTCGCGCGGCGAGAGCCCGGCCTTCCGTGGGGTCGTTTCGATGGAGGCTCGGACGATGAGCGGGGCATGCTTGGCGCCGATGACCTCGGTGAGATAGCTGCTGCGGTCGACACTGGTTCCAGGCAGCCGAATGGCTTGCGAAAGAATCTCGTCAAAGGTTGGCAGAGAGCTCTTGAACTGGTCAAACGTCTCGCGATATGCATCGGATGCATTGCCGAGCACGTCCTTGGTCGCATCGACTACTTGTGCGAGGAGGTCGTCTTGCCCCTGCTCGGCTTGCGTTGGATCGCTCGAATCCTGCTGGGTGAATTCTCGATTGTCGCTGCTCATGAGTCGGCCTTACTGCTTGTCTGCGGTCATGAAGGCGGGCGTCGTCTCTTCTCCGGTCTCTCGAAACGTGCGCGCGGCGGCCGCGATCTGTTCCAACGCGATTGCCACACCATCGTCGGCGGAGGCACCCACATGCCAGTGAGCAGCCGCAAGGACGTCTTGCGTTGCGTTGGCAACGGCACACGAGTTGCGGGTGTGCGCGAACATCGCAAGGTCATTGGGGGCATCGCCAAACACGCATAGCTCGTCCGGTGTGATGTCCAGCTCCCGCTCGAGCAGCTCTATGCCGCATACCTTGCTCCATCCATGCGGGATGATGTCAAACCATTGCGGCGCGGTATTGGGGAAGTTCAGCTTGGGACACAGGTCCGACAGCTCTTGCTGCAGAGCAAGCTCCTCGTCGCGGGGGAGCATGGCAACGATGCCCGCCTTGGCCACGGGGTAGAGGGGGAGCGTCTGGTGGCGATCGGAACCGTTGTGCATCGCGTCGACCACAAAGTTGCCGAGGTTGGACGGCTCATCGCCAACCCAGTCGCAAAAGCCGTCCGGACGATAGACCAGCAGCGCGCAGCCCTTTCGCGACGCGATGAGGCGTTCGACCTGGCGCAGTGACTCGTTGTCGAGGGTCACTTCCCGCAGAAGACGCCCGTGCAGGTAAACCTGCTGACCGTTGACAAGGACAGCCGTGTCGTATGCCGCCTCGTCGTGGCAAAGGAAGCCGGCGACCTCGGAGCGGTTGCGTCCGCTTGCCGGACCAAAGGCCACCCCGGCGCCGAGGCAGGCGTGAATGGCCGTCAGCGTGCGCTTGGACGCATGCGCGCGACCAAAGGGCACCAGCGTGTTGTCCATGTCAGCAAGCACAAGTTTGATCATGGGAGTCCTTTGCGTCGTAGGGGTAAGGCTCTCGCTGCCCTTTACCTATTGTAGCTGGCAAAACTCATGCGCAACTGCCGTCCTACAGGAAGCGCTCTATCACCTCGACAATGCCGTCATGGTCGTTGTCTGCGACGATGACATCGGCGAGCTCCTTGACGTCATCGGTTGCGTTTCCCATGGCGACGCTCAGTCCTGCCGCTTGCAGGGCGTCGGTGTCGTTGGGCGCATCTCCGACGGCGATGCATTCGGCAAGCGTGCAGCCAAGATGGTCGCAGAGGACCTGCAGCCCCACAGCCTTCGTGACGCCGACGGGCGTGAACTCGATGGAGGTCTGCTCCGCAAAGGCCATCTGAGCGTCGATCTGCGAGAGGAGCTCAAAGGTGCGCCGCCTCGACTGCTGGTCCTTGTGGTACAGGTTCACCTTGCAGACCTCGCCCTCGTGCGCCTGGATGAAGGCGGGCACATCACTCACAAGGGTGCAGATCGACCTGAACATCTGCTGGTAGACGCCCATGCCGACCTCGTCCATGCGCTCGACGTCGCGCGGGCATGCGGCTGTGGTGCTGGTTGTCAGCACGTGGACCATGGCGTCCTCGGCGATGCCGTGCCTCGCAATGGCAAGCGCTGTCTGCGTCTTAAAGGTCGTTGCCCGTATGGTCGCCTCGCGATCCATGTCGTACACCTGCCCACCGCTGAGCAGCGACGCATAGCGTACGGCACCCGACAGGTCATCGCGATATGCGCTCAGTTCGTTAATGGCTCGACCTGTCGAGAGAGCGACGGCGACACCCCTGCGAGCTGCGTCCCGTATGGCCTCTCGCGTGCGCGGTGTAATGCGCTTGTCCGAGGTCAGGAGCGTGCCATCCATGTCGAGAGCGAGCAGTCTGTATGCGGCCACAAGGTCTCCTTGCCGTGTCGGGTTGTCCTATGCCAGCGTAGCACGTCGGAGTGGCTGAGTGTTGTTTGGGGGGTGTGTCGTGGCCGGTGGGGCTGCGAACAATGGCGGCGTAGCGGCGAGGCCTAGGGTTCGAAAGCCGTAAGACCTCGACCGAACTCCAAGGTGTATGGTTGATGAGGGGAACAAAGGAGAGGAGCGTCTATGCGGTATCGCAGACTGGGCCGTACGGGCCTGCAGGTTTCAGAGATCGGCTTTGGTGGGGAATGGCTCGATCGCATGAGCGCCGAAGAAGCGCGTGCCATCACGCTTCGTGCGGCGGAGCTGGGCGTCAACATCGTGGACTGCTGGATGAGCGACCCCGAGGTGCGCACGCGCTTGGGGGACGCCTGCGCCGAGAACCCGGGCCACTGGATCGTGCAGGGTCACATTGGCGCCACTTGGCAAGACGGCCAGTACGTGCGCACGCGCGATGTCGAGAAGTGCAAGGTTGCCTTCGATGACCTGCTCACGCGCTTTTATACCGACCACGTCGAGCTGGGCATGATGCACTACATCGACGACTTGGACGAGCTCAAGCGCTGTTTGGATGGTCCGTATCGCGACTTTGTGGAGCAGCTCAAGGCCGAGGGTACCATCCGCCACATTGGCATGTCCACGCACAGTGCCGTATGCGGCAGCTATGCCGTGGAGCAGGGCGCGGTGGAGATGATGCTCTTCTCCATCAATCCGGCCTACGACATGCAGCCTGGGTCGTACGACATCGAGACGCTGAGCAGTTCGGCGGGTGACGAGTACGCGGGCTTTGACGCGGACCGTCTGGAGTTCTACCGCGCCTGCGAGCGTGCTGACGTGGGCCTGACGGTGATGAAGGCCTTCGCGGGAGGGCGCCTGCTCGACGGGGATCGCAGCCCCTTTGGCGTGGCAATGACGCCGGCTATGTGCCTCCACTACGCGCTGACGCGCCCCGCCGTGGGCAGTGTCATGTGCGGCTTTGGCAGCGTTGCGGACCTCGAGGCTGATGTGGCGTATTGCGATGCCCCGGAGGAGGAGCGCGACTACGCCAGCGTCCTCGCCACGGCTCCGCACAACAATGCCAGCGGACTTTGCACCTACTGCGGCCACTGCGCACCGTGCCCTGTGGGCATCAATGTCGCGCAGGTCAACAAGTTCTACGACCTCGCCGAGGTGCAGGTGGCTAAGGGTGGAGAGGTGCCGGCGCTGGTGCGCGACCATTACCTCGCCCTCGACCATCACGCCGACGAGTGCGTTGGCTGTGGTGGCTGCGAGGGCCGCTGCCCGTTTGGCGTGGGCGTCATCGAGCGCATGAAGCGCACGGCTGAGCTCTTTGCCTAGCGGCGGTCCTGCCCAGTTTGGCAAACGTAACGATATGGTGTAGTTGAGATTACGCCTACATCAACAGATTCGGGGATTTCACTTTAGCATGTTAAAGTGAAATCCCTTTGTTATGCAGTTGCAGACTTGGCTGCGGGGAGTGAGGACATGGCCTACACCTTTGGTCGCGCATCGTTGCGTGACGTGTCTGATCTGGTGCGACTTCGTATCGGATACCTAACGGATGACTTTGGCGCGCTTGACCCCGACCAGGAGGAGGCGCTCTGGAGCGAGCTGCCCGCATACTTCGAGCTTCATCTTGACTACGACTTGCTGGCATTTGTCGCGCGCGATGACGAGGGGACCATTGTGGCATGTGCCTGGCTCCTGCTGGTGATCAAGCCTCCCAGCCCTCGCTTCCCCCACGGCCAGACGGGGACGCTCTTCAATGTGTACACCATGCCCGAGCATCGTCGGAAGGGCCTCGCCCGGCGTGTGATGGAGTGTCTGCTGGGTGCCGCGTACGAGCTGGATCTCGATGTGGTCGAGCTCAATGCCACAGACGATGGATACAGGCTGTATCGGTCTCTGGGCTTTGAGGATGACAGCTCGACGCACGTTCCCATGCGTATGATGCTCAAGGACGAGTAACCCGCTGCGGGAGCATGGCATCCCAAGCCCCTTCATCCCAAGTTCTGGTGATAAGAATTACTCACAACCTAGTAGGTTGTGAGTAATTTTGCGACAAAAGCCCAGTTGAGTTTTTCCTATTTACTCACAACCTACCAAGTTGTGAGTAATTACCCGTCGGAACAAGTATCTACTTGGCAGCGGCAAGTTCCTGGGTCTTCTGGATCTCGTCGATCATATCGATGCGTACCTGGTGACGCCCGCCTTCGTACTCGGCGCCAAGCCAGGCGTCGACGATGTCCTTGGCGGTCTCCATGCCGATGACGCGCGCGCCAAAGGCCACGATGTTGGTGTTGTTGTGCTGGCGCGAGAGACGTGCGGAGTAGGGCTCCGAGCAGACGACGGCTCGAATGCCCTCGACCTTGTTGGCCGAGAGGCTGATTCCCACGCCGGTGCCGCAGATGAGGATGCCGCCGTCAACCTCGCCATCAGCGACCATGCGTGCTACCTTGTAGCCGCTGATGGGGTAGTTGAAGCGCTCGGTGCTGTCGGTACCCACGTTGACGACCTCGTATCCCTTGTCTTGCAGATAGGCCATGATCTCGTTCTTCATGTCGACTGCGGTGTGGTCGTTGCCGATTGCGAGCTTCTTGAATGCCATGATGGTTTCCCTTCTTGAGTGGATTGGTCTTTCCTGCTCTATCCCTTGAGGTGCACAAAAGCGTGTTGCGCAGCCTCGTCGTTCCTGAATGTCTACAGCTCGCGCAGCTGCTGGATTGTGGTCGCGTAGTCGCCGTGTCCAAAGAGACCGGCGGTGCCGAGGACGAACCCCTTCACGCCCATGGCGCTTGCCTGGGCGATTCGTTCGGGACTGCAGTTGCCGTCCACGACCACCTCGTAGTCGTTACTTCCCGCGTGACTCGCCTCAACAAGCTGCTCGAGCTTGGGATTGACGAAGTCGAGCCATCTCTGACCAGCGAAGCCGGGGTTGACGGTCATGGCGAGAACGTAGTCGCACAGCGGCAGGACGGGTTCGACCGCCGCGAAGCTGGTGCCGGGGTTGATGGCGATGCCGGCCTTGACACCCAGCTCGCGAATGGTGGCAAGAGTGCGCGCCACATGCGGGTCCGCCTCGGGGTGGACGTAGATGACGCGCGCGCCAAGCTCGGCGAACATCGAGACGTAGCGGCCGGGCTGCTCGGCCATCATGTGCACGTCGCAGGGGACGGAGGCGTTGGCGCAGATCCAGGCGATGTCCTGCAGACCCATGCCGTAGTTGGGAACGAAGTTGCCATCCATGAGGTCAAGGTGGAATCCGTCCACGCCGGCCGCCTCGAGCGCGGACACCTCGTTGCGCAGGCAGCCAAAGTCTGCACACATCATCGAGGGGAGGAGAAGCTTGTCTGAGGCTGCTTGCGGACTGGTCATGGCATGTCCCTTTCCTTGGTTATGTAACCGTTTAACTAAGGTCATGATAAGCAGATGCCAGATAGGAGTAAATCGATTAAGTCCCTCGCCATAATCTGTACATAAACGGTTAACCTCAACGCCATTCGCTCCCGCGAGCTGGATTAAACATGCATTTGCGAGCACCGCAAAGGGGCTAACCGTTTACGTGATAGGCTTGTGGAACCATCTCGACGAACGGACAAGACCATGGCAAAGCGCTCGGTTTCCATCTACGACATCGCAAAGCTGGCGGGCGTGAGCACTGCGACGGTCTCCAACGTGCTCAACAGCAAGGGCAGCTATTCCGAAAAGACACGCGACCTTGTGTTGCGCATCGCCCGCGAGCAGGGTTACGTGGCAAACTTCGCCGCGAAGAGCCTCCGCGAGGCATCGACCAAGACTATCGCGCTGCTCACGCCAGATGTGTCCAACGACTTCTTCTCGACGCTGGTGCTCAAGGTCGAGGGCCTGCTTCGCGCCGCTGGCTATGCCTCATACATCTGCAACACCGCAAACGACGACGAGCGCGAGGACGAGTACGTGCGCGGGCTCATCTCCAAGCAGGTCGACGGCATCGTCTACATCGGTGGCACGACGCGAGTGGCCATCCATGCGGCAGCGGACCTTCCCGTGGTGCACATCGATCACACGGGGCCGCTGGGCATGACACGCGAGGTCTATGTCGGAAACGACATGCCGCAGGTGAGCTACGACATGACCTCGACGCTCTTTGCCCGAGGCTGCCAGAACGTCGCGCTCGTGAGCGTCTCGGCATCCTTCTACCGCACTGTCGAGCATGACCAGGCGGCTGGCTATTACCGCTATCTTCAGGAACACGGCATCCGCCTGGACAAGAACCTCGTGCTCGAGGGGGCGCATCGCCAGACGAGCCTCATCGAGGCCGCACAGCTGGTCAGCGAGTGTCTTGACGCGGGCTACTCCTTTGACGGCGTGGTAGCGCTGGGCGATCGCGTTGCGCTGGGCGTGGTCAACGCGCTCAAGGAGCGCGGCGTTGCCGTCGGTCGCGATGTGCGGGTCATAGGCATGGACGACTCCATCTATTCGCGCATCTCGAGTCCCGCAATCTCGACCGTTCGCCGCAACACCTCCCAGATGGCAGAGCGAGGCGTCGAGGCCCTGCTTGGACTGCTACGCGGGGAGGGCTCAGCGGAGGCGCACATTATGGTCCCACACGAGGTCATCGAACGCGAGACCACGCTGGGGGAGTGAGCGGGCTTCCTGTTGGCAAGCTCCGCGCCTGGAGTTACTCATGAAAGGAACCCATGGATAATACCGCACAAGCCGTCACCTCACCCAAAGAGGGTCTGTGGAACCGTTTTCTGCTGCTTATCCCGCTTACGATTGCGCTGGTGGTCGGCTCGTATCTCTATATGAGGACCCAAGTGGGGTTCTACACGTCGCAGACCATTTTTACGTACAGCGCCGACGAGCTCGAGACGGCGGAAGTAAGACTTTCCAACCCAGGTGTCGTTGAGGTGGATTCCATCACGCCCACCCAGGCAGGTACGAGCACGGTTCGTGTGCGCTTTAAAGGGCTTGCGGACGGTGAGACCGAGGCGATATTCATAACGGCAGAGGGCAGGAGCGAGACGTGGTGGTTTGAGGTACGCAACGGTACCGTCATCGAAGGAGGCATCAACTTTGAGGGATGGCAGGTCATCCAGTTGAGCCTGTGCATATTCCTTGGGTGCCTATGCCTGCTCTTTGCGAGTGGGTTGGTGAAGCTCTGGCGCGCATCATGGTATGGATACTCGATGGTTGCCTGCGGAGGCGGCCTGCTGTTCTGCCTGTTCCAGTTTGTCCTGTACACGGTGCTCGGTTTGGTGGGCGGCTATCCCAACTTCTATTTCTTCCTCATCGATGTAACCTACATGGTCGAATGGTTTGCAGCCATTTCGGTCTACTTCATGATCCCGCTGGCGGTGCTCGTGTCTATCAGCAACATCGCGCTCATTCGCCATGAGGGGTTCAGGCCGGTTAACCTGCTGGGTATTGCCGCAAGCATCGTATGGGTCGTGGCTTACACACGCTGGGCCTTTGACTACGACATGCGCGATGGCATCTGGGTCTACGTGCATGCGATGCTGCCTGTGGCCATCACATATGGAGAGTGCCTTCTCTTGTCCACGATGCTCTGTGCATGGCTCTCGTCACGCCATGTGCCCAGGCAGGCCATGGATTATCTCGTGATCCTTGGTTGTGGCATAAGGGCTGACGGAACCCCTTGTCCGCTGCTTGCGGGACGTGTGGACAAGGCAGCTGACTTTGATGAGGCTCACGTTGCGGCAGGAGACTCGCCTGCGGTGTTTGTCCCCAGCGGTGGACAGGGTCCCGATGAGCCTGTGAGCGAGGCGCAGAGCATGGGAGAGTACCTCGTGACACAGCGAGGCGTGCCTCGTGACCGCATCGCGCTTGAGGACCGCTCTACCACCACACGCGAGAACATGGCGTACTCGCGCGAGGTGATCGAGCGCCATGCGGGGCGTGATGCAAGCGAGCTCAAGATTGCCTTCTCGACCACCAACTACCATGTGTTCCGCGGCTACGTGTGCGCGCATCAGGCGGGAATGGCCGTGGAGGGCATGGGCGCCAAGACGAAGTACTACTTCTGGCCAAACGCCTTCCTGCGCGAATTCATCGGTCTGCTCGTCACGCGCTGGAAGGGAGTCCTGCAGACCTTCATCGTGGTCGGCGGCTTCTATATGCTTGTCACCTACGCTCTCAAGTTCTCGATTGGGTGGTCGTAGGAGACCTAGCGGCGCTCGATAATGTAAACGGTTAATGTAGTCTGACTACAGTCATTGCATAAACGGTTAATCTCTCGTAATCTCATTGACCAACAAGGGTTGAGGAGGAGCGGGTGCTTCTGCTTGCAAAGAGGAGAGAGGGTCCGGCAATGGCATTTCCGAGCAAGTTTCTGTGGGGCGGATCGATCAGCGCGGCTCAGATCGAGGGAGGCTGGAACGAGGGCGGCAAGAGCCCGGTGCAGATCGACTACGCTGGCCCAGCAGAGGGCATCGGCTTTCGCCCGGTGTACTATCGCGCTGCTGACGGTAGCAAGGCTGTGATGCGGCAGTTTGACCGCCTGCCCGAGGGAGCCCGCTACGAGCTGTTCGATGATGTCGCCTACACCAATCACGAGGCAAGCGACTTCTACCACCGGTGGCGCGAGGACCTCGACCTCTTTGCGGAGATGGGCTTTACCACGTTCAACACCACGGTGAGCTGGGCTCGCATCTATCCGCATGGCGTTGCTGGGGGAGTCAACCAAGAGGGCGTTGAGTTCTATCGCCAGGTGTTCTCCTATGCTCGCGAGCTGGGCATGGATCCGGTCATCACCCTCTACAAGTACGACGAGCCAACCTATATCGAACTCACCTATGGTGGCTGGGACAACCGTGCTGTCATCGATGAGTTTGTTGCCTTTGCCACGACCTGCTTCAGGGAGTATCGAGGCCTTGTGGACAAGTGGCTCACCTTCAACGAAGTCAATGTGATCCTGATCTTTGACCCGGACAATCCCTTGCGCGTTACCGAGGTGCACAACCAGATGGTGGCGAGTGCGAAGAGTGTCCTCGCAGCGCATGCGATCGACCCTTCCATCAGCGTGGGAGCCATGGTCGCGGGTCAGTGCTCCTATCCCTACACCTGCGACCCGGCCGATGTGCTTGCCAACGAGCAGGCGATCCAGGACCGTTTCTTCTACTGCGCCGACACCATGGTCAGGGGTCGTTATCCCAGTTGGGCGGATCGGACTCGTGCAGCCCATGGGGTCAAGGACTTTGCGATGTCCGACGAAGACGCAGCGACGCTTGCGGCGGGTAAGGTGGACTTCCTGGCTTTTAGCTACTACAGCTCGGCAATCGTTACGACTCATGAGCTGGATACCGACGAGGTCGCCGGCAACCTCTCGACGAGCGTGCGCAACCCCTATCTCAAGGCGAGCGAGTGGGGCTGGCAGATGGATGCCACGGGCTATCGCTACTGGCTGGGTCGCTTGAACGATCGCTATGACGTGCCCCTGTTTGACGTGGAGAACGGCCTTGGTGCTCTCGATGAGGTCGTGGTGGAGGACGGTGTCGAGCACGTGCACGACCCGTACCGCATCGGCTACCTGCGCGATCACATCAAGAACCTTCGTGCCGCCATCGACGAGGACGGCGTGGACATATTTGGCTACACCACGTGGGGCCCCATCGATCTGGTTGCCTTTACGACCGGTCAGATGAAGAAGCGCTACGGGTTCATTTACGTCGACCGCAATGACGACGGGACGGGCGATCTGCACCGCGTGCGGAAGGACTCGTTCTGGTGGTATGCCCGCGCGATCGCGAGCGACGGACGAGACCTGGGGTAGGGCTAGGCAGGTTGCGGCGTGCCTGTCCGTAAAAATTACTCACAACCTACCATGTTGTGAGTAATTCGCCCAAAAAACCCAGTTGGGATTCTCCGAATTACTCACAACCTTATAGGTTGTGAGTAATTCTTTTCATGAGAGCCGGACGATGAGTCCCAGTTAGTCTTACTCCTCTAGATACACGTCGTTGCGCGCGAAGGACTCGCGCAGCTTCATGCTCTCGTTCCATCCCTGCGCAAAGCATTCACCGTACACGCAATTCAGGGCAAAGCGGATGCATGATTGCGAGTAGTACGTTGCGACACTACCGCGCGTGGTCTCTCCCTCGGGTAGGAGCAGCAGGCACTCCAACCCAGCGATCCGCCGGGCCGCTGCAGCATTGGCCGTGATCAGGATCGTCTTGCAGCCCTTCCCCCGCAGGAGCTGAATCTCATTGGAGAACTTGTCCAATAGTCCGCCCGAGTAGGTGGCAAACACCGCCACGTCTGAGGGACCCAGTATCTGCGTCGCGACCACCGAGTCGCCGTTGAGGTCACCCGAATACGAGACGATGCCAATCTTGAGCAGCAGGTTTGCGAATGCCTCCAGGGTGACGCAACTGTCGCCCACGCCATAGAGCGCCACCTTCTTTGCCCCTCGGACAAGACGTGCTGCCGTGCGTACGTCATGCCCAGTGATGGTGCCCAGGCAGGCATCCACTGCCTGTTTGGTGAGGTTTGCGACCGAGTGGATGATCTGCTGCGTACCACTGCCTTCGATGAAGGGAAAGTCGGGATTCACGTTGAGTACGTTCGAGCGGTCTGCCTCGATGTCACGTGCAAGTTCGATGCGAAAGTCACGGTAGCCCTCAACTCCCAGCTTGCGGCATAAGCGCACTACTGTCGCGTTGGAGGTATAGGTCGCGCCAGACAGGTCGCCGATATTCATCTGTGCTACTTCATCCAGGTGATCGAGGATATAGGATGCCAGATCCTTCTCGGCATTGGTGAACCCTTCCATGCGCCTGAGCGCATCAAGCACTGCCATGACAAGCCCCTCCTCGCCCTGATTTGAACCTCGTTTTCATTATGAAGCCCTTGTGGGCCGACTCCGACTGACAAAACGCGTAAACGGTTTACCAACCGGCCCAGATTTCTTGTTTGCCCATTTCATCGCCCGTAAGGTGGCATCAGCAAGCGAAGGGAATCGCTTAGATCCATTCAAGTACGAGTAGTGAAAGGGAAGGAAGACATGAGCGAAGACACTCAGAACAAGAGCTTCATGGACAAGCTCACCGACGTTGTCATGAAGATAGCGGCACCCATTGGCCGCTTCGGCATGCTCAAGCCGATCGCATCTATCCAGGACGGCCTCATGGCCTGCATGCCGCTGATCATCGCAGGTGCCTCCTGGCTGGTCATCTACGTGCTTGGTTCGCCCTCGGTTGGCGACTCCGGCCACGCACTTATCCCGTTCCTCGAGCCGGTTGCCGGCAAGTTCGCGTGGATGAACGACATGACCATGAGCCTCATGGCCCTCTACGCGTCCAACACCATCGCCTCCGCCTACGGCGAGAAGCTCGGCATCAACGGCCGCACCGCCGGCCTTCTGGGCCTGGCCTCGTTCATCGTGATCACCAGCGGTCCGGAGGAGGGCCTCGCCACCGGCAACTGGTCGGCGTCCGGCCTCTTCGTTTCCATGGTCGTGTCACTGCTTGCCGTCAAGGTGTTCTCGCTCTTCATCGAGAAGGGCTTCACCATCAAGCTGCCCGAGCAGGTACCGCCCGCAATCGGTAACTCCTTTGCCGCCATCGTGCCGTACACCGTCGTCCTTGGCGCCTGCTGGCTTGTCCGCACCATGCTCAACATCGACCTCGTGGCTGTGCTCATGGGCCTGCTCGCCCCGCTCGTAGCCGGTGCCGACAACATCTTCGTCTTCATGGGCTCCACCCTCGTCCAGCAGATGCTGTGGATCGTCGGTCTGCACGGCGACAACATGTGGGTTGCCAACTTCCAGCCCTTCGGTCTGATCTGGCTTGAGGAGAACGCCTCTGCGCTGGCCGCCGGCTCCTCCGTCTTCGAGCTCCCGCACGTCCTCGCCGCCTATGGCACCGGTGGTGGCCTAGCTCGCCTGGTCATCTGGCCTGCCGCTGCATGGCCACTGGTCGTCCTGATGCTCCGCTCCAAGGTCAAGTTCCATCGCACCCTCGGCGCCACCTGCCTGCTGCCCGCCATCTTCACCATCGTCGAGCCCGTCATCTTTGGTCTGCCCATCGTGCTCAACCCCTACCTGATGATCCCGTTCGTGCTCTCCGGTGTCGTGGGCGCTGGTGTCGGCTACGCGATGATGGCCATGCCCATGTTCGGCAAGTTCTTCGTCAACCTGCCCTGGGCTACGCCTCCCTTCGTGCTGGGACCCCTGGGCACCGGCGACGTGAAGTCGGTCCTGATCGTGGCGATTGTCTTCGTGCTCGGTATGCTCATCTACCTGCCCTTCTGGCGCCTGTACGAGAAGAACTGCCTTGCCGAGGAGCAGGGCGAGGAGGCTGCCGAGGCCGCAGCGTAAGCGAGCCCTTCCTTCCCGAGTCCGGCTGTGCGGCCAACGCAGCCGGACTCTTTTCCTATCCTGTTGTATGAACCAGCGCATTGCGAGAAAGGTGAGCACCATGGCAATCCCGAGCAAGTTCCTTTGGGGTGGATCGATCAGCGCAGCCCAGATCGAGGGTGGCTGGAACGAGGGCGGCAAGAGCCCGGTGCAGATTGACTACGCCGCACCCGCCCAGGGCACCGAGCCCCGTCTCATCCACTTCCTCAACGCGGATGGCACTCGTGGCACCATGCGCCAGTTCGAGCACCTGCCCGAGGGTGCCCACTACGAGCTCTTTGATGACGTCGACTACACCAACCACGAAGCGAGCGACTTCTACCACCATTGGGAAGAGGACATCCGCTTGCTGGGGGAGATGGGATTCACCACCTTCAACACCACGGTGAGCTGGGCGCGCGTGTATCCGCATGGCGTGCGGGGTGGCGTCAACCAGGAGGGTGTCGAGTTCTATCGCAAGGTGTTCACGCTTGCCCGCGAGCTTGGCATGGATCCGGTCATCACCCTCTACAAGTACGACGAGCCCGTGTACTTTGAGGAGACCTATGGCGGCTGGACCAATCGCGCCATGATCGACGAGTTTGTGACCTTTGCCAAGACGTGCTTCACCGAGTATCGCAGCCTCGTTGACAAGTGGCTCACCTTCAACGAGATCAACGTCATCATCCAGCTGCCCGAGAGCTACCGCCTTACCGAGCTGCACAACCAGATGGTCGCTTCCGCGCGTTCGGTCCAGGCTGCCCACGAGATTGATCCCGACATCAAGGTCGGCTGCATGATTGCCGGCCAGTGCTGCTATCCCTTCACCTGCGATCCCGAGGACGTGCTTGCCTGCTACCAGGCCATGCAGGACGAGTTCTTCTACTGTGCGGACACCATGGTTCGCGGGGCCTATCCCCGCACCGCTCCGCGCCTGTGGAAGAAGCGTGGCTGGGACTACGAGGTCTCCGACGAGGACAAGGCCGACCTCATGGCTGGCAAGGCCGACTTCATGGCATTCAGCTACTACAGCTCCTCGACCGTGACCACTCATACCGAGAACCACGAGGTGGTTGGCGGCAACCTCTCCAGCGGTCCCAAGAACCCCTACGTGGAGACGAGCGACTGGGGTTGGCAGATGGATCCGACGGGCTATCGCTACTTCCTCAACGTGATGTACGACCGCTACCAGGTGTCCCTGTTTGACGTGGAGAACGGCCTGGGGGCCTATGATGAGGTCGTGGTTGAGGATGGCGTGGAGCGCGTGCACGACCAGTACCGTATCGGCTACCTGCGCGATCACATCAAGAACCTTCGTGCCGCCATCGACGAGGACGGCGTGGACATCTTTGGGTACACCACGTGGGGCCCAATTGACCTCGTCTCGTTCAACACCGGCCAGATGAAGAAGCGGTACGGCTTTGTCTACGTCGACCGCAACGATGACGGGACGGGCGACCTACACCGCGTGCGCAAGGACTCGTTCTGGTGGTACGCCCGCGTGATCGCGAGCGACGGGCGAGACCTGGGGTAGGGCCGCGGTAGGCTGCGACGCGCCTGTCCGCAGAAATTACTCACAACCTACCATGTTGTGAGTAATTTGCCCAAAAAAGCCCAGTTGGGATTCTCCGAATTACTCATAACCTTATAGGTTGTGAGTAATTCTGCTCTATGCAGGCGATGAGTAGAGCGGGTCGTGGCGCACGGCAGAGGCGCAGTTGCCGATTGGCGTTTGCATAACCGGGTGTGGTTACACGACCATATAGCAAGGTAGTGCGTTTAAAGGGAGGAGCAGACATGGCAGAGTACAGGTTTCCCGACGGCTTCTTGTGGGGTGGAGCAACTGCAGCCAATCAGTTTGAGGGCGGCTACGATGCCGATGGCAAGGGCCTCAGTGTTCCTGACGTCATCATGGGTGGCACGGTAGACAAGCCGCGCTTTATCACGCCTGGTGGTGTGAGGGAGGGGGAGTACTATCCCAGCCATGAGGCCATCGACTTCTATCACCACTATGAGGAGGATATCGACCTCTTTGGTGAGATGGGCTTCAAGTGCTTCCGCCTGTCCACCCAGTGGAGCCGTATCTTCCCCAACGGCGACGACCCTGAACCCTGCCAGGCTGGCATCGACTTCTATCGCAAGGTGTTCGAAGCCTGCAAGCGCAACGGCATCGAGCCACTCGTGACCATCAGCCACTACGAATTCCCACTGGCGCTCTCGCACAAGTACGGTGGCTGGGACAACCCCAAGGTCATCGATCTGTGGGTGCGCTTCTGCGAGCTGCTCTTCACGGAGTACAAGGATCTCGTGCATTACTGGCTTACCTTCAACGAGATCAACTGCGGTACCATCGCCGGTATGGGCGACGTTATGGGTCTGGGCATCCTGCCTCCCGAGGACGTAGCCATGACCTTCGGCAACTGTGACTGGGATGACCCAAAGCGTCGTTTCGAGGGCCTGCACAACCAGTTCGTGGCCAGCGCCAAGGCCGTGAAGCTTGCCCACGAGATCAACCCCGAGAACATGGTCGGCTGCATGATTGCAGGTAACACCAACTACCCGCGCACCTGCAATCCGGATGACGTCATTGCCGGCATGGAAGCCGACCGTGCGTTCAACTTCTACTGTGGTGACGTGCAGGTTCGTGGAGCGTACTCGGCGTGGGCTCCCAGCTACTGGGCCGAGCAGGGTGCCGATGTGGAGCGCATGCGCGAGCTTGCTGCCCGCGATGCAGAGGTGCTCAAGGCTGGTACGGTCGACTTCTACAGCTTCAGCTACTACCAGTCCAACACGGTCTCGGTCGACCCCGAGATGAAGAAGGGTGGCGGCAACCTCTTTGGCGGCGTGCCCAACCCCTACCTCAAGGCGAGCGACTGGGGTTGGACCGTCGACCCCAAGGGTCTGCGCTACTATCTGGAGACCGTCTACGATCGCTACCAGATCCCGCTGATGATCGTCGAGAACGGCTTGGGCGCTGTGGACGAGCGCTCCGAGGACGGCAAGTTCCACGACTCGTACCGCATCGACTACCTGCGTCAGCACATCCGCGAGATGGGAATCGCCATGAGTCATGGCGTCGACCTCATGGGCTACACCATGTGGGGCTGCATCGACCTCGTCTCCGCCTCCACCGGAGAGATGAAGAAGCGCTACGGCTTCATCTACGTGGACAAGGACAACGACGGCAACGGTGACCTGCACCGCGAGAAGAAGGACTCGTTCGACTGGTACGCCAAGGTCATCGCGAGCAACGGAACAGATTTGGAGTAGCGGATAGCCGCCAGCACAGGCTTTGCCGCAGGGGCCAGCTTCTAGCTCGGGAGCTGGCCTTTTTCCTGCGCGGGGACATCGCCTGTCAGGCAGGGCATGCTGCGCGCAGCAAGCTAGCGTGAAGCGCTGCGCTGCTTGTCAAAATGTTCGATGCGCGTGATGTTGTCCTGGTAGTTGCGGGCAAAGCACTCGCCATAGATGCTGTCGAGCACGTAGCGAATGCACGTCTGGGCAAAGAAGGTGGCAATCTTGCCGTGAAGGGACTCGCCCGAGGGCAATGCCACGAAGCAGTCGAGACCGGCGACGCGGTCGGGGATGTCCTGGTCCGACGAGATGACGATGAGCTTACACCGGTGCTCCTTGAGCAGACGAAGCTGCGTGCTCATCTCGCCTGTCAGGCTGCCCGAGTAGCTGACGAGGATTGCCAGGTCTTGCGGCCCAAGCCCCGTGCTCACGGCGAGGGAGTCGCCGTGCCGGTTGGCGTTGTAGCACATGATGCCTATCTTGAGCAGCAGGTTCGAGAAGCTCTCGCAGGATATCTCCGAATCGCCGATGGCAAAGAGCGCCACGCGCCGGGCGCCGAGCACCAGGCGCGCCGCCTTTTGTATGGCATGGGCGGGAACCATCGCGTAGCTCTGGTCGATAGCCTGGTGTTTGAGCGCGGCTATCGAGTTCATGATGTCGCGCGTTCCCTGACCTTCAAGAAAGGGAGTGTCAGGGTTGATGTCGGTCTCGTCAGACCTTGCACGTTCGAGGTCGGCGGCCAAGGAGATGCGGAACTCGCGATAGCCGTCGACACCCATCTTGTGGCACAGGCGCACAATGCTTGCCGAAGAGACGAAGGCTGCGCCCGCGAGCTCGCCAATGCTCATGGAGACGACCTCGTCGGCATGATTCAGGATGTAGGCAGCGATGTCCTTCTCGGTCTTGGTGAAGTTGCGTGCTTGTGATAGTGCCTCGAGTACCGCCACGGCCCCCTGCCTCTCGTTGCGACATTGTTCACTAACAATGACACGTTACCCTTTTCCACTACGAGTCGCTTGCGAGCCGTATGCGGGCGTAGTCTACAAAGGCGGCTGCTGCACGTGACATGGGTTTTCCCCTTAGCCAGACCAGACATGACCCTGTGACGAGGGGAGGGTCAAGGGGCACGCGTGTGAGGTCGTCGACTGTGTGCTTCATGGCAACTTGGAGACTGCGGCCTATGCCCGCGCGGACCAGTGCGTCTGCGGCGACATTGAGGTTTGCCGTGCCTGCCACCTCGAGGCGCGAGAAGCTTCTGCCAAACCAACTCGCGAGCACACTCTGTGGGCCGGCGCGATGAGGGAGGATGAGCGCTCCCTTGGTAAGGTCGCGAGCGGTGATGGCCTCTTTGCCTGACAAGGGGTCATCCTGGCGCATGACCGCAACCCACTGCTCCTGAGTCCCAAGGCGTAGGAAGTCGAGGTCGGCAGGTTCAAAGGGGTCGAGGAGCACGGCGAGGTCAGCCCTGCCCTCCCTCAGGCGCCTGAGCGAGGCCTCGGAAGTCGTGACGACAAGCGATATGCGGATGTGTGGATGCCTTTCCGTGAATGCTGCGGCAAGATGCGCAAGCTCATCGAGTGCCGCCGTCTGGCCACAACAGATCGAAACCGTGCCCTCTAGCCTACCCTCTGATGCCCGCAGCTCCTCCTCGGTTTTTCCGGCAAGCTCTAACAGCGCCTCTGCGCGACGGGCGAGTAGCAGACCCTCCTCGGTAGGGATGGCCCCGTGACGCCCACGGTCGAGTAGGCTGCAGCCAAGGTCGCGCTCCAGCCCGGCAATCTGTCGCGAAAGGGCTGGTTGGGTGATGTGCAGCTCGTCTGCAGCGCGCGTGACCGACCCAGTGCGCACCACGGCAAGGAATGAGCGAAGCTCCCGAAGCTCCATGGGTGACTCCAATCCATGCACTACATGCATGTAATTATATATAAAAGAAGCTTTAGACATGGATTGGGGTTGATGTTTAACTGGAATTGGCGAACTCTACCAAAGGAAAGGGATTGGCATGGTGGGAGAACTCAAGCAGAGTGGCAACAAACCCTGGCTGGTCATGGCCGTCTGCTGTGGCATGGTGGCAGCGGGTCTGGGCCTTTCACTTAACGCGGCGGGTGTGTTCTATGCGCCGGTTGCGGATGACCTGGGTATGATGCGTGGGACTTTCTCACTCCATATGACGGTGTTCTCGCTGGTGACAGCGTTTACGACGCTGCTCGTTCCCACGTTCATGAGGCGATTTCCCTACAAGGCGATCCTGATTCCCTCGCTTGCAGTGGCGGTGGTCTCGACCTTCCTTATGGGACGCGTGAGCACACCGCTTGCCTTCTATGTGCTGGGCGCCGTTCGTGGCTTCTCGACCTGCCTCTTTGCTATGGCGCCGGCCAACATGATTGTGGGGTCATGGTTCAACAAAAGCGCTGGCACTGCTACAAGCGTGGTCATGGCATCGAGCGGGATTGCGGGCGCTCTGGGGTCCATGGCCTTCTCGTCCGTGATAGCATCTCTTGGCTGGCGCAACGCCTATGCGGTGGTGGCCGCAGCCATACTCGTGCTGGTACTACCCGCTGTGCTCGTACCCTTCCAGGCCACGCCCGAGGCAGAGGGCTTGTTGCCCTACGGCGGTGCTCGTGAGAAGGTGGCCGCCAAGGGAGGCTCCTCGACTTCCGCAACTGAGTTCAGCTACGCCAACCCGACCTTCCCGTGCATAGCGCTCATGGGCGTGCTCATGGCCTTCGTCACTTCCATCGCACAGCACTTTCCGGGCTATGCCGAGAGCATCGGCCTGGCCATTGGCGCCACTATGACGAGCGTGGCCATGGTGGGCAACATCCTGATGAAGCTTGGCATCGGCGTGCTCTCCGACCGTGCTGGGGCACCCAAGGCAACCATCGTCATGTGCGCTCTCTGCATCGCAGGACTCGTGCTCATCCTTCTGGGCGGCTCTGTACCGTTGATGCTCGCCGGATCGCTGTTCTTTGGTGGCAGCTATGCCGTCGGTGCGGTCTCGACTTCGCTACTTCCGCGGCATTTCTTTGGCAACGATCAGTTTGACAAAGCCTATCCGCCTGTTGCCATGGCCAGCAACGTTGGCGCAGCGGTTTCCATGAGTGCCATCGGCTTTGTGTACGACGCAACCCAGTCCTACGCCCTCGCCTTCATTCTGTGCATCGGACTTGGCGTCGCATCCATCGTTACCGTGGTCATGGCGGAGCGACTGGCAAGGCGGTAAGTAACTCATCAATTCGTAGAAGTGCAGAGAGATGCCAGGAAGGCACAGGTTCAGAGAGGGGACGGGCATGGCAACGTTCAAGGAAGGGTTCCTATGGGGGAGGCGCTACGGCGGCCAACCAGTTTGAGGGCGGTTGGGACGAGGGTGGCAAGGGCTCGTCGGTGCCCGACCACATGCGTGGTGGCACCGTCGACATCCCGCGTACGTGGGATTACGAGATTGACCCTAACGTCTACTATCCCAGCCATAAGGCAGTCGACTTCTACCACCACTACGCCGAGGACGTAGCCCTCTACGGCGAGATGGGCTTCAAGTGCTTCCGTCTCTCCATCAACTGGTCGCGAATCTATCCCACCGGCATGGAGGAAGAGCCCAACTGGGAGGGCTTGGACTCTATCACCGAGTGTTTGCCGAGTGTGCCAAGTATGGTATCCAGCCGCTCGTGACCATCCATCACTACGAGCTGCCCTGGGGCCTCTCTGTCAAGTACAACGGCTGGCTTGGGCGTGAGGTCATTGATCACTACCTGCGCTACTGCAAGACGCTCTTCACCGAGTTCAAGGACGAGGTGACCCTCTGGCTCACCTTCAACGAGATCAACAATGCTGTGCAGGTGACCGGGCGTATCCTCGAACTGGGCATGCAGGGCATCGACGGCAAGCCCATGTTTGATATCGTCGAGACCGACCAGATGAAGTCGGATCGCTTTACTGCGTTGCACAACCAGTTTGTGGCGAGTGCCCTGGCAGTCAAGATGGCCCATGAGATCAACCCCGCCAACCGCGTGGGCATGATGACCATTGGACATCCCACCTACCCGCATACCTCCTACCCTGCTGACGTCAAGGCATCGCGCGACGACATGGACCTGCGCATGTACTTTTGTGCAGACGTGCAGGTGAGGGGTCACTATCCCTACTTTGCCAAGCGCTACCTGCGAGACAACAACATCACCATCACGATGGAGGACGGCGACCTCGACATCCTGCGTGAGGGCACGGTGGACTTCCTGAGCTTCTCGTACTACATGAGTTCCGATGCCTCTGCCGACCCTGAGGTGGCTCTCTCTGCTGGCAACATGTTTGCGGGCGTCAAGAACCCCTACCTCAAGGCGAGCGAGTGGGGCTGGCAGATCGATCTGCTTGGACTACGCATCCTGCTCAATGACCTCTATGCGCGCTACGAGATCCCGCTGATGGTCGTGGAGAACGGCATCGGTGCGGTGGACGAGCGTGCCGAGGATGGCAAGTTCCATGACAGCTATCGCATTGCATACCTGCGCGATCACATCGCTGCAATGCGCGATGCTGTGGAGGACGGCGTGGACCTGATGGGCTATACCATGTGGGGTTGCACCGACCTAGTGAGCGCGAGCACCGGCGAGATGAAGAAGCGCTACGGCTTTGTGCACGTCGATCTCGACAACGACGGTAACGGCGACCTGCATCGCGAGCCGTAATTACTCACAACCTTGTTCATTGTGAGTAATTTGGCGGTAAAACTGCAGGAACCAATTGCGGAATTACTCACAAGTAACAAGGTTGTGAGTAATTTTCATCGCCTATGACGACTGCTTGAGCCTTATCTTGTGGTCTCGCGATTGATGATTCGATGGGGGAGTGTTCGTTTTTGGCTCGGACGAGTCTGCCCTCACGCCAGCAGGGCAAGAGGTGTTGCACGAGCTGGCAACAGACGAGTCGTGGCAAGTTGTCGGGCACATGGATTAGGAAGTGGTTCAGAGCCTTCGTCTGCCTACGGAACCAGCTGCATGAAGCGTTCGTGAGGAGTGAACCCGCAGGCGCGATAGAGATGCGTTCCCGCCTCGGATGCGGTGATGTGCACGGCCCCGCAACCGCGCTCCTTTGCCTCGTCGACGATGCGCAACAGCAAGTCGCGGGCGATGCCCTGTCGGCGCAGGTCCGGCCTCACGTACATGCTGGAAAGCAGCCCAAGGCGTCCCGTGAGACAACCAAAGTACGGCGGTTTCTCTACGATGGAGAGGCCACTCGTGCCCACAATCTCACCGTCGCTCAGGGCGAGCCACGAGACGAAGGTCCCATCGGCAAGATGGCGCTGGTAGTAGTCCCGCAAGGCTGGGCGTAGGTCGCAGGTCTTCTGTGCGCCTTCCTCGAGTAGCTGTGCGATGCGCATCTCGATGAAGGTGGGTAGATCAGACGGATTGAGCCTGCGGAACTCAAGCACCGTGGGGGTTCTCGTGAAGTCGAGCCTGCGCACCATCAGCCACTCGCTTTGGTTCGCGCCGTCACCAACGATGCGAAAGCCCTGCCGTTCGTACAGGCGAAGGGCGGGATTCTCCTTCTGCACCGAGAGCGAAGCGCGTGCGTAGCCGGCCTCCTGCAGCTCGGCCAGCATTTGGCTCATCAGCGCGCCACCGATTCCTTGGCCGCGGTATGGCTCAAGCAGGGAGATGGAGAACGAGGGCGTCTCGTCGTCGATGTGCCCATACTCGTCAGTCGTGCGCACCCAGCAGGTACCGACGACTTCGCCGTCTGCCTGTGCTACCAGCGCCCGGTCATCGTCGAGCGTGCCAAATGCCTCAAAGGCGGCGCGACACTTGGGGTCGTCATAGATGATCGATAGCGGCACCTCGCCCTCGTAACCCTCGGGCACAAAGATGGCCTCATACAGGAAACTCTCGAGTAACGGCCACTCGCCGGGCGTCATATGTCGAATCTCATAGTCCATGTGCTTGAGTATAGTAAGATGGGCCAGGTCAATGGAGGGGCGATGGACGAGATGACGCAGGCGGCGCGAGCGGCAGGTCTCGTGGCCAAGTGGTGCGCGAAAAGGGATGTGAGTACGCTCAGCCAAGATTCGTTGCGCGCGGAGGCGGGTCTGCCCGACGGCAAGGCTGACCTGTTTGTGCTCTTTGGTGGTGGTGTGACGGGGACGGTGGAGACTCTTGCCGCGGCGATGCGTGCCGATGTGGCGCGGCGTTATGCCATCGTGGGCGGACGCGGACACGCGACCTACTGGCTTGACCAGACGTTTGGGCGGCTGCGCGAGCATGATGAGATGCCACCTGAGCCTGGCGCTGCTAGCGAAGCTGAGATGCTCGATGCGCTGCTGTTTGCTCGGTATGGTCTGCATGCGGATCTGCTCGAGACACATTCCACCAACTGTGGCAACAACATTACATACCTGCTAGATCTGCTGGAGGGGGAGGGGTGCCTCCCGGCCAGCGTCATTCTTTGTCAGGATGCGGTGATGCAGCGGCGCATGGACGTGACCTGGCAACGACAGGTGATGGATCGGCCGTCGTTCGCGGCAACGCGTGTGCTTAACTGGCCGGCGTACGAGGCGGAGCTGGCCTGCGAGGGCGATGAGCTCGTATGGCGCCAGGCTCCCGAGGGAATCTGGCCGATGGATGTATATCTGCAGCTCCTGCTGGGTGAGGTTGCGCGTCTGACCGATGACGAAGATGGCTATGGTCCCCGTGGCCGTGACTATGTGGTGCACATGGATGTGCCGGAGGAAGTGCGAGAGGCGGCTGCCTTGCTCCGTGTGGCATGCGGTGAGTCTGGCCGAGCTCCCGATGAACGATTCAGCGGATGAGTTGTGCATGCCTTTGATGGGCTATTTGGCGGAAGATTTACTCACAACCTTGTATGTTGTGAGTAAATCGCGATTAAAAGCCCAGTTGAATTTTGCCGAATTACTCACAACTTTATAGGTTGTGAGTAATTCTGTTCAGTCCCTCACGTGAGACCGGCGCTGCCGTTCGCGTCGAGGGCTCGGACCGGTCCGCTTTGGCTACTATATGATTCGGTTCTTGTATCATCGCGCCGGTGTCTGGACTCAGCGCCGCACTTGTGGGGGGCGCATACGAGTTGAGCAATGGGGGGTCAACATGCGACATCATGTAAAGGTGACTGTATTGGACAAGAAGTGCTTCTGTGACTTGCAGGAGACCTATCTGGCAGATCCCAAGAGTGGTCCGTGCGGCGTCTTTGAGGTGGGGGATACCTTCGAGTTCTGGCGCGATGGCGGTCGCGACGACTTCTGGCGCTTTGGGGCTGCGGCAGGGCCTGACGGGCGCGACTTTCCCTGTGCGGAGGCATGGGACTGCATCAGCCGCTACGTGTACACGGCACTGCAGGGAGGCTCGATCATGCACCGCTGGACGGCGGACGACCGTCAGATGGTGGCCTGCTGCAATGACGGAACGCGCCCGGTGGTCTTCCTTATCGAGCGCGAGGACCTGTCGGATACGCCTCAGGAAGAGGCGTGGCTTGCCGAGGCCGAACGCACGGGCTACTTTAAGTGCAGCGCCAACGACGCCTATACGGGAACGGATGAATGAGCAAGTCGCAGATCATGCGACAGTGGTTGCAGATAGCGCTGGGACTTTTGGTGTTCTCCTTTGGCGTGAACCTCACCATCTTCGCCAATATCGGACTGGCCCCGTGGGATTGTCTGGGCATGGGCATCTCCGCGCATACGCCACTCAACTATGGGCTGGCGATGACGGCGACAAGTGTAGTAATCCTGCTCATCGACCTGTTACTGAGAGAGCGCATTGGGTACGGCACCATCATCGACGCACTGCTTACAGGCAATTTCGTACAAGCTTTCAACGACCTCAGCCCGCTGAAACCTTGTGCCTCTGTCTGGTCCGGTATCGCCATGATGCTCGTAGGCTTCGTGTTCATGGCGATAGGCATGTGGATTTACATGCGTGGCGAACAGTGCTGCGGGCCACGTGATGCGCTGTTGGTGGGGCTCGGCAAGCGGCTGCCAAAGGTGCCCATCGGCGCGGTGCAGATCATCCTGTGGTCTGTGGTGACTGTTGTCGGATGGGTGCTGGGAGGTCCCGTGGGCGTGGGCACACTGCTTTCCGCCCTTGGAGCGGGTGCAGTGATGCAGCTGGTGTACCAGTTGCTGCGCTTCGAGCCGCGCGATGTGGAGCACAGGAGCGTCATCGAGGTAAATCGACGGCTGTTTGGGCGCTGACCCCGACCGTTTTGGATAGTCATGTGATTCGAAGTGTTATATGGTGAGGAAGCCGGCCACGGATAGAGGAGCATTCATGTCCATTCCTTCCATTGACGTTCACTCCCATGCGCTGCCCAAGGCCTATCTCGATGCCCTTGTCGAGCTGGGTGTGAATCCGGTGGAAGAGGACGGCTTCCCCACGCCCGAGTGGAGCGAGGACGTGCACCTGCGCTTTATGGAGGAGACTGGCCAGGAGTTCTGCGTGCTGACGATCTCCACGCCGCACATCCATCGCGGAGACGACACCATGGCGGCGCGTCTGGCACGCGCGGTCAACGACGAGCTTGCCGCCGTCTGTCAGCGTCATTCTGACCGGCTGGGCTTTGCTACGACGCTGCCCGTTCCTGCGGTGGAGGCGTCCATCGAAGAGGCCCGTCGCGGCTTTGACGAGCTTGGAGCCCTTGGCGTGAAGCTTCCCAGCAACGGAGCTGGTGTTTACCTGGGCGACCCCTCGCTTGACCCGCTCATGGCTTTTCTCGACGAGCGAGCGGCTGTGGTGACCATTCACCCGTCGCTGCCAGCTGCGGTTCCGCAGGGCGTCTTCACCGCTGGGCCTGCACCGCTCTTTGAGTACATTGCCGATACCACGCGCGCGGTGCTCAACCTTATGGCACATGGGGTCATCGACCGCTACCCGCACATTCGCTGGATTGTGCCGCATGCGGGGTCGTTTGTGCCCGCTATTGCGCATAGGCTTTCGGGAATCTCGCAGGTACTGGTGCCGGCGGGCCTCATGGAGCCCATCAATGTGATGGACAACCTCCGCAGCCTGTACTGGGACCTTGCCGGCGACGCGCGACCGGTCATGCTCGAGGGGCTGATGCACATTGCCGATCCTACGCATCTGCTGTACGGAAGCGATGCACCCTACACGCCCACGGCCGTCATCGCATGCAACAAGGAGGCCTTGGCGCAAGACCCACTCATCGCACCTATCGCGCAGGCCGTGTTCCACGACAACGCGGCGCGGCTGTACGGACTGGTCTGACGAAACATTCTGCAGCGGGCTTCCGTGCTGTCTGCGAGTGTTGCGCACCAAACTGGACGTGGAAATGCGAGGCTGATAGAAGAACACCTCCTAACCTGAAGAAAATCGATGATATGGCAATATCACTTTGAGGTCTTGAGACGGAGCGTATGAGCTGGTTCTAAAACAGCAGGTAATTAGCCTGTGTCAACTTGGCAATACCACAATGAATCGGATCTTGGAGCAGATGTCCAAGATCCGATTACCATATCGCCTATTTTCTTCAGGTTGGGAGGCGTTCTTCTCCCAGCAAGGTGTTTGAGTGACGGAATTGTCTACTCCAGCTCGGCTCCGTTGCTGTGACACACGCGGGAGTACCAGAAGAACGAGTCCTTGCGGTAGCGCTTCATCTCCTTGAGGTCAAACTCGTCGCGGTCCACGTAGATGAGGCCATAGCGCTTGGTGATTCCCTCGTGCGTGGAGATGAGGTCAAAGGCGCTCCACGGGCTGTAGCCCATCAGGTCTACGCCGTCGGTGATGGCCTGCTGACAGGCGATGATGTGCTGTCGCAGGTAGTCGATGCGGTAGTCGTCGTGGATGCGAGGTTCGCCATTCTCCCACACCAGTTCGTCGCGCACGCCGCAGCCGTTCTCGGTAATGAGCAGCGGAAGCTGGTAGCGCTCCCACAGCTGGCGCAGGGTGATGCGCAGGCCCACGGGGTCGACGCCCATGCCGTAGCTGGTGGTCTTCTGCAGCGGGTTGCTCACGTTGGCGGCCAGACCAGGATAGGTCATGAGGCCGGTCATAAAGGCGATGCGTCCGCCGGCGGCCTTTGCCTCCTCGATAACGCGCTGGCCCTCTTCCACGTCTACGTACTTGGCACAACCGGCGCCGTAGTAGTTGAAGGCGATGAAGTCAGGACGTGCGTCCTTGAGGGCTGCCCAATCCTCGTCCTCCACGTCGGGAGCGATGCCCTGCTCGCTCCACCAGTTCCACAGAGCTTCGGGGTACTCGCCAAAGACGGCGGTGTCCAGGAACAGGCGGTTGCGCAGCTGGTCCCAGTCCATGGCAGCTAGGTTGTCCTCGGGGCTCGAGCTGGCGGGGTAGATGGCTGTGATGTTGGGCGCCGGAGCAATCCACGCGTCCGGGCACATCTCGTGGCAAAGGACCATGGCCTTTGCCTGCGCCACCAGCATGTGATGGTTGGCCTGCCACTGGCCCTTTGGGCTACCGTACTGGTCGCCCTGGAAGAGCGCCATCATGTTCTGCTCGTTAATGGTGAGAAAGTACTTGACCTTGCTGCCGTACTCGGCAAAGCAGATGCGGCAGTACTCAACGAAGTCGTCGATGCACTGGCGCGATGCCCAGCCGCCGTATTCGTCTTGCAGGCATTGCGGCAGGTCAAAGTGGTAGAGCGTCACGACGGGCTCGATGCCGTTGGCGTGGCACTCATCGATGACCTCGTGGTAGTGCTGGATGCCCAGCGGGTTGGGCTCGCCCTTGCCCTGAGGGAGGATGCGCGGCCAGGAGATGGAGAAGCGGAACTCAGAAAAGCCCATCTCGGCCATGAGGGCGATGTCCTCGCGGAAGTGGTGGTAGTGGTCGACACCGTCGTTGAAGTTCGTGTAGCCCTCGGGAACCGGTGCGGTGTCCGACACGCAGAGTGTGCGACCGTCCTCAAGATAGGCGCCCTCGCACTGGTATGCCGAAGACGACGCGCCCCAGAGGAATCCGTCGGGGAATGCCTTGAGCTGCTTGTAATCCATGGTGCCCCTTTCGCCCTTGACAATTGTTGTATCCGAGCATATCAGAATGGGGGATTTGCTTGCGTTTCTCTTATCATTAAGGCGTCAATGGGCGTTTGAAAGAGGAGGGACTGTCATGGCATTTCCCGAGGGATTCCTGTGGGGCGGAGCGACGGCGGCAAACCAGTGCGAGGGGGCGTGGGACGCCGATGGCAAGGGCCCGTGCTCGGCGGACTTCATGACGCAGGGTGACCGCAACCACCCGCGCGAGATCACGTGGCCCGAGCGTGTGCCCGGCAAGGTCTACCCGGGCGACGTGGCCATCGACCACTACCACCGTTTTGAGGAGGACATCGCGCTCTTCGGTGAGATGGGCTTCAAGTGCTACCGCATGTCCATCGCCTGGAGCCGCATCTTCCCCAATGGCGACGAGGCGGAGCCCAACGAGGCGGGCCTCGCGCACTACGACGCGGTCTTCGACTGCTGTCATCGTTACGGCATCGAGCCGCTGGTGACCATCAGCCACTACGAGACGCCCATGGGCCTGGCCAAGTACGGCAGCTGGGAGAATCGCGAGGTCGTGGACTTCTTCGTGCGCTACTGCGATGTCATCTTCCGTCGCTACAAGGGCAAGGTGCGCTACTGGCTCACGTTCAACGAGATCAACTCGATGGGCATGGGCATGATGAGCTGCTACATGGCCGGCGGCATGGACCCGCACTCCACGCCGCAGCAGAAGGCCACGGCCAGCTACCACCAGTTCCTCGCGAGTGCCAAGGCGGTGCAGCTTGCGCACCAGATCGACCCCGAGAACAAGGTCGGTGCCATGTACGGCGGCATCTTCTCGTACCCCGCGACCTGCGACCCCGACGACGTGATGGGCAACTACAAGTTCATGCAGAGCTGCCTGATGTACCCCGACGTGCAGTGCCGCGGAGCCTACCCCGCCAGCGCGCTCAAGGAGTACGAGCGCGAGGGCATCGTGCTGCCCGTGCAGGAGGGCGACGCCGAGCTGCTCAAGGCGGGCACGGTGGACTTCCTCACCTACAGCTACTACTTCTCGATGGTGGCCGGCAAGGACACCCACTTTGACGTGGACACGGGCAGCCCCGTGACGGGCTACAGCAACCCCTACCTCGAGACCACCGAGTGGGGCTGGACCATCGACCCGGTTGGCCTGCGCTACACGCTCAACCTCTTCTGGGACCGCTACGGCCTGCCGCTGATGGTGGTGGAGAACGGGCTTGGCGTAATCGAGGAGCCGGGCGAGGACGGCATCGTGCACGACCAGTACCGCATCGACTATCACCGCGAGCACATCAAGGCCATGCGCGACGCCATCGAGCTCGACGGCGTGGAGATGTGGGGCTACACCACGTGGGGTTGCATCGACATCGTGAGCGCCGGCACGGGCGAGATGCGCAAGCGCTATGGCTTCATCTACGTGGATGCCGACGACTCCTATCAGGGTAGCTTTGCGCGCACGCCGAAGGACTCGTTCTGGTGGTACAAGAAGTGCATTGAGAGCAACGGAGCCGATCTGGATTAGAGTCGGGCTGCGTGCCGGTTATGGCAGCGGCGCTCCCTTGCGCTGCGGGTTTGGAGCTGGGAGCGCTGCGACCGACATCGCTCGTGACCTGTGTGTCAGTGAGGAGTCACCATGAAGCAGCTGCTCATCCGTGCCGACGACATCGGCTACAGCTACACCGTCAACCTGGGAATCGCCCGCGCCGTCAACGAGGGCCTCGTGCGCTCGGCGGGCCTCATGCCCAACATGCCCGAGGCCGCCCGCGGCTGGGAGTGGGTCAAGGGCGCCGACATCGCCATCGGCCAGCACACCAACCTCTGCCTGGGCACGCCCTGCGCCGACCCCGCGCTCATCCCCAGCCTCTTGGACGAGCGCGGGCAGCTCAAAAGCTCGCGCGCCTACCGCGCAGCATTCCAGGAGGGTCGCGAGATTGCGTTGTACGACGAGCTTGTGATCGAGGTGGAGGCCCAGCTGGCGCGTTTTCGTGAGATCATGGGGAGGGACCCGGACTACTTCGAGGCTCACGCTGTGATGAGCCGGAACCTCAGCCGCGCCATCCACGACGTGGCGGAGCGCCATGGCCTCAAGGAGCAGGTCGTGAGCTTTGACCCGACGGTCGTCGTGCGCTGCGGCAGCACCGACGTGCACATGGCGCTCGAGGACATGCTCCCGCCCGAGCAGTACGACCCGGAGGCCTTCATCAAGCGCACGGTGGAG
>JAGAVX010000092.1 GCA_017941705.1 Atopobiaceae bacterium
CGCCTTGAGCGGTCATCCCAAAACACGAAGAGGCGTACGCGCCTCGCAGCCTCGGGCATGCCCATCGCCATGCCTGGCGCGAAGTACGACGAGGTACCGCGTGCAACGTTGGTCAGCACGTAGGAATGCGCCAGATCGTAGCCTTGGCTGTCGAGCAGGACACGCCTGCCACGCAGCGGGGTCTGAAGCGCGCTGAGCCGCATGCGAAGCAAGCCATGCACGATGCCTTGGGCCTCATCACGTATGGCCTGTTCCTTCACCGGATCGAGCGCTTTCGCATCTTCAGGAGGCTCGCCTCTCCACGTGCGCCTCGCCACCTCATATGGGACGCCCAGCTTTGCCGTCACATTGAGCAGGGTCGCAAGCGACAGCTTTGCGTCACGGAGCGCCGCCTCGATCGTCCCTGCAGGCACGCCCACACGCAACATGCGCACGACCTCGCGCAGCATGACTCCCGGACGTTCGGAGAGCACCCGCACGATCGCTTCGCTATCGCCACAAAGATATGCTTCTTCCTTCTTGCTGGCCCAACTGCGCAACTCCCCGTCGCGCAGGCCATCCACCACAGCGCGATGCCCTGTCGAACGCGAGAAACGATTGTACGAGACGAACTCGAGCGCTCGGAGGCTGCGCTCACGGTTGAGCGTAAGGTTTTCCTCGAGGGACTGCTCGCTGTAGCTCTCGAGCAACGCCACGAGGCGTCGGCGCCATGACGTGGGAAAATGCTTGTCCCTGGGCATGTGCTCACGCAGGAAGACGATGAACTTGACCACATCGCCTGGATGAGCGGCAAAGTGTCGGGCTCGCCGGACGAAGTCCTCGACCGACGACTCCTTGGTGCCCACGAGGGTCTGCTTGAGCAGCATGAGCGCATTCTCGTGAAACACGATCTTGTCGCCCGCAGCATCCGAAGGGACGGGCAGCGCCATGGTCAGGCGTACGTCCGAATCTGTCATACGCTCGTTGCGATAGACCAGATGCTGCCACACAGCCCGCGCCGCCTCGTCGAGCGAAAACGCCAATCCCAGCACACGAGCCTCAAGGAGCGCGCCATCACCCTTGGTCTTCTCGGTTTCGGCGGCATCGGGCATCCAACCCTCCGCGACTTCGGTCGAGAGGCCAAGTGCCGCGCCCAGGCTCTCGACGCCATACGTCGAGAGGTAGTGCATGCCCTGATGCAGACGATAAGTCGCCTCGTCCATCGACATGACCTGCGTGGGGAAGTCGGGATACATGGGCTTGGCATTGGGTGTGGGCCGGAGCTCTGCCACGACAGCCACCGGATCGCAAAAGGCGCCGGCGACATAGAGATGCGCCAATGTCATCAGAGAACGTTCGTCGAGGCGATAGCCGTAATCCGCAAGGCGCGCATCCGCCGTCAAGGCCATGCGATAGGCCGCCGACTCGTCCTCGGGCCGCTCCGCGGAGGTAAATTGACGCATGACATTGGGATCAATGTAGAGTATGGACAAGCGCTCGAGCAGATGAGCACGCTCGAATGCGCCGAAGCCGACCTCATCTTCCGTACCAGCATTTTGCGACGCCGTCTGACTCATTACACCCTCCTCTCCCCAAGACCACTATATCGCCTAGCCAGTTCGCGAGAAAGAGGGACAGTCATGAGGACACCTCAGATTCTTGAGGTGGAGCGTGGACGCCCGCTTATGGTGACGCGAGAGAAAAAGGAGGCGAGCCCAGAAAGACTCGCCTCCTCATCTGAGACTATTGACCCACAGAAAGCCCAGTCCCGACTACTCCTCGGCCTTCTTGGCGGCCTCGGACACGAGGAGGTCACGCAGGACGGGAGCACTCTGCGAGAACTCGCTTGGGAGCACCACCGTGGAGGCGCCAGCACGGGCGAACTCCTCCATCATGCCGATGTGCTGCGTGTACTCGAAGAGGCGATTGGCCTCGTCGGAGCTCAGCTCGGAGCCCTGGATGACGTCGATGGAGTCACGGATGCCCTGCGCGATGGCAACGCGCTGGTTTGCGATGCCGCGACCCTCAGCCTCCATTGCCTCCGCCTTCGCCTGTGCGGCGATGACCGTCTTCTGGCGCTCGGCCTCGGCCTCGTTCTTGGCGGACTCAAGGTCGTTCTTCGAGGCGATGATGCGGTTCATCGACTGCTGCACGTCGGCGGGAAGCTTGATCGAGGTGATGAGCGTGGTGACGATCACGTAGCCGTACTCGCGCATCTTCTCGGAAACCACCTCGTCGATGGCCGTCGCGATGGCATCCTTCTCGGTGAAGACCTCATCAAGCTTGCGACTCGGAATCTGCGAGCGCAACGCGTCAGCAAAGTAGTCCTTCATCTGCGCGACGGGATCGGTCAGGGTGTAGAGGCTCTTGTAGATGCCCGACGGGCCCTCGGCCGGCTGCGAGTAGTCGACGTGGTACTGCACCGATACGTCGAGCTCGATGGTCACGTTGTCCTCGGTCTTTGCGTCAAAGGTGATGTGCTCGTCCTCGGTCATGAGGCTCACGTCACGAACGCGGTCGATGAAGGGCACCCTCACATGGAAGCCCGGCCCGACTACCTGGTGGAACTTGCCCAGGCGCTCGATGACGCCCACGTGCTGCTGCTGGATGACGTAGAACCAGCCCTGATAGGTGTCACTCACGGTACCGTGCTGTCCCGTGGCACCGCCCAGGATGCCTCCGATCACCTTGAGGAACACGAACAGGATGACGATGGGAACGAACAGCGAGAGAATCGCGCCCAAATACTCACCGAGAGGGTAGAACGACATGGTATTTCTCCTCCTTGAGCCGAAAACCAACTCGAATCCATGAGATAGATGGTACCCAGTTGCCATCTGATCGCCCGCGACCACAATTTCTGCATCGATACGCAAAGGCGCGCCTCGAGCTCATCGAGGCGCGCCTGCTGTGACGATGTGTCCGTACCTTCGCCCTCAGCTAGTCGTCGAGGTGAATCTCGGCTCCCAGCTGGTCGTAGAGCAGAGGCGTCTTCTTTCCGCCCACGCTTTCCTTGGTCACGACGACGCGAGATACGCTGTCATCGCTCGGAAGGTCGAACATGACCTTCTCGAGCGTCTGCTCGCAGATGGCACGCAGGCCACGGGCACCCGTTCCGCGCTCTATGGCTTGCGCGGCAATCTCGCGCAGGGCATCCTCCTCGAAGGCAAGCTCGACACCCTCGATCTGGAACATGCGCACGTACTGCTTGACCAGCGCGTTTTTAGGCGTGGTGAGAATCTCGACCAGGTCGTCCTCTGTCAGCTCGCGCGTGGAGGTGATGACGGGGATACGACCGATGAGCTCGGGAATCATGCCAAAGCTGTGCAGGTCCTGCGGCATGACTTGGCTGAGCAGCTCGTCCTGGTTGTCCTCGACGCTCTTTGCGAGCTCCGAGTTGAAGCCGATGCCCTTCTTGCCGATGCGGTCGGCGATGATCTTGTCCAGCCCCACAAAGGCACCGCCACAGATGAACAGGATGTTGGTGGTGTCGATATGAATCAGCTCCTGCTGGGGATGCTTGCGACCACCCTGGGGCGGCACGCTCGCCATCGTTCCCTCGAGGATCTTGAGCAGTGCCTGCTGCACGCCCTCGCCCGACACGTCGCGGGTGATCGAGAGGTTCTCGGCCTTGCGCGCGATCTTGTCGATCTCGTCCACGTAGACGATGCCAATCTGCGCGCGCTCGACGTCGTTGTCAGCTGCCGTGATGAGCTTGAGCAGGATGTTCTCGACGTCCTCGCCCACATATCCAGCCTCGGTCAGCGTCGTCGCGTCGGCGATGGCAAAGGGAACCTTGAGGAAGCGGGCCAGCGTCTGGGCGAGCAGGGTCTTGCCCGTACCAGTCGGCCCCAAAAGGAGGATGTTGCTCTTTGCGAGCTCGACTTCCTCCTGACCGGCAGGAATAGGCTCGCGACCCGACACGATGCGGCGATAGTGGTTGTACACCGCCACGCTCATCGCGCGCTTTGCCCCCTCCTGGCCCATGACGTACTGCGAGAGCTCGTCATAGATCTGATGCGGCGTAGGCAGTGCCTCGATGGGCGCGTCAAGGGAATCGACGGCATCAAAGCCGGCGTCGTCGAGCTCGTCCTCGTCGATGCCGCCGATGATGTCCTCGCACTCACGAATGCAGTCGTCGCAGATGCAGACCCCGTTGGGGCTCTGCACGAGACGATTCACCTGGCTGCGCGACCTGCCGCAGAACGAGCAGTGCATGTTGTCGTTGTTGTCGAAGGGCATGTGCGCTCCTCCTTGGCCGATACTTACTCGGCCTGCTCGGTACGGGACGTGATGACGCGGTCAACGAGGCCATACTCGAGGGCCTGCTGCGCGCGTAGGTAATTGTCGCGCTCGGTGTCGACATTAATCTTCTCGATGGGCTGACCGGTGGCGTCGGCGAGGATCTGATTGAGGTGCTCGCGGATGTACTTGGTCTCGTCGGCCACGATCTGGATGTCGGTCTGCTGACCCTCGACACCAGAGCTGGGCTGATGGATGAGGACCATCGAGTTGGGAAGGGCCAGGCGCTTGCCCTTCGCACCGCTCGCAAGCAGCACCGCGGCCATGCTGGCAGCCATGCCGACGCAAATGGTCGAGACCTCAGGCTTGATGAAGTTCATGGTGTCCAGGATGCCCAGGCCCGCATAGACCTCGCCGCCGGGAGAGTCGATGTAGAGCGAGATGTCCTTGTCGGGGTCCTGGCTCTCGAGATGCAGGAGCTGGGCAATGACGAGGTTGGCGCTCTCACGCGTGATCGGCTCGCCGATGAAGACGATGCGGTCGTTGAGAAGGCGAGAGTAGATGTCGTAGCTGCGCTCGCCACGCGGGGTCTGCTCGACTACGTACGGGATGAGCGGGATGTTGGTCGGATTGTGCATCATGGCTGGTACTCCCCTCTTTGATGTAACGGTGCCCCGAGAGCGAAGGGCTCCCGGGGCACACGGCATACTGTGCTTTGGGGGCTACTCCGCGTCAGCGGAGCCCTCCTCTTCCTCGGCAGCGGCACGCTCGGCGACCTCGTCGACCTCAGTCACGTTCGCGTTCTCGACGAGCCACTGGACCGCCTTGGTGCGGCGGATGGACTCGCGGATGGCAGAGATGCGGCCATCGTTGGTGAACTCCTTGATGGAGGCGGCGATGTCCTCGATGCCGGCCTTCTTGAACTCCTCGTTCACGTCGTCCTCAGAGGCAACGAAGCCGAGCTTCTTGGCGAGGGCGTCGAGTGCGAGGCTCTGGCGGGCGCGCTCGGCAGCCTGCTGGTGCAGGTCGGCGAGGAAGGCGTCGGTGTCGATCTGGCGAGCGCCGAGGTACATGTCGAGCGACATGCCCTGACGCTGCAGGGTGGTCAGGAACTCGTTGGCAAGCTCCTGGAAGACCTGGTTCTCGTAGGCCTCGGGGATCTCCTCGTCGGTGACGCGCTTGCCGAGCTCCTCGACGACGCGATCCTCCTTGAGGTTGGGGAGGCTGCGCTTCTTGTCCTCCTCGATCTCCTCCTTGACGGCGCCGCGAAGCTCGTCGACGGTGTCAAAGCCAAAGCTCTTCTTGGCGAGCTCGTCGTCGAGCTCGGGGGTGACAGCCTGCTTGATGGCATTGAGCGTGACCTCGACGTCATAGTTATGGACGTGCTCGTGGTCACCGTGCATGTGGCTGCGAGTCCAGGTGACCTCCTTGGTCTCACCCTTCTTCATGCCGACGATGCCAGCGACGAGCTCCTCGGGGAGGCTGTCGGAGGTAAGCGCCATGGTGCGGTTCTTGCCGGCCAGGTCGTCAGCGCCCTCCTTGTTGGCGATGTCGACTGTGATGATGTCTCCCTCTGCGACCTCGCGGTCATCCTCGACGTCCTCGTAGGTGGTCTGGTACGCGAGGAGCTGGTTGATCTGAAGGTCGATCTCGGCCTCGGTGGCCTCCTCGGGCGGCATGTTGATGTCGACGGCGTCATAGGACTCGAGCTCGACCGTCGGCGGAACGGTAATGGTGGCGGTGATCACGTAGTCTTCGTGCTCGACAACCAGCGCGGGATCCTCACCGTAGTCGGGACGCTCGACAGGAACGATGTCGAGCTCGTCGAGCATGATGGGCTGGGCGTCATTGAGGAGGTCGTTGGTGGCGTCGGCCAGGATAGCCTCACGGCCCACGATGCCGTCGATCACGGGACGCGGCGCACGACCACGACGGAAGCCCTGGAACTGGTAGCGACGGGCGATGTCCTTGTAAGCCTTGTCAACATAGCTGTCGACGTCGGCGGCAGGCACGGTGATAGTTGCGACAACCTTGTCGTTCTCGGGCCTCTCGGCGGTGACGGTGATATTCAACGTTCCTCCTGGTAGTACTTCAGGCAGCACGCGGCTGCTCCTTACGATCGGTCTGTCCATCAAGGGATGGTGCGGGCGAAAGGACTCGAACCTTCACGGGATCACTCCCACTGGAACCTAAATCCAGCGTGTCTACCAATTCCACCACGCCCGCATGTGTTCACACACAGCTTATGAATAATAGCAAACGTTTTGCTTATACCCCAACGTCAATAATTCATTTCACATGAGTTGTCTCTGAATGTCCATGTTATGGGTCCTTCACAGAACTCACGCGGCGCACTGTTGGTTAGGGGACGCGCCCCCGGACAACATAGATGCTGTCCGGGGGCGCGTCCCCTAACCAACAGTTCTGCGGACCGGAGGCATGCCCTCCCTAGGCAGAAACGGCTACATCCAGCCCTTCTCACGCGCGGCCGCATCCCACTTCTCAAAGCAGGCGTCACCCAAGTCCGCGATATCGTTGATCGCCTGACCGACCGCGTCCTCGTCGACCGAGCCGATAAAGTGGCGAGCCACTGCCTTCACGTTCTCGTTTGCGTTGGCGACCGCCACGGGATGGCCCACCGCCTTGAGCATCTCGAGGTCGTTGTCCGAGTCACCAAAGGCAACGATCTCGTCCTTGTCGATGGCCATGAGAATCTGCAGGACACGAACAGCAGAGGCCTTGGACCAGCCGTGCGGCACGACGTCGAACATGCGGCTGCCAGGCGACAGCAGGTCGAGCTTGGGGCAGGCCTCGCGAATCTTGTCTCCCCATGCCACATTGTCGATCATCTCGGAGCCCTCCTCAAAGTGAAGGCCCGCCGTCACGATGGTCCAGTGTGGGATGTCGTCAGGCTCGACCAGCTCGCTCGCGCGACGGCCTCCCCACGTGGTGCCGAGCAGACTCGGAAGCGTCGAGCCCGTCACGAAGCCGCCGCCCTCACCGCGACCGGACACGTACACACCCGGCAGGTCGTAGACCATCTTGGCCATCGTCACCATCGAGTCGCGGTCGACGCCGGTCTGGTTCATGAGGGTACCGTCGACAAAGATGCGCTTGCCGTTGGAAAACAGTGCCGTCTTGACGCAGTCGGTGTCGCCGCGGAACGAGATAACGACCGAGTCGTAGTCGCGCCCCGACGCAGGACCAAAGAGGATGCCCTTGTCGAGAAGCTTGTGAATGCCGCTGATGGCGCGTTCGCTGGCTGGAATCTCATATGCGACCAGCGTGTTGTCCATGTCGGTGAGGACGAGCTTGATCATGGTACGCTCCCGTCTGTGGAGGGAATGGAATCGATTTCATGTTAGCAGCCGCCAGAGCGGCACACTCCCTCCCGTAGGCAGACGGCGATGTGCGACGGGGATGCGGGAATGGTGGTGGCGTGCGGAGAAGCCTGTCCCCGGTGCACGGCCGCGTGCGTTGGTGCCTGTCCCCGGTGCACGGCCGCGTGCGTTGGTGCCTGTCCCCGGTGCACACGGGCACGTCACGTCGCGAAAAAAGGGCCTCGGATTTCTCCGAGGCCCTCGTCAAAGCTATGCGGTGCAGGCTTACACGATACCCTGAGCCATCATGGCCTCGGCGACCTTGAGGAAGCCGGCGATGTTGGCACCAAAGACCAGGTTGCCCTCATGGCCATACTCCTTGGCCGCGTCGGCTGCGGCGCGGTAGATGGAGGCCATGATGCCCTTGAGCTTCTCGTCGACCTCTTCGAAGGTCCAGGAGATGTGACCGGCGTTCTGGCTCATCTCGAGGCCGGAAGTGGCGACGCCACCGGCATTGGCGGCCTTGCCCGGGCAGAACATGACACCATGCTCGATGAGGTACTCGGTCGCCTCGGTGGTGGTGGGCATGTTGGCGCCCTCGCCCACGATCTTGCAGCCATTGGCCACGAGCTTCTCGGCATCCTCGAGAAGCAGGGTGTTCTCACGGGCGCACGGAAGAGCGATGTCGCACTTGACACCCCAGACACCACGGCCGTCCTCGGCATGCCAGGTCGCAGACGGCTTCGCGTCGGCGTAGAGCGCCAGGCTCACGCCAGCGTCCTTGCCGGAGCGCTTCTTGGCGTAGATGTCCTCGAGCACCTTGTAGTCGATGCCCTCGGGATCCTCGATCCAACCCTTGGTGTCAGAGCAGGCGACGACCTTGGCACCGAGCTCGGTGGCCTTCTGCACGGCGTAGATGGCGACGTTGCCGGAGCCGTGGACGACGACGGTCTTGCCCTCGAAGGAGTCATCGTGATCCTCGAGCAGGTTCTGGACGAAGTAGACCAGGCCGTAGCCGGTTGCCTCGGTACGAGCCAGCGAGCCGCCAAAGGTGAGGCCCTTGCCGGTGAGAACGCCGGTGAACTCGTTGCGCAGGCGCTTGTACTGGCCAAACATGTAGCCGATCTCACGGCCGCCAACGCCCAGGTCGCCAGCGGGAACGTCGGTGTCAGGGCCGATGTACTTGGAGAGCTCGGTCATGAAGGCCTGGCAGAAGTGCATGATCTCGTTGTTGGACTTGCCCTTGGGGTCAAAGTCGGAGCCGCCCTTGCCACCGCCCATGGGCAGGGTGGTCAGGCTGTTCTTGAAGATCTGCTCGAAACCGAGGAACTTGAGCATGCCCAGGTTGACGGTCGGGTTGAAGCGCAGGCCACCCTTGTAGGGGCCGATGGCGCTGTTGTACTCGACACGGTAGCCACGGTTGACCTGGACCTTGCCCTCGTCGTCAACCCAGGGAACGCGGAACATGAGAATGCGCTCAGGCTCGACAAGACGCTCGAGAAGGGCAGCCTCCTCATACTCGGGATGTGCGTCAAGCGCGGGCTGAAGGGTGGAGAGAACCTCCTCGGCAGCCTGGATGAACACGGGCTGGTCGGCGTACCGCTCCTTGAGATCGTCGATGACCTTCTGCGAATAGGACATGGTCATTCTCCTTTCGTATCGTGACCTCGTGGTTCCTGCGATTGCCCGCAGGAAAGCTGGCAGTGCAAGCCACCCACGAAAAACCGCGTCCGAATCGGACAATAGCAATTTACGCACCAAAAATAACGCATATGTTTCGTGGGCCATGACGTAACAAACAAGATACGCGCTTGCAACCAAGCAAACAATTTTAGGTCATCGCATTCGAAATGGAATACCGCAGCCGTGCATCGGGGAAATGGAATACCGCAGCCGTGCATCGGGGACAGGCACCAGCGCACGCGGGTGTGCATTCGGGACAGGCACCAGTGCACGCGGGTGTGCATCGGGGACAGGCTTCTCCCGTCGCGCCGTGCCTACCAGCAATGATTGCGAGACGCCACGACTCGCAGCGCCTTTGGCACAACCTCGATAGAGAATCTCGTCCCAGCGAGCTCCTCCCCATCGACCTGGCAGGGAGCGCCCTCGGGAAACTCGATCTGCGCCTTGCTGAAGGTGCGCAGCCGGACGAGGCGCGAGCGTGCATGGAGGCCAAAGCGAGCCAACCCCAGCAGAAACATGAGATGCGGCATCCAGGGGTGGCGCACGTTGTAGCACACGTCCAGAACGCCGTCACGGGGGTTTGCCTGCGGGCAGATCCTGAACCCTCCACCGTAGGTAGGGCCATTGAGCACGGCAAATATCAGCGAAGTCAGGTACATGGGCTTATCACCATCGATTTGCGCTACGCACGGATACCCTTTGCTCGCGCGCAACGCCAGCTTGAGGCTCGAGGTGAGGAAGAGCCCCTCCCCTTGCTGCCTGGTACCCTCGGCGCGCCGCATCGTCGTGTCAAGTGCGATGGCGGCATCGAGGCCAAACGAGAGCGACTCGGTGAAGTAGACACTCTGTGGGTAGGCATCGCTCGAGACGAGACCCAGGTCCAAGGAGAGTTCGGACCCGGTCAAGAGCTGGGACAAAGCCTTCTCCGGATCGTTTGCCGCAAGGCCCAACGTGCGCGCATAGTCGTTGCCGGAACCAAAGGGCACGATCGCCAGACGTGGGCGACGGGCCTCCTCGATCGTCATGAGCCCATTTACCGCCTCATGGATGACGCCGTCGCCGCCTATCACGAGAATCGTGTCGTAGCCCTCCGCCTCGGCGGCAATGCGCTCGGCATCACCTGCCGCCGCGGTAAATCTCAGCTCGAATCCAGTCGTCGCAGCCGTATATGTCTCAAAAAAGCGGCGCACGGACTCCGCTCCCGCAACGCTTTTGCCACTGTGGGAGGTGGGATTTGCGATTGCCAGCGTCATGCCAAGCTGCATCCGGGCCATGCCATGCTCCGTTCAAGTTTCGTACGCCTTGGGGAGACGTCGCAGGCAGAGGGCGTCCCGGCACCAAAGACGAGTGTCTAGTCTCCCTCGTATGGCGTCGCCCCATGCTCGCGACACTCTTCCACGAAACGCTGCAGAATCGGCACGAGCATCTCCTCGGTCAGATCGTAATTTGCGTACGAGTCACGCAGCGGGTACTCATACCAGCGGAGCTTGAGGCCCGTCACGCGGTCGAAGAAATTGGGGCAAATTGCCGCGTTCTCCAGGTTGTCCCACACGTAGGGCTGAATCACAAAGTGATGCGTCGCCGTGGCACGCTCGTCATAGGGCGTCGGCGCGGGCGTGTCGCTCTTCCACGTGCGGCAGAAGCCGAACTTGTCGAAGCCTGCTTCATTCAAAGCCGCAACGAACAATCCCTCAAACCTGTTGCTGACCTTGTAGTCACCACGGGAGTTGCCAAACAGCAAGTTATCGAGCCCCATTACCAACCTCCTCGCGTACCCGCAGCCAACGTCATCGTCCCAGATTAGATGGCCTAGGATGCTTTGCCCGCTCTTTTCAGGATAGCATCCGGCTTACAACGACAATGGAGTCAATCGGCGACCTGCACGTCATCGCACAAACGGGTACTGCGGACTCCGGCCGAGTGTCGTCCGGGGGACACTGGTGTCTTGATGTAGGCATGTTGATGGGCGCGCGCCGATTGCGCGACGGGTTGGCTCACGGCTATGCTGTAGAACTCAGACGCGAGATAGGAGAAACCATGACCCAGACAACGGAGACGAATGACGCAGACGCTCACTTAGAGAGCAGGGCGAGCAGATCGAACCCGGCCCGCGCATCCCATGATGGACCGGCGCGGCCACGTCGCACCCGCTTTCGCCAAGCCTTCATCAGCGTAGCCTCGATGATTGTCCTGATTTTCACCTGCGTCGTCGGCTTTGGCGCAGAGCCGCAGGTGCCGCTCGTCTTTGGGACACTCGTGGCTGGCCTCGTCGCCTCGTGGATCGGCTACTCGTGGGACGACATGCTCGAGGGGATGGTGCAGGGAATCGTCCCCTCGCTCGAGGCCATTCTCATCCTTCTGCTCATTGGCATGCTTGTCGGCGTCTGGATTGCCGCAGGAACAGTCCCTACCATGATCTACTACGGCCTGCAGATCATTTCGGACCGCTACTTCCTGGCAACCACCGCCCTGATCTGCACCATTGTCTCGTTTGCCATCGGAAGCTGGGGGACGGTCGGAACCGTTGGCATTGCCTTCATGGGCATCGGGCTCGCGCTGGGCGTTCCCGCCCCCGCCGTCGCAGGCTGCATTGTGTCGGGCGCGTATTGCGGCGAGATCATCTCTCCCCTCTCGGATGCAACTAACCTCACGGCAGGCGTAATCGGGCGAGACGTCTTTGACCTGATGAAGAAGACGCTTGCGCTAGCGCTTGTCGCACTGGCGCTTACCCTGGCGGCCTACACGACGGTGGGCCTGAGTCTGGGGACCCAGGGCACAGGCCAAATCGCCGCAAACATCCAGCCTATCCTGAACGGACTTCGCGAGGGCTTCTTCATCTCCCCCATCTGCATGGCCCCCATGGCCGTCATGGTCGCCTGCATCGTCATCAAGCTTCCGGCGATTCCCTCGATGCTGCTGGGCATCATCGCGGGAATGCTCGTGGCATGGGGAACGCAGGGCACGAGCCTGCCGCTGGTGATTGACGCCTGCTTTGAGGGTTACCTGAGCCACTCGGGCAACGAGCTGATCGACTCGCTCCTCACTGCCGGCGGGATGATGTCGATGACCAACGCGGTAACCATCGTCCTGATCGCCATGGCGTTTGGCGGCCTCATGGAGCGCACCGGTCAGATGCAGGCCCTCATCGGACCTTTCATGCCGCGCATCAAGACGAAGGGCGCAATGACGGCCATAGCAGTCGCGGCATGCATGGGAATGAACGTTGTGCTGCCCGACCAGTTTCTTGGCATATCCGTGCCCGGACAGATGCTGGGGCCCGAATACGACAGGCGTGGTATCTCGCGTCTTGAGCTGGGGCGAACGCTGCTCGCGGGAGGAGCCGTCACAAGCCCGCTCGTGCCATGGAACACATGCGGCATCTACTGCTCGAGCATCCTAGGCGTAGGAGCGGTCGCATACAGCCGCTATGCGTTCTTCTGCCTTGCGCTGCCACTGATGACGGTCGCGTTGGGATACCTGCATGCAGCGCGCGAGACGGGCCCGATCGGCTAGGGCCAGCAATCCTGACGCTTGATGATCCTGGGCCACAGCCGCAGGTTCTTCATGCGCTGCCAAGGCCACCAAGCGAGCGAAGCAGCCACAAGAGACGCCGCGCTCCGTACCAGCTGGCACGGAGCGCGGCGCTCACGTAATGCAATGGGAAACGCGGGAGAAGTCGCCTACATCCTCTTTGCGGCACCCATCATGGTGCGCAGCTCCTTGTTGAGGTCCTTGAAGACGCCCTTGGGGCTGACCTCATCGAGCAGGGCGGCGATGGCGAGAACCTCCTCGTCGGTGAGGTCCTTGTTGCCCGAGATGTTGCGGAACTTGGTGCCGACGATGAACATGCGGATGGTCTCCTCGGAGTCACCGGCGGCAAGCATGCGGCCGACCATCTCGCTGGAATGCGCGAACTGGATCATCTCCTTGTTGATGTGATCATAGGAGAACTTGCCGTTCTTGTCGGTATAGGCCTTGACGATGGCGAGGTACTCGTCGCTGTCGATGACGTTGACGACCTGCTGGGGAGCCTCATCCTCCTCGGGAGCGTCCTCGATGAGGTCGACCTCAGGCTCGTCGGTCAGGTCCTGGGCAACGAGCTTGGGCTTGCCCTGCTTGTGGTACGGCAGACCGGCGGTGAGGGTCATTGCCTCGGCAAAGGCCTCGACAGGGAAAAGGTCTGCAGGCGTGTTGGCCGAGACGATGGGATCGCCCGACGTCTTGCTGATCAGTGCCGTGCCCGGCTGGGTCGAGTCGGCGCGCAGGACCACGAGGCTGGCGTCGCCTGCAGACAGCTTCTGACGATAGGCAAGGGCGGGGATGACAGTGAGCTTGACGCTATTGGTACGAATCATGTTCGTCCTCCTTTCGCATGGAACGTTTACTAGATTATATACGCGTGGAGGCCATATCTGTCCCATCAGTCCTCTGTCGCCACCGACCGAATGCCCACGAGGTGCTTTCATGAGGTTGGCCAGCCCAGATTCCGCCAGGCAACGGTACCGTCCACGGAATGTGGTCCGGGGGACACGCCCCGACGCAGCAGAACTGTGGTCCGGGGGACACGCCCCTAGGTCGCACTAGGACAAATGGCAAGGTGACAACCCTCGTGTGCCTGCAGTGCGACCTAGGGGCGTGTCCCCCGGACCACAGTCTCCCCCAGACCACACTGACGTACTGAATCTCGCTAGCCGCGTGAGACCACGATGAGGTCGTCTCCCCTACCGAATGCGATGGCTGCCTTGCTCTGGGGGTTGACCACGATCTCAAAGCTGCCGTCGCTGTTGAACCGCTTGTACCCGATGGCAACCTCGCCGTAGCGAGCCGCCGAGGCGCCAAGCGTGTAGAAGTCGACGGGCTCGTCCACAAGCACGTAGCGCGTGATGGGCTTCATGTAGATCGACGAGCCGCCATCAGAGAGAAGATCGCTCAGGATCGCCTTCTTGTGACGCTCTTCGGCCACCTGCACCATCAGCTTGGCGGTGATGCGTCCGCTCACCACGAAGTCGGTGGCACGCATGGTCTGCGCCAGCTGCTGGTTGCGTGTGCTGTTCATCTCGACGATGAGAGGCACGCTCGAACCGATCTCGTCGGCAATGTCATTGAGCTGCAGCTGCAGCATCAGCGTGCGGGCATCCGCCTCCTCGTCGTCAAGTTCGGGGTCCGCCAGTAAAAGGATGCTCGTGGGCTGCTCGGCAACGAGGGCCTCAAGTACCCGGCGCTTGTGGATCATGCATTCGCGCACATCAAGGCTGACGTTGTGGAGCTCGTCCTCCGCAGGCAGCGCATCGAGGTCGACCTTGCCTGGCTCGGCGGCAATCACGACCTGCGAGCCTGGCGCGGCATGGCCCTCCTCCTCGAGCAGAATCTGCTTGAGCATGTCACTGTATCCCAGCACCAGCAGCGTATGGGGCTCTTCGCGCTCGTCAGCCTCAAGCTTGAACTTGCCGGAATCGGGCGTGGCGGCAGCCTGCAGGACGGTCTTCTCGTCATCGCGGGCAATGAGGATGAGCTCGTCGCCATCCTGCACGAGCGACTCGTCGCTTGGGTTGAGCAGGACCTCGCCGTCGCGCACCATGCCGATGGCGGTCTTCTTGGGCAGCTGCAGATTGATGGCTTCCAGTCGCTGGCCCACAGCTGCGGGGACCCGCTCGACGTAGACCTCGTTGCCCTTGAAGCTCAGCAGCTCGGAGAGGATGTCCGACATACCGGGGTGACGGCCGCTCTGCACCATCAGGCGCGCTACGGTCTTTTGGAAGTTGAGGATCTCGGCCGCATCTCCGCCAGCGATGCTCGCGGGATGCAGCACGTCGCGGTCGCGGATTACCGCCGTGATGTAGGCGTCGGTGTTGCCCGCTTCCTCCAGCACGCTCTTGCACGCGAGGACGGTCTTGACGGTCATGAAGTCGTCGCTCAGGTTGACGATGATCGACTTGGCTGTGTCTAGCGAGCAGATCCCAAGGCTCTGCGGGCTGTCCGGACGACCGCTGCGGCATATGACACGCATTCCGTGCAGGTCGTCCACGCGGTCGCGTATGACACTCTCCATGTCGGTCTTGTCATGCTCGGCCAGGACGACCACCGCGGCGTCCTTCTGGTTCTCGTTGGCAAGTGCCAGCTCCTCGATGATGTTGATGACCTCCTCGTCAAAGCCGATGACCACCACGTGGCCCTTCTCGATGACAAGCGAGTGACCTTCCTGCAGGTTTGCGATCTTGTCCTTGATGGCATTCGAGATAGTACCGATGAGGAAGCTGGTGATGAAGATGCCCACGAGCGTGACGATCGTCATCACGAACAGGTACGCAACGGTTCCCTCCTCCTTGGCGAGCACTCCCGTGTTGAGCGCATGCATGAGCGTGAACCAGATCGAGGAACCGGGCGATGCGTCACCCGAGCCGTCCGCGCCACCGAGGGCCACGCTCAGAAGGCCGCCCACAACCGCGACGACCGCCGTGATGACGCCCAGAAGCAAGAGCAGCGATGGCGTTCCCTTGGACATGAGATTGTCAAACCAGTAGCGAAACCTCTGCTTGCCTGTCACCTTGCGCATGGCTGCTCCTTCCCTCTGTTATCCATTTGGGGTCATGGTATCCACGAAAGGCAGAACGCGCGTAAGGGAAGGCAAAAGGATTGCCAGGCAATGAAAGCGCTGAGTAATTGCCCTGCATAGAGATGATATTTGGTTAAAAGGACGGAAGTCGGGCAGACGGGACGCTCGCGTCCGCGCCGCCATTGGCACCGCCCGCAGCGGAGCAATCTCGCCACGGGCGGCAGGACGGCCGCGTGGCCATCACAGCCGATGCGAGGCCGCTATGGACTTTCGGCGGTCTCGGTCCTCGCGCAGGCTGCCGAGGACGCCCGCCGCCAGACCCAATGCCAAAAGCGCAAGACCAACCGGCATGTATGGCTCTACCAGCATCGATGTGGTCCCGTAGATCTCCAGCACACCGCGAAGGCAGCTGCCCACCGTCAGCGTCGCCACTCCGCAAGACCACAGGTCGCGGGCCACCCTGCACACATGCGCGCGTAGAGCCCCGCACGCCAACGCCGGAACCACTCCCAGCAGAAGCGGCCAAAGCGAGAGCCCCATCATCCACAGACTCCAGACTTCATGACTGAAGTACTCGTACACGAGCGAAAAGACCCCACAGAGGGCCGTGGCGACTGCATAGCGCCTTGCCGAGACCCTCCAACTCGGCTACTCTTGAAAGATTACCCCGCTGGATGGGCTCGTTACGTAGTCGGGCAATCCGTTATCAGCCATTCCGTGCATCTGACTCCTAGACAACGTAGACAATGTCACTCACGCTCCTCTCACCGCCATGGCGGCGTCCCATGGACGCAGGATTGTTGGCAATCTCTCCCTCGTAGTACAGCGTCGAAGAGCCGCCTCCGTCCAAGTTGTAAGCGCAGCTAGCGCCCAACTCTTCGGCCATGAACTCGGCCAGCTCCAAAAGCGTCAGGCCTTCCGACTCGTCCGAACGGCCGTCTGCCACCACCAGCACATAATGCCCGTCGGATACCTTGCCGATGGCCGTGCGCGGGTTGCTCGCCATTGCGCGGTCGACCTCGTCGTCCTCGCCAACCGTAATCGTGCCGTCAGACACGAGCCCCGGCCCAAACGAGAAGACCTGCCACGCCCCCGCATCTACAAGATCCTGCGCGCTCACATCCCCCTCACAAATCACCTCGAAGCTCCCATCCCGGTAGATGACCAGGTCCTCCTGATCCTGAGCCGCCGCCGTATCACGGTACAGCACGCCGTTGCGTACCACGTAGCCGGCGTTGCGCGCGCCATAGTAGTCGCCGTTGATAGCCACCGTCGCCCCCTTTTCCTCTGCCATCGCCGACGTGGTCGCCGTGACGTTCTTGCCATAGGTGTCGTTGGCAAGCGCCGCCATCAGGTTGGTGACATCATCGGCATAGACATCCACCACGTAGACGGTGGTGTTGAGGTATTGGACCTCGGTGAGCTCGGTCGTTGCGTCGCTTGTCACGGACTCGGCAGCGGCGATACTTTCAGTCTCCACCGACGTCGCGCTGTCGGTCACCGCGAGCTCGACCACCTCGCGCGCCTCCGCTTGCGACACGCTCGCATACGAGCGCGGAATGACAAAGGTGTCAAGCAGGGCATATGCCGTATACGCCGTCAAGACAATCGAGTACGCCAAGACGAGTGGGGGCACCCGGCGCGGCCGCCGCAGGCGTTCGACCTCATATCTCATGCCCATGCTCGCTCCTCCCCGCCAAAGACCACACGGTTCTGCGCAACCCAGCTCATCACAAAGAGCGAGGCCTCGACCAGGAACTTGGCCGCGAGCGCCGGCATGCCCAACAGCCTCACGAGCGTGAGAATGCCCAGCGTATTGAGCATCAGAAGTCCGGCTGCAAGCATGCCGTAGCGCACCGCCGATACGTAGAGGCTGCCCGTGCTGTGAAAGACAAGGTTGCGGTTGACGAGAAAGTTGACGGTAGCGCTTACGATGCGCGCGCCAACGTTGGCCACCGCAAGGCCGGCACCACCAAAGCTCGCCAACAAGCCCGAGAGCAACCCAAAGAGCGCATAGTCAACAAGGAGGCTCGCAAAGGAAGACGCCATGAAGCTGAGGATTCCCGCATAGATGCGCACAGAGTCCTGTACGGTCCTAAAGTGCGATCCGGCATTGTTGTCCTCGTAGATGGTGCGGATGGGAACCTCGCGGATCTCGACATGGTTGGGTGGACAAGCCAGCAGGACGTTCATCTCGTACTCGTATCGCTCGCCGCCGATACCAACGAGAAAGTCGATCAGCGCCGCCGAGAAAGCACGCAGGCCAGTCTGCGTGTCACTGACGTGCAGACCCGAGGCAAGGCGATACACGCCGCATGTGATCGTGTTACCCAAGCGGCTGCGCAGGGGGATGTCGGCCGCAGAGAAGTTACGGCAGCCGAGCACGATTGCGTCTTGTGCCTGCTTGGCCACGCTTGCGCAATATACGACGTCGTCGACATCGTGCTGGCCATCGGCATCGACGGTTACCACCACGGTATCGTCGTCAAAGTGGTCGTGTATATAGCTGAGGCCCCGCTTGAGCGCATGGCCCTTGCCCTGATTGGTCTCATAGCCGATGACCGTAGCAAAGCGAGAGGCTTCGCTGAATATGCCACGGTACTGCATGCCGCTGCCATCATCTATCACAACGCCTTCCATGCCTCGCGCGCGCAAGGCGGACAGAAGGTCCGTGAGCCGCTCGTCAGGTTGGTAGGAGGGAATGAGTGCCACCGTTGTCATGAGGCACCGCCTTTCAATCGGTTGCAGGTACGCATCTAAGGTAAGCAGCGAGCCTGAAAGTCGATTGAAGCGGGGTGCGAGTCCCGCGGTAGCGCACAAGCTTTAAGGAAGCCTGATAAAGGGCGCTTCGTCAGGCAAGGATGAGCCCATGCAGAATATGCAATGAACCTCGGGGTGCATTGGTGCACCTTGGTGCGCCGTTTGGGCAGAAAACTTCAAACAAAACTTCCAGCCCGAAAATAGTAGAGGCCCCGTCTTTCGACAAGGGTCTCTACCTGCGATTCTATGGATCAGGTGACGGGAATCGCCGCGTTGGCCTTCGGCCAACGCTCCCCGGCTCCGCGGCTCGCGCCGCTCCGCCCGCGACCGTCCACTGGACGGTCGCGCCCTCACGGGTTCGATTCCGGGCACCCGTCACAAACAAAAAGGGGTCCCCTAGCTGAGACCCCTCGCATTCTATGGAGCGGGTGACGGGAATCGAACCCGCGTGGTCAGCTTGGAAGGCTGAAGTTCTACCATTGAACTACACCCGCGTTTATCACAGTCGAGTACTCTACCACAGTTGCCATGACATTGCTGTGATTTCCATCTATCAAACACCAGAAACACGCATCGCGTGAACGCCACGTCAAATTGACGATATCGAAAAGACAGTACGTTAAATTGACGATTATCGAGGCTAAAGTCGGTCGTTTATCGTCATTTTGACGTGTCATCTTCTCGAAAACGCAAATCTAACGTAGCGTCGTTTGTGCCGGTGCCCGCTCACGCGCACTAGAACGCGCACGCAAAGTCACGGCACAAAGAAGCCCCGCACAGGCGGGGCTCCAACTGGCTATCGATACCTCGTGCAGCCGATCGGCTACAGAACCGGACGACCATGCTTGGCGAGCAGCTCATGCGTGGCGGTGCAAGCGGCGCAGTCGCAGTACTTGGCACCCTTCTCCTTGATCTCAAGCGCGTGGGCGAGCATGCCGGCAGCCACCTCCTCACCCATGATCTCCTTGGCCGCACCCTGGGCAAAGCCAATGAGCTCGTCGATCGTGGTGTGATGACGATCGATTGTGTCAAGCAGCTTCTTGGTCGCAGCATCCGCATCCTCGCCGGCGGCGATGGCATCCTTCCACCCCTGTGCCGCGTCAAGCGTCTCCTTGGAGCTCGACGGAGCGGCCAGCAGCTCCTCGACCTTCTGTGCCGTGTAGTCAAACAGTTCCTTGTTCATACCTGCTCCTAACTCAGCATCCATGCCTTAACTGACAATCTCATCTGAAAGTTACACCTAGGCAACCTGCCAGTCCAAGTATAGAAGATGCGCAAACCCCCTAGCCGGCAGACGCCAATCCATCCCTACAGCGCCCAGGAGGCACTCTCGGATTGCAAGCGCACCATCCGTGCAAACATGCCGTTGGCCTTCAGCAGCTCCGCGGGTGCGCCCTGCTCCGCCACCGTGCCACCGTCAAGCACGACCACCTTGTCGGCACCCATCACCGTACGCATGCGATGCGCGATGACCAGCACCGTCTTGCCCTCCAACAGCCGCGACAGGGCACCCTGAACGCGCGTCTCGTTCTCGACGTCAAGCGATGCCGTCGCCTCGTCAAGCAGCACAATCGGCGCATCCTTAAGCAGCGCACGCGCAATCGAGATGCGCTGACGCTCACCGCCTGACAGTCGTGCGCCATTCTCGCCGATCCTTGTGGCATAGCCATCTGCAAGCCTGTTCACGAACTCGTCGCAGTTGGCCGCAGCCGCAGCGGCAAGCACCTCCTCATCGGTCGCACCGCGCCTGCCGAGGCGAATGTTCTCCATCACCGTGTCGTCAAAGAGCGTGACGTCCTGAAAGACCATCGAGAAGTCGCGCATGAGGGTCTCTGGGTCGATGTCGAGAACCTCCACGCCCCCAACGGTGAGCCTGCCAGAATCGTGGTCCCACAGGCGTGCGGACAGCCTAGCGCAGGTCGACTTTCCACTGCCCGAAGGACCGACCAGCGCAGTCACCTCGCCCTCGCGCGCAGTAAAGCTCACGCCATGCAGCACTGCCTCGTCGCCATACGCAAAGCCCACGCCGTCGAACACCACGTCGTGGCCCACGGGATCAAAGTCATCGCTGCCAGTTGCCGTCGGTGTGTCAAAGATCTCGTTGAGCCGGTTCACCGACACATCCGACACGAAGATCTCGGCAATGAGAGCCAGACTCTGATCAAAGGGTGCGTAGATGCGCGTCACCATGAGCAGATACATGAAGAAGCACATGAAGTCGATCTCGCCGGAGAGGATGAGCCGCGCGCCAACGAGCACCATGGTCGCCATGCCAAGACGCATGATGACGCTGGCGGAGTTGACGAAGATGCCGGTGCGAAGCTCTGCGGCAGTCATCAGTCGCTCGGATCGGTCGATGTCCGCGCCAACGCCTGCCAGATAACGCTCCTCCTGGTTGGTCGCACGGATCTCGCGCATGTCCTCGATTGTCTCCTGGATGCCATCCGCCACGTCAAGAGCCGCTTCCTTGGCGCGCAGGCTATAGGCCTCAAACACACGACGCGATCCAAAGAGCAGGGCAAACGCCACGGGAACTCCCCAAAGGCACGCAAGTCCGAGCTTCCAGTTGTAAGCCATCACACCCACAGCCATGATTGCGGTCGAGATGTAGCCGCCGTACAGGTAGCCCAGCACATGGCTCCACACGTGCTCAAGGCGATCGACGTCGCTCATCATCGTCTCGGTAAGCTCTGCCAAGTCACGATGCGAGAAGAACGAGAGCGGCAGCTTACGAAGGCGCTCGGCCAAGCCCAACCGCACGCGCCCCACCTCGTCATAGACGACGGAGTAGGTGTAGTGGTACTGGTTCCTGTGCGTGAAGAACGAGACGGCACAGAACGCCACGACGCCCGCGATGTAGGGCAAAGCCGGCGGCAGCGGCGTGCCATTGACCAGCGTATCCATGAAGTGGCTCATAAGCAGGTAGAGGATGGTAACACCGCCCAGCACCACGAGGTTGGTCACCACCGTCCAGAACACGCCGCGCTTGACATTGGCCTCACCGGCCTCCGACAGGGCATACTTCCTGCGGAACTGCTCTCCAAAGATCATGGCTACGCCACCTCCTTCTGGATCTTCCACTGGGCCGCCTGCTGATAGTCGACCCACATGCGCGCATAGAGGCCATCGGCAGCCACGAGCTGCTGATGTGTCCCCTCCTCTGTCACACGCCCCCTGTCGAGCACCACGATGCGGTCTGCGTTGACCACAGTAGACAAGCGATGGGCGATCATGATGGTAGTCCGGCCCTCGAGCAGACGAGCGAACGCCTTCTGGATGAGCGCCTCGTTCTCGGGATCGGCGAAGGCCGTCGCCTCGTCGAGCACCACAATCGGTGCGTCCTTGAGGATGGCACGGGCCAGTGCGATGCGCTGCTGCTCGCCGCCGGATAGGAAGGTGCCCTGAGAGCCGATCATGGTATCGATTCCCTCGGGGAGCTTTGCCAGGATGTCATCACACTGCGCATCATGCAGCGCGGCGAGCACCTGCTCGCGCGTAGCATCAGGCCGGGCAGCTCGCACGTTCTCGAGAATGGTCGTGGAGAACAGGCGCGTATTCTGAAAGACGAAGGCCACGCGGTCCATGAGCACATGGGGGTCCATGTCTCGCACATCAACACCTCCAACGCGCACCGCCCCACTGTCCACGTCCCAAAAGCGCGGGATGAGGCTTGCTGCCGTGGTCTTCCCGCCGCCCGAGGGGCCGACCAGAGCCACAGTCTGGCCAGGGGCAACCGCAAAGCTCACCCCATCGAGCGCGGGACGATCGGCCCCCTCATACGAGAAGGAGACCTCGTCAAAGACGACAGAGTTGTCTTCAGGCACTTGCGGGGAGTCGGTGACGGGTAACGTGGGAGCGTCGAGCACCTCGTTGATGCGCCTGAGCGCGTCGTCGGCCTTGGTGAGGCCACCCGCCGCAAACATGACCCTGGCAAGCGCCGTCGAGAGTACGGCGGAGAAGACCGCATAGAAGGCAAAGTTGGTCACGAACCCCGCAAAGTCCCCGTCGGCAAGGGCCTGCGGGGCGATGAGCAGCGCGACCGGGACGAGGAACATGAAGGCGCCCTCCGTGACCGTGAGGTTCACCGCCTGCGGCGTCTTGCATACGACGCCCTGGTAGTGGGAGGCCTTCTCGGAATAGGCGTCTATGGCCTCCTTGAAGGCTCTAAAGCTGGAGACCGTCTGCTGGAACACCTTCACCACGGGTATGCCACGCACGTACTCGGTGCCCGCCTTGCTGGCGTGGTCGAGCGCATCGTAGTACTCGGCCATGAGACCTGCGTTCTTGCCGCCCATCATGGCAAAGAGTGCGCCAAACGAGACGAACACGGCGATCATGCAGGAGGCTCCCATGCGCCAGTCAAAGACAAAGAGCATGATCAGAAGAGTGACAAACATCGCCAAGCTGCCCGCGATGTCAGCCAGGTTGTGCGCAAGAAGCGTCTCGGTCTGCGCCGCCGCCCCGTCAACGCGCCGGCGCAACAGGCCGGAGGCGTGGGTGTCAAAGTAGCCGAGCGGGGCTTTGGCGAGGTGCGCCATGCACTGCTTTCGGATGTTGGTAGCGGTGCGGAAGGCTGCCAGATGCGTGCACATGAGCGCACCAAAGTACACCACGATGCCCGCGACCGCGCTACCAAACGCCCACCAGCCGTACCGTGCGATGTCCGTAGCCTGCTGGCAGTTGGGGGCCACAGACACCAGATCGCGAATCACCAGCCAAATGCATACGTATGGCAGCATGTTGACTGCCATTGCCAGTGCGGAGAGCGCGCATCCCGCAATGGTGAGCCCACGCCGCTCGCCCGCGAACGCAAGCAGCTGCGAGACCGTGCTCGGCTTCTTCTCCTCCGACATGGGTACCTCCATTCCCTAGGGGATTTGCGGTACCATTATAGTTATATGAGACTAACTTTTATGCCGGAGTTTGGAATGGCTTGGCATATGAGGTCCTGGCGTTCCTAGCTCACGCGCCCGGAATCCATCGAGTAGGTCTTGTCTGCGATGGCCATCGTCGAAGCGCGGTGACTCACGAGCAGCACGCTGCGCCTGCCGCGCTGGGCGTTCAGGCTGGCGAGAATCGCACCCTCGTTGAGCGCGTCCAGGTTGCTCGTCGGCTCGTCAAGCAGCAAGAACGGGGCATCATGCAAGAAGGCCCGCGCCAAGCCCAAGCGCTGGCGCTCGCCACCCGAAAGCGTTTCACCCAGCTCGCCCACCATGGTGTCGTAGCCGGAAGGCAGCGTCTGGATGAAGTCGTGCACGCTGGCGGCGCGACAGGCCTCCTCGACCTCTTCCCGCGTGGCGTCTGGCTTGGCGATCAACAGGTTGTCGCGGATGGAATCGTGGAAGAGGTGCGTGTCCTGCTCCACGAAGGCCTCGGCGGCGCGCAGCGAATCCGTGCGAATCTGCGCGATGGGAACGCCAGACAGGCGAATCTCTCCCCCACTCACGTCCCAGAAGCGCATGAGCAGTCGGCAGAGGGTCGACTTGCCCGAGCCGCTCTTGCCGGCGGTGCCCACGATCTGGCCAGGGACGACGTCGAGCGACACGCCGTCAAGGACCAGCTCGTCGTCATACCTGAACGAGACGTCATCCACCTGCGCGCCATCAAAGGCGACGCTCGCACCATCGAGGTTCTCTTGCACCTGCGGCTCCTCGTCGAGGATGTCGAGCACGCGGTTGGCCGAGGCAAGCGTTGCCTGCAGCGTGGAGCCAAGGTTTGCGAGCGCCGTGACCGGGCCAAACGACGACATGAGCGCCACCACCGCAATCACGGCATCCGTCCCCGCGACGGCACCGGACCCCGCGAGGGATGACGCGACAGCAAGCTGCGCCACCGAGAAGCCAAGGATGAGCGCCGTGGTCGCCGCGGTCGAGTCCGAAGCCACACCGCGCAACTCGCGCTGGACGCCCACCAGCTCCTCGGAACGCTGGTCGAGCTCCCCCAGCCTCTGCGCGCCAGCGTTGAACTGCAGCACCTCCGTCAGGCCACGCAGGCCATCGAGCACGAAACTCGCGAGCGAGGCTGCGCCCTCTCGCGCTGCCATGCCCCGGGCGCCCGAGACGCGCGAGGTCACCACCGGCACAAGCACGCCCACGGCGACGTACGCGAGCAGCGAGACGATCGCAAGCACCCCGTGGATTCGTGCCTGGAACGCCACCATGATGACGGTCATGAGCGTGGCGATCACGATGGGCGAGATGGTATGCGCGTAGAACACCTCAAGGAGTTCCACGTCGGAGGTGATGGTCGACACGAGCTTGCCGCGGTCCGCCCCCGCAAGCTTTGCCGGCGCAAGGCGGCGTAGCGAGCCAAACACCAGGTCGCGAATGTGCGCGAGCAGTTTGAAGGCGATGAAGTGGTTGGAGCGCTGCTCGATGTAATGCAGGACGCCTCGCGCAACCGCCATCACCCCGAGAATGGCGCAGATCGCACCAAGAGGCAGGCCTTCCACATGTCCCGTGGCGACAAGCGCTCCCCACACCGCTACGACCGGCAGGAAGTTGGCGCAGCAGAATCCCGCGACGCCACAGGCGATGGCGAGCGCCATCACGGATGCGAGCGGTCTGACAAGGCCCACCATGCGAGCCATGACCTGCAGGTTAGTTCTCCTCATGACGCACCTCACCATACTGCTCGAGGCTCCTCTGGGCATCCCACAGCTCGCGGTAGCGCGGACACGACTCCAAGAGCTCCCCGTGCGTTCCCTCGCCCACCACAGACCCATGGTCGAGCACGTAGATTCGCTGGGCGCCCACCACATTGGCCAGGCGATGCGAGATCACGAGCACTGCCTTGTAGCGCGCAAGCGCCTGGACCGCCTCCATGATGTGCTCCTCGGACTCAACGTCGATGTTGCTCGTCGCCTCGTCGAAGATGTAGACGGAGCTCTGTGCGAGCAGCGCGCGTGCAAGGGCCAGACGCTGACGCTGACCGCCCGAGAGGTTTGCAGCCTGCGCCTCAAGGCGCGTGTCGAGCCCCTCCTGGGTGCGCAGGTAGTCTGCAAGGGCCGCTACGCCAAGGGCCTTCCACATCTGCTCGTCGGTCGCCTCGGGATTGGCCAGCGCGAGGTTGTCGCGCACGGTTCCCTGAAAGAGGAAGCTGGCCGTCTCGACCGTCGTCGCATAGCGCGCGAGCGACGTACGAGCGATGTCACGCACCTGGGCATCTCCCAGGCACACCGATCCGGTATAGCCATCCTCGCCTCCCGTGAGCAGCGTCGCGATGGTGGACTTGCCCGAGCCGCTCTCCCCCACCACCGCCGTAAGCCCCACAGCAGGGACGTCGATTGACACATGGTGGAGCACCTCTCGCTCGCCGTCGTAGGAAAAGCTCGCGTCGCGCATCGAGAAGTGCGCACCAGACGCTGGCGTCTCCGTGCGCTCGGCCGGATCGGGCAGCTCAAGCAGGCGGAAGATCTTGTCGGCGGCCGCCATGCCGTTCATAGCAACGTGAAAGTAGCTGCCCAGCTGGCGCATGGGGATGAAGAAGTCGGCTGAGAGCAGGGCGATGAGGATTGCCCCAAAGAGGTCGACCGACCCTCGCGCCACGGCGAAGATGGCAACCGAGATGCCGGCAGCGGCCCCACCCAGTGCGACGATGTCCATCACGATGATCGAGTTGAGCTGCATCGAGAGGACGGCCATCGTGACCTCACGGAAGTGCTCGGCCTCTCGGTTCATCTGCTCGTGGCGGGCAGCGTCGGCACCATAGATCTTGAGCGTCGAGAGTCCCTGCAGGTTCTCGAGGAAGTTGTCGCCGAGTGCCGCGTATTGGTCCCAGTACTTGGCCAGGATGCGCTTGGCGATCTTCTGGATGATGACGATGACCACCGGAATGAGCGGCACGCACACCAGAAGCACCACGGCGGCCGGAGGGCATATGGGCGCCACGACGGCAAACAGCGCAAGCGGCGCAAGCACCGAGTAGAAGAGCTGAGGCAGGTACTGCCCAAAGTAGGTCTCGAGCTGGTCACAGCCCTCGACGGACAGCTGCACGACCTCGGCGGTGGCGATGTCATCGGCGTAGTGAGGCCCCAGGCGCAGGAGCTTCTCGTAGATGCGCCGCCTCGTGATGCGCTTGACGTCAGCGGACGCCTCGAACGAGACCCGCTGCGCCATTCGTGCGCTGACCGTACGACCGGCGAGGCCCAGCGCGATGAGCACGCCACATGTCATCGTCTGCACGTCCGTGCCCTCCACGAGCGAAGCGAGGACCGAGCTCGCGGCCCACACGAAGCAGACGTTTGCCACAAGACCCACAAACTGCCACATCACCGTCATGAGCACGTGCCGCATCGCATTGGGCACGAGCGCAAGCAGGCGTTTGTCCATCATAGGATGTACGACCTTTCTAAGAAGGCGATTGGTCGGGCTCTATTCTAGTTCACCTAAACGAACAGTCGCAGATGGCCCGCAAGGCGTACGGCGTACGGGTGCCGTACTGGCAACGCGATGCTCCTCGGCTTGCCCCGAGCGATCTGCCTGATAACTGAAGCCGTCGCTCTCGTACTTTTGACATAATGGAGGGCGTGCACAACGAGCGAAAGGAACCCCATGCATATTGCCTTCTTTGACATCGACGGGACGCTTGCCACGGGAACGAACGTACCGGCCAGTGCGGCAGCCGCGCTCGAGCGGATGCGCGCCAACGGCGACCTCGTGTTCATCTGCACCGGTCGCGCCCGTGCGTATGTTGAGGCCAACTTTGGCGATTACGCCGATGGCTTCGTGTGCTCCAACGGGCGGATGGCGTTCATGGGCGATCGCACGCTGGTCGATGCTCAACTGACGGCTGATCAAGTAACGCGCTTTACCTCTGCGCTTGACGAGGTCGGTGCTGGCTATGCCTTCTTTGGCGAGCGTGACGCATGGTACGGGGGCGACGAGAAGTATCGCTCGGTGGCCGAGCCTGTGCTCAAGCTGGGGCACCTCCCCCGCATCGAAGACCCCGCCGCAATCCACGCCTACAACTTTGACATCTACTTTGACGATGCGGCGCACCGCGAACGCGCGGCAGAGGCGTTGAGCAAGGAGTGCCTGGTCAACCCGCACGGACCGCATCCCTCCGCTGACGTGACGGTCATCGGGGCAGACAAGGGCGATGCGGTTCGTGGCGTTGCCGCAGCTCTGGGCGTCGACATCGCAGACACGTATGCCTTTGGCGACGGCATCAATGACCTTTCGATGCTCGTGGCGGCCGGCCATGGCATTGCCATGGGCAACGCCATGGACGAGCTCAAGGAGGCAGCCGAGTTCGTGACAGCCGACATCGACAAGGACGGCGTGGCGTTGGGCTTGGCGCACTACGGGCTGGCGTAGGCAAGGGTCGCCGGCCGCGTCGGCAGATGGTCCCGCACCGGCGCGCCAACACCAGTTGACGTTTCGTGTGTGCTTTATTCTTGGCATCAGTTGGCACCGAATTGCCTTATAATGATTTCTCGCATTCGGGGCGTGGCGCAGTTTGGTAGCGCATCTGCTTTGGGAGCAGAGGGTCGCTGGTTCGAATCCAGTCGCCCCGACCAGAACGTTCTTAGGCCACACGCTGTGTGGCCTTTTCCTTACCGCGGTACAGCCAGGGGACTGTCCCTTGGGTGCACCGCGGTACATCAAGGGGACTGTCCCTTGGGTGCACCGCGGTACAGCCAGGGGACAGTCCCCTAAGTGCACCTTATGAGTACAAGATGCCTGCTATCTAACGAAACCATGAGATAAGTCAAACCGTTGCACGTATAATATCCGCAGTTCCGCTTAAACAGAAAGGAATGTGTCATGTCAAAGAACGAGGCAGTGCGCTTCCTGCAAGAGATGAAGTCCGATCAGGAGCTGGCTGAGAAGGTCAGGGCCGCGATTATGGGAGAGGACGCCGATCCCGAGGCCAACTTCTCATCTGTGGCCGCCGGTCTGGGCTTCGACTTCAGCAAAGACGAGCTCCACGAGGCTGCCAAGGAGCTTCATGAGACCGAGCTCGAACAGGCCGAGGGCATGGAGGTGAGCGAAGAAGAGCTCGACGAGGTCGCAGGTGGCGTCTACCATTCATACGAGTGCAAGAGCACGTATACGGACGGTGAGAACTGCTTCAACGACGACGAGTGCAAGAGGTCTTATCACTACTACATAAAGGTCCCAGGCGTCTGCAAGTACACGTACGATCCCACGGAGAACTGCATATTCCTCGAGAGAAGTCTCTAGGGTCAGAGCCTCAAACGTTTTTGGGTCAGGGATCCCAACCTATAGAAGCCGCTTGCTCGCAGGCAACATAACTGCGAGCAAGCGGCTTGTCTCCTGAAGGGGTGGACGTATGACGCGCTATGTGCTTGATGACCGCTATGGCCTGCGTGGTTGGCAAGGCTTGCCCTTCGTGCTCTGGGACAGGATCGCGAAGTCGCCCGACTTTCTGCCCAAAGAGGCGTTTCTCGCACTCTTGCGCTGCGATGGCATTGAGGACATCGACGTGCAGGCATTGCCCGAGGACCAGCAGGCGCATCTTGCGTACATGACTCAAAAGGGAATCATCCACGAGTGCGCGGGCCTGATGCCGCTCATGCCGTACCAGTCGTACCGGACTTTCCCCTGTCGGTTCAAGTCGAGCGTCCACTGGTCGATTACCGGACGCTGCAACTTTAGTTGCAAGCACTGCATGGTAAGCGCGCCGCACGCCAAGTTTGGGCACCCCACCACCGCGCAGTTGTTGGACATCGTAGACCAGATGGCCGAGTGCGGGATCGGATACGTGACTCTCACAGGAGGCGAGCCACTGATTCGCGAGGACTTCTGGGAGATCGTCGACGCATTGTGCGCGAAGGACATCGGCATCTCCGTCATCTTCTCCAACGGACATCTGGTGAACGAGGCGCTCTTGGACGGGCTTGAGGCACGGAGGCTGCGCCCTGGATTCCAGATGAGCCATGACGGCGTCGGCTGGCACGACTGGCTGCGTGGCTTCGAAGGCGCCGAGGCCTCTGTTGACCGTGCCTTCCGCCTGCTGCAGGAGCGTGGCTGGCATGCAGATGCGGCCATGTGCCTGCATCGCCGCAATGCGCACACGCTTCGCGAGACCGTCAACCACCTCGCCGAGCTTGGTGTGTCCTCGCTCAAGGTGAACTGCATCCAAGAGCTGGGCGAATGGCAAGACGCAGCCAAAGAGGTCGCCTTATCCCAAGACGAGGCGCTGCAGGCCTATCTCGATTACCTGCCGCATTACTTCGAGGATGGCATGCCGCTCGACCTGACGCTCGACGGAGCCTTCACGTACGAGCGCGATGAGGACCTCACGAGCTTTGGGTACGAGCGCCACTGCGGGATCGACCCAGAAGGCGAGCGTCGCCTTTCGTGCTCCTCCCTACGCACGAGCATGTACGTCGGCCCGGACGGCCGGGTCTGCCCCTGCATGGCCATGACCGTGCAGGAGGAGGACGAGGCGTTTCCCAGCCTGTTCGTTACGCCCCTGCGCGAGATCCTGGGGAATACGCCCTTCATGGAGCGCTGCTCCTGCACGATCGGCCAGGTGCGCGATGCCAACCCCGAGTGCCGCGAGTGCGCGTGGGTGGACCATTGCCATGGTGGATGCCGCGCGGCCGCCTACAACTCGACTGGCAGGTACTATGGCCTCGATCCCGATCAGTGCCACTTCTTCAAGCAGGGCTGGTACGAGCGCTTTAGGAGGGTTGTCGAGGAGCATGGCGTTCGCATGATGGAACTGGACTGAGAAAGGCCGGCTCGCGTCAACGGCAAAGGTATGGGCTAATGCTGCATCCTCCGATATGCGGTCGAGCGGGCAGCGCCCACCTTCTCTATGTAGCCCTCAGCCTGCATCTTTTGAAGGATTCGCTCGACGGTGCGCTGACTCATGACGGGGTTGTCATCCAGTATTTGCCGCTTCGTAACTCTTCCTACAACTCCGTCAAAGTAGGCGCGCAGGATATCCTCGTTGCTCCCACTCGAAGACAGCAGGGCAAAACGATCGTCCAGCGTCCGATAGCACGACACCATCACGCCAAGCATGTACGTCACAAACGGAAGATAGTCGTTTGTACCTTCATGCCACCCGATCGAACTCGCCTGCAAAGCCTCGTAGTACGTCTCCTTCGTCCGTTCTATCTCGGCCTCGATAGACACGTACTTGCCCACGTTGTAGCCACTGCGGTATGCGAGAAGGAGTGTCATCAAACGGCTCATGCGGCCATTACCATCATTGAACGGATGAATGCTCACGAAGTCAAATACGAAGACCATCGAAACCAGAAGAGGGTCATAGACACCAGCGTCTATCTCACGCGCGTATTCGTCACAGATCCGAGAGACTGCATCCGGGGTCCTTGCGGCACTTGTGGGCACAAAGCGAGTGACCATGGTACCGTCATCCGACATCTCCCCGATGTAGTTGTCCGAATCTTTCCACCGGCCTCGAAACGTCACGTCCCGGAAACGGTACAGGTCGCGGTGGAGCTGTAGGATGACGTTAGGGGTTACCGGGATATCGTCATGTCTCTCGTGAATCAAGTCGAGAACGTAGCTATATCCAGAGATCTCGCGTTCGTCGCGGTTCTTTGGTTCGACCGTTTGTTGCACGAGGCTTCGCAGTCGCTTGTCGGATGTCGAGATGTTCTCGATGCGGTTCGATGAGCTCACGCTCTGTATCTTTGCCACCTCGCAGAGACTGCCCAACATCTCCGGCTGCGTAGCGAGGTAGAGGGCCTGCTTGCCCCGATGCTCCCTCACATTGCCGAGGGACGACATGACCTCCGGAGTCATGAGACTCTGCAAGGTGCGCCGATAGTCGAACTCTGTCATATGTATCTCCGCCACTCGAAAAGTATCTTAGCCATTTAACATTATTTGTCGATTATATCATTGCGATTGTCGATGATACGTCTTCGGAATTCCCATCTTCAACGGGATCTTGAGTCAAATGCTGCATGCCGCACGTCCGGCCAATCGATTGGCACACAGGCTCTCGTGATTTGCGCTGGCGGGTACACTTTCTGGCCCGAGAATTGTACCCGCCATGGTAAAACACGAGAGGGGTCGTGCCAATCGATTGGCCCGCCGCAGTCCGCGACAGTCGCCCCAACCGCAAGTCCGCCTTTGCCGTAGAATGTGACGACACCAACCCGCGGCGGAGGAGGCCCCGTGATCAAGACCGTCGCAATCGTGAGCCTTTCGAGCGGCATCCTCGGCGAGCCCTTCGTGCGCTTTGAGGTCGAGCTCGGCCTCCGGCGACTCCGGGAGCTTGGATTGAACGTCAGGTTCATGCCCAACGCGCTCAAAGGAATGGACTACCTCGCGGAGCATCCCGAGAAGCGCGCGCAGGACCTGCTCGACGCGTTCCGCGACCCCGGCGTCGACATGATTCTCTGCGCCATAGGCGGAGACGACACCTATCGCCTGCTCCCCTACCTGTTTGACCACGACGAGCTTGCGAACGCCGTGACAGACAAGATCTTCCTCGGCTTCTCGGACACGACCATCAACCACCTGATGCTGCACAAGGTCGGCCTGCGTACCTTCTACGGGCAGGCGTTTCTGCCCGACCTCTGCGAGCTCGACTCAGAGATGCTCCCCTACACCAGGCGCTTCTTTGAGGAGCTGGTCACGACCGGAGCCATCCACACGGTCGCGCCCAGCGACCTGTGGTACGAGTCAAGGCAACGCTTTGCACCAGACCAGGTCGGCACCCCGCTGGCCGCTCATCCCAACCACGGCTTCGAGCTGCTGCAAGGCCCGTCCGTGTTCTCGGGCAAGATCCTCGGCGGCTGCATCGACACGTTCTACGACATGTTCAATGGCGACCGCTACGCGGACATGCCGACCCTCTGCCAAAAATACCGCCTCTTCCCCGGCAAGGACGACTGGCGGGGCCGCATCCTGCTGCTCGAATCCAGCGAGGAGAAGATGCCGCCTGAGCAATACCGACAGGCACTCACGTACCTCAAGCAGGAAGGCGTGTTCGAGGTCGTCTCCGGCGTGCTCGCCGGCAAGCCCATGGACGAAGCGTACGCAGATGAGTACCGACAAGCGCTCGTCGAGGTCATCGGCGACCCCAGCCTACCGATCGTCTTCAACGTGAACGTCGGCCACGCGATGCCCCGCTGCATCATCCCGTTCGGCATCGACGCAACCGTAGACGCAGTACGACAGACCATCACGTTCGCAAGCTAGGCACGCCGGCCTGCGATAGCCTCCGCGCCCTACCCCTCAAACGGGTGGAAGCTCGGCACCATCTTGTCGTAGGTGTAGAAGCCCTCAAACCCGAGCGACGCCAGGTACTTCTGGTAGTGGCGCAGGTACGCCCCAAGGTGCTCGGGCGCGTGGCTGTCAGATCCCAGCGTGATGATCTTGCCACCGAGGTCGCGGTACAAGCGCAGAATCTCCTCCGCCGGCTGGCTGTCCTTGAGTCCATAGCGCACACTCGACGTGTTGAGCTCGATGCCCTTGCCGACCTTGATCACGTGCTCCAGCGTCGCCGCCACCAGATCGCGGTTGGCCGGGAAGTCGAGGATGCCCGCCGGGTCATAGCGCTTGATCAGGTCGAGGTGCGCAAGCACGCTCCAGTGCTCGAAGCTCGTGGTCACGTCGTAGAGCTCCTGGTAGTACGCATGGTTGTACTCCTCCTGCGTACGACCCTCCTGAAACTCACCCGTCCAGAACTCGAGGTCACCCACCTGGTGGATCGAGAGCAACGTGAAGTCAAGCTCACTCCCCCACTTGTCCCACAGGGCGTTGAACTGCGGAATCGTATGCGTCTGCACGCCAAACTCAAGGCCACACTTGATGGTGATGCGGTCAGCCCATCGCTCTTGCAGATCGGCGATGCACGGGAAGTAGGCATCGTAGTCAACATTCACCACACGCTGGCCCTCCATCACCTTGGCGGTCAGTGCCTGGTCCCAGTCGGGCTTGATGCCATAGTCGACATGGTCGGTAAAGCAGATCTCGTCAAGGTTGCTCTTCCAGGCATCAGCCACGACCTTCTCGGGGATGTACCAGGAGTCGTCCGAGAACATGCAGTGAACGTGATAGTCGGCAAGCATGGCCTCTTCCTTTCTTAGGCGTGCTACGTATCTGTCAACGATACACCTCTAGGACGCGTCGCGCCCCTTCTGCGCCTGTTCCAACGAGCGAATCGTGCGATACAGGAGCCCGACCGAAACCGCCATCATGATCGCCTCGGTTATGGGTTGGGCCCAGATCATACCATCAAAGCCAAAGGCACGGTTGAGCGCAAGCAGCAGCGGCACGTACAGGAACAGCTGCCTGACCAGCGTTATGCCAAACGCGTACTGCGGCTTGCCCATCGCCTGGAACGACATCCTGCTCATGGACACGGCACCCACAAAGGGAAGGATCCACATGAGCGTGCGCAGGACCTTTGCTCCTGTGGCGATGACCTCGGGCGACTCGGAGAAGATGCCCACCAGCTGCGGGGCAAACAGGCCGTACACCGCCATGATGCAGAGCTCGGTCCCGCTGACGACGCCGATTCCCGCGCGGAGCACCTCAAGCATGCGGCGGTAGTTCTTGGCACCGTAGTTGTAGCCCATGATTGGCTGCGTTCCGGCAGCAAAGCCCTGGTAGACATAGTTGCCCAGCGACAGGATCTTCTGTGCCACCCCCATGGCCGCGACGGTCAGCTCGCCATACGCGACGGCGAGGTTGTTGTTGATCACATACGCCGCAGACGTGAGCAGCGTCTCGAGCGTTGCGGGCACACCCACCCAAAAGATCTCGCGGAGGATCTCGGTCGTGGGACGCACGTATCTCAACGAGGGGCTCAGCAGCGTCTTGTGCCGCAGGTAGAACATGAGCGAGGTGAGCATACCGGCCGCATTGCCCATGATCGTCGCCACGGCCGCGCCCTGGCAGCCCATGCCTAGCACGAAGATGAACAACGGGTCGAGCACGATGTTCACCACGGTCCCCACAACCATGCCCGCAACCGAATAGTTGACCGAGCCCTCGCTGCGGAGCAGCTGCCCAAAGGTGTAGTTGCCCATCGTGAAGATGCTTCCGGCAAGGATCACACGCACATACTGCTCGGTGTACAAGAAGGTGTTGTCGCGCGCTCCAAGGCCAGCCACGATGGTTGGCAACAGCACGAGCCCAGCAAGCGCCACCACGGCGCTGTTGACCACCGTAAGCACAAATCCAGAGGTCAGCGTGTGGTTTGCCTTCTCCATATCGCCTTTGCCCAGGCAGCGCGCGATGAGCGAGGACGCGCCAGTGCCGATCATGTTGGATATGGCGATGGAGACCATCATGACGGGATACGCGAGGTTGACGGCAGCGAGCTGGTAGTCGTCATGCATCTGGCCGATGAAGAACGTGTCCACCAGGTTGTAGAGCACCATGATGAGCATGCCTGCGATCAGCGGTACCCCGAGCTTGGCGACGGCCACCGCCGGCCGCTCCTCGCTCAGGATGTAGATTCGCTTGTCATCTACCGGTTGGCTCATACGCAGCATCCCCCATCGGCAGGCCCGCCAAAACCGCATCGGAGCTCGCCTGCATCCAGTCCGCCATCACATCAGAAACCGAATCATACGACTATTCTTGCGAGCGCGGGCTCCTCGGCAGAGCCAGGCGCCAGCCGCAAAAGGGCAACCGGCCAATTACCTCTGCCACCAGAACGCTCCAAAGAGCCAATTGATCTTACGTTGTATTGCCTCGATTCCCTCTTCGAACAAAAAATCAAGAGCCAATCCGCCATGAATGAGCATTTTCTAGGTAAATAGTTGTGAAACTAGCCCTCTCACACTCCACAAGTGTGCTAACTAC
>JAGAVX010000093.1 GCA_017941705.1 Atopobiaceae bacterium
CCCACGTCGCGCACCCCGATCTCCTCGACGTTGATGAAGTCGAGGAGGTATTCGTCCTTGAACGTCTCGATGGCTCTCAAGGCCTGCTGGGGACTGGGCAACGCCTGCGTAAAGTTGTTGGGAAGCGTGCCTTGATGGTGGTAGTTGTCGTTGCGGATGGCTCTCCTGAGCCTCTCGAGACTCATGTGCTCCCTCGCGCACGCCTCAACATAGTAAAGCCGCTCCTCAACATCTTTCACTAACGTCAGAATCTGGCAGTGGTGGGAGAAGCCTATGTTCAGGAAATGCTCGGATGGTACTGAGACGGAATTCGGCAAAAGCTTCTGCCGAATCTCAATTGCATCCGCCGCGGCAGTTTCGGCAGAAGCTTCTGCCGAGTCCTCATATGCAAACTCCAAAAGGGGCGACCACTCCTCGTAGAAAGTCCTCATGTACTTGAGGTTCCTCTCGGAGAATCCCCTCAAGCCTGGCAGCTTCTTCTGCAGGCGCTTGCTAATCGAGGAGAGTGCCCCGGTCCCCCAGAACCCATCGCGCGTGTTAGTTGAGACATACCCTCCGATTGCGTAGTAGAGGCTGAGCTGCTCGCCGTTGGTTGCTTTCACTGCCCGGTACTGGCTGCGGAGAATTGCTCCCTTTATGACCTCAGCTGCATCTTCATAACGCCGGTCATCACACATTGGATTACCTCCTCAAGCCTGTATAGCCGTCAAACCATGTAAACCGAACTCAAGTATTTCAAAGGGAGCAGAGGCCATCGACCGGATCGTAGGGACCAACCGCAAGAAGCCTTGCCGCCTCGTCACGCGCTGACTCGCTGGAAGGATCAAACCACAGCTCATAGAGCGCATCCTCGAGCACGTTACGCTGGTCCGCAATGATGCCCATCTGCTTGCGGAGCTCCCACGCAACCTCGTCAACCTCCCCCATCCGCGGCGACCCATCAATGTCAGCAGGCCATACTCCACACTTGTGGAACTCGACCACCGCACGCTCCACCGTCTCGCACATGAGCCTCCAGTCACTGTCTGAGAGCGAGATGTTGGCGTACGCATCACGCATGGGCCACTTATACCAAGAGATCTCGAGCGACCAGGGTTTGTACACGAAGTTTGGGAGCCTGCGGATCGCACGGCAATCACCCCAGTAGTACGGGCGCAAGGTGAACAGAGGGGTGTCAATCAGAAAGTGACGCATCTCGTCATCCTCTGCATAGTGCACCTCGGCGGATACGAGAGGCGAGTTCTCTTCGGGATACCCGTATATCGAGCAACCTACCGCCTCAAGCATGGCGCCGAACACGTCCTCGCGCCAGTCTCGCGGCACGGCGTGGTGCCCGGGCATGTCGTCCGTGGCCTCGTCGTATCGGCACCCAATGAGTTCAATGTCAGGCAATCTCATCGCGCACCCTCTCCTCGCACGACGGGCATGCGTAATGGATCCATCCGCCGTAGCATCGGACGTCCTCACGCGTCCCGCAATGGCAACACACCCGTCCCGTCTCGGATTCCATCTCATGCACAAGCTCATAGAAGCGCTTCACATCTTCAGCTGAATCCGCATAACAAGGAAGGCCCTCGGCATCAAGGATGTCGACGTAGAACCTCAGCGTCCCGAACTTCTCCTTGACCTGGGCAACGTAGATATACCACCTGTTGCGCCTCACCAGCATATCGAGCTGGAGAAGGTACGCATGAATGACATCGCCCCAGCCCTCCGGCAGCTCGTCGAACCAGTTCGAGCCAGGATTGCGCCAAGGCTCTACAGGCGATCCTTGGTTGGGCACTGCAGTCCATGGAAAGTCATGCGCCACATTGTTCAGATCGTACATGGAAGCCTCCTTCCTACGGCTTCTCAGGCGCCATCTGGCCAGACCGTTCTCCGCGCTCCACCGAGCGTTCCGAGATAACCGCCTCTTCCTCTGGGAGCCAGACGACCTGGTCAAACCACGCGTCCTCCCCCTCGTACACATGCGTGAAGTCAATGATGGTCCCATACTCATCGGGGAAGAGCTCCTCGCAATACCTAGGGAAGACGTGATGCGGGACGACCCCGACCCAGTCGGTGCCGTCGAGCCTCGCGAGGAGCTGCTCGGCATCGCGAATCACGACCGGCAGCCCAGCGGCAGACAGCGCAAGATAGAAGCTGACCGCCTCGAATTGTCGATGCTTTCCCGCGATGACGAAGTAGTATCTCGCACCTTCAAGCCCCCGCTCGTACTCTTCCTCCGATATCTCGCCAAGCCTGAACTTCCACTCGAGCTTTCGCTTGTCGTGCGACACATACAGTTCCACATGGGTGCTGTTGCCACCGGACACGACCTCCCAAGGGTGCCCGCCATGCTGGGACCTGCGGAAGTACCACTCGTCCCAGGCCTTCGGGTCGTCGAAGTCGATATCTGGCCCCTCGTTCAGCCCGAACCCCTTGCCCGTCAGCCCCTCGTCACGTCCGTCGGCGTATCGCTGGTACAGCTCGGAAGGGCTCTGATCGTCGCAGTCTCTGCCGATCGACTCGTAGCCCAACTTGCACGCGTTGAAGAAGTCGTTTGCCGTGAAATCGCCTATCCTGTCGACCTTGTCGGAGCTGTTCATCCCAGACTCGACGAGCTCCCTGAACGCCCGCACCGACTCCTCGGAGAGCCCGTCATAGTCGCGCGCCCTCGCTTCCGGTTCCACTTCCCACAGGTCACGCCTCCTGATGACACCGACCCTGAACTGGTAGGGCAGCGACGTCGCGACCACCTGGTTGTACGACTCGCCTGCAAGGAGCGCCATCGACTCCCGAACGGCCGGGAGGATGAGCGAGCACAGCCGGCAGGCAACCGCCTCTTCATAGCGACCCATTTGATCGTAGGAGGGCCGCTCATTCATCAGCATCGACACGATGGTCTCATCGCCCAGGCTGATGCCGACGTACCGGAGCTTCCCGTCAGGCTCAAATGACTGCACTGCCACGAGCCGGTACCATGAGAGCTCTTCCGGGTATTCCTCGAGCCAGCGAGCCTCGTACTCCGCGTGGGTCTCCACCTCACCCCATTCCCTCATGTCCTCGAACGTGTCGTAGTCCTCGATCGTCCCTCTTGGTATCCGTAGCCATATCGCTTTTGCCTCTCCGTCCTTGTCAAGAGGGGCGAGGGGCGATAGCTCCTCGAACAAAGGACCTGCCGCAGCCAACAGCGACGGGGTGGAGGCGGTGGGGTTCATGTACCTCCGCTCGAAGTGGCGCAGAAGGGCATCCACATCGGGCGCAACCAGCTTGTAGTCCTTAAGTTCGTCATCGAATGACATGGCTATCGCCTTCTCTCCAATCATGGACGTAACTCGGCTCGCATGGTCTGACGTCAAGCCGAGCATCGTCATCGCGGACACCCCATGCTTGACATCCTAACACAATCGCCTAAATATATTTAGTCGGTTAATGGAGATCGAAGATATTGGAGCGTGGCATGCCAACAATTGACCTGTGCGGGGAAGAGGTCCTCGACGCCATCAACTCACTCGATACGTATTCCCGCGTATGGATGGGTCAGTTTAGCCATCTCGACCTCGTCTGGCGCATGTGGCGGCTCACGACATATAGCCAGAGTCGCGAGTCCCGCATTTGCGAGGAACTCCTCATGGGTATGAGGGCGCTATTCGTACCCGAAGCGGCCGTTCTTGGCCGTGGAACGTCACTTGGCATATGGAGCGACAAAGTCAACGAGCTCGCTGTCTGCGCATACGACATGCAGCAGGTCATTCGGCACGATTGGTCATGGTTCAACGAGCCCGAGGGCGACCACATGTCACGCTGGTTCGACGAACCTTACTTGCATGGGTCTCTGCCCGTTCCCTCAACCGAGTGCCACCTGCTGGATGATGGCTCATCCGCCATGCGTCTTTCCCTCGAGGGGTCGTCACTCAGGCTCCTGCTTGATGCGCTGCTCGCATACGACCGTCTCCTCGACCTCAGCATCGTTGCCCTGATGCAGCTCTACACAAGGGACGATCGCGTGCTCGCCATCGCGCAGATGGTAGAGGACATCCTGCGCGACGCATCACTTCGCGCTTACGAAGGGTTGGGGAAGCACCAGGAAGACCTCAAGGAACTCGTCGCAAAAGTCGCAGCGCTTGCCATGGCTGACATCGGCAAGGACTACAGATCGCTCGCGCTTGAACGTGCAGACAGTGGCGAACCGCTCACGCATGGCGAGAGGCGCAATGCCCGCCTGACGTGAGGAATGCTTCCTGCGCTACACTCGCTAGAGATGCGATCATGTCAACAAGCGGGAGTGAGCTATGGATGCAACCGAGGCTATGCGCCTGATCATCGAGGCGAGCGGAAAGTCCGGTAGGCAGGTGGCGCGGGAGATTGGCAGGTCAGACTCCTTCGTCAGCTCGTCTCTCGCGCAGGGGGTATGCCCCCGCGCCGACACGCTCGCGCGCGTGGCACACGCATGTGGGTACGAGCTCGCCCTCATTCCAAAGAGCGAGGCGAATAAGCTTCAGACCATCGGACCGCACATTGTCATCGAATACGAGGGGCCTGTCAGTTCGGAATAGCCACTACGACAACAGGGCCACCCGGTAGCGCAACCTTACGTAGGAGTTCCGCAGGGCCTCGCAGTCCAGCAGCTCGAGGGGACAGAGCTTAGAGAGCTCCGCGAGCGACGCGAGCGACGGGCCGTCCACGAGCGTGGGCGTGTCGCGCCCTCCCACCAGAAGCGGGGCCACCACGACGTCCACGAAGTCGACGAGCCCCTCGCGCACGAGCGCCGCATTGAGCGTGCCGCCCGACTGGACGGTCAAGCGCTTGCAACCATGCTCTGACCTCAGGCGGCAAAACGCCTCAGAGAGGGACGGACGCTGAAGGTACATGACGGAGAGGTTAGGCTCGGCCACCGTACGGGCAGGATGTGCGGCGTTCGAGGTGATGACGACGAGCCCCCGGCACCTGTCGCAGAGCCACCGCACGCCGGCCTCGGTCAGATGTGCGTTGTCCACAATCGCGAACGAGACAGGCAGCCGCTCGGGCATGGGCAGCTCGTTGGCGCCGACCTTGGCCATCACGCGTCCGGTGTTGAGCGACCAGGGGTCGGTCTCCCGCTCCAGCTCGTAGTACTGAAGCAGGCCATCGGCCACACCGGGCACGAGCGGCAGGTCGCGGTCGAAGTCGAGCCTGTCGCCTTCGCCGGTGCTTATCTTGCCGTCGAGCGACATGAGCATGAAGAGCGTGGTGACCGGCCTGTCCATGGGACTCCCTCCTGTCTCGGCTTCCATGATTATAGGTCCCGTAAACCGTTCGCCGATTCGCCGTACCTCGAACACGTGGTCGGCTCTGTCGGCTGGACCGATTCTTGGGAATCGGCTGGACTGCGCATGAAAACAGCCGCTCTACCTGCGGCTGCATTACTTTCCTGGGTATTCTTCATTACCCAGATCAGGGTTGGTCGGGCACAGGTGCCCCTCTCAGCCAACGCGGCGCTGACGCCCATGTGAGTCGATCCCACGCGCGCGAGAGCCGCGGAGCGGCTCCGCGTGTGACGCTGCCTCGCCGCAAGCTCCCGTCTCGGATGCCATGTAGCGCAAGTGGCGCATGCCGCAACCGGCACGTATGGCTTCGTGTCAGGGGGCTATGGGTGAATAACAACCTAAATGGCCACTACAATACACGCCTCGCGCATCACGAAGCCCGCATAATAGGCGTGTCAGACAGTCACGGGAGACGGAAAGAGCAGCTCGAGAACCTGCACGGGGCGCCTACCGCCCAGCGCCACCCCACGCTCGCACCCGTTGCAGTACACAGCCACCTCGTCCGTTGGATAGTGCTCGCACCAGCTCCGCATCCGCGCCTCCTGCTCTTTGGGAGAAAGCAGCTCGCGCGCCTTCTCGAGCAGGGCGAACGTGCGCGGCGCCAGCCCCACGCAGTCAGGTGCAGGCGGGTTGTTGAGCCACGTGCCACAGAAGGTCGTGTTCTCTCGGCGCTCGGGCAGCTCGTGCCAGCACACGTTCATGCGTATGAGACAGGCTCGCACGTCATCCTGCAGCTGGGATTCATGCCGCACGCGCCAGCAGTCCTGCAGGGTCATCTCCCTGCCAGCATAGTCCGGCCAGGCAAAGCCTTCGTCCTCCAGCAGAAGGCGGTAGATGCTGCGCCGGCGCACGTGAGGCGCACGCTCCGCCAGCATGAGGTCGCAGAGCGTACAGCCAGCCGTTACCGTGTCGCCTGGCCGCAGCGCCGAGAGGTCCCTGCGGCAGCAGGGCAGCAGGTGGATGTCATCACGCGTCTCATAGTACGCGCAGATGCGCGCCCCCACCTCGGGGTGGCGCGCTGCGTAGTCGCAGCCGACG
>JAGAVX010000012.1 GCA_017941705.1 Atopobiaceae bacterium
AAGCCACCGGTACTTTGTGCGAAGCTTCAGGCATTGCGCTCTCTTCTACGTGTCAGACACTCGCCCTATGGGTCGGGCAGGTCTGCGTTCTTGGGTCATAGCGTTGCCCCTCAATGTTCTCACAGGTGAGAGCACTAAGGGGCAACGTTTCTCTTTTACCAGCGAGATGGCGCTACTCGCTGTTGTTGTTGCGCTTCTCGCGGATGCTCTTGGCCGCCAGCACCGCAAACAGGACACCGCTCACGCCCATCGCAACGTAGAACGGGAAGAGGTGGTCCTCGTCGCCGGTACGCACGACCTTCTTGGTCGGGGTCTCGGGCTTGCTCGGCTTACCGGGCTCGTCGGGCTTGCCAGCGGGCTTCATCGACCACTTGAGGATGATGTTGGCCTCGTTGTGCCACTCGCCATACGAATCGTCCGTGCGGATCTCACCGGACATCTGCCCGTTCTTGTCGTACTTGGTAGGCATTGCTACAAGCGACGCCTGGAAGGTGTAGTCGTTGTTGGTGCCGTGGATGATAGCGGCACCGGCAGCCTCGGCCTTGCCATGAGCGAGCACCAGATAGATGCCGTCATCTGCAAGGCTGATGCTTCCCGCACCGGCTCCAGCGATGACATGGCCCTGCACAACCGGCGTGGCGTTTGGCGCAAGGGCGGCCGCCGACTCGCACAACTTGGTCCAGTCACCGGTTCCGTTGAGTGCAGCCTCAAGATCGCTCTGCAAGCCAGCAAACGCATCGATCATGGTGTAGTCGTACGTGTCGTTAGCAGCGTCGTACTCCGCCGAAGCCACCTTGTACACGTCCACGACCAAGGTGTCCTTGCTGGTGACGTCGCTGAGGTAGCTCTCGTCGGCGATGCCCACGGTCAAGGTGTTGCCGTCCGCTGCCAGCGCAACCTGTGCGCACAGCATCACAGAGAACAACGCGCAAAAGACCGCAGCAAGCGCTCCTAAGAATCTCTTCTTCTGCATGGGGTTCCCTTTCTTCGCGCTACTCATCGCTCTCTTCTTTCAGTCTATCAAGCTCTTGCATGACCCTGTCCTTGTCGTAGCCGGGTTTATAAAAACGGTAGTAAATGAGCAATCCCGCAAGGTACACAAAGAGCATGGGAATGCCCACCGCAGGTACGGCGATGTAGTTGGGGATCTGCACGGCCTCGGCCGGAATCGCCACCGTGCCGACGATGTTGTCGATGCGATGGCCACGCACAAGCAGCCGGTGCGTATTGACGCCATACGGGGTGCACGTGACCAGGGTCACGTAGTCAGCGTCAGTCTCGATGTTAAGGTCACTCATGTCCTCGGGCAGCACGATGCGAATCTGATCGACCTCGTAGGTAATCGTGCGATTGAGCGTCGTGATGGTAAAGGTGTCGCCCTCCACAAGCTTGTCGATGTCAGTGAAGAGCTTTGCCGAAGGGAGACCGCGATGGCCGGAAACCACCGCATGCGTGGACGCTCCGCCCACTGGCAGCGAGGTGCCCCCTATGTGCCCGATTGCTATCTGCAGGACACTCTCCTCAAGGCCATGGTAGATGGGGTAGCTGACACCGATGCTATTGATCTGGATGTATCCCATGACACCATTGCCCGTGAGGTTGAGCAGTGAGTTGTACTCCCGCTCCTCTTCTTCGGTCATTTGATAGCGATTGCTCTTCTCGAGAAGGCGCTGGTTGTAGGCCTCGGCTTCGGCGAGCATGGCGTCAATGGTCGCCGTGTCAGTGTTCTCGACCTCGGATGCATAAATCGATATTGCTCGGGACTGGTGGTAGCTGTTCCACCAGTCAGAGAAGGTGGGGTAGGCGATGATGGCAAGACCGAGCACCAGGACTGCGACCGTGATAATGGTCGTCAGGTCCGGACGGCGCGATGCCTTCCGAGCTCGATCCTTTTTGTTGCCCAGTACCTTCACCGGTCCTCGCGTTTCTTGCATTGTTTGTATCTGACTCGGCAAATGGAAATGGGTCCGGTTTGCCTACAACACGCTCAAAGAGAGGCAGGTGCCACAAAACGAAATGTCTCCCTTTGAGCATGCACAGGGAATGGCATGGGCTGAGCCCTACGCCCCTGTAAAGAAAGCTCGGGGCGGGCGATATTCCCCGCCCCGAGCCTGGGATGCGTTAGCTGTCTAACGCGAACGTACATGTTGAGCAGCTACGAGATCTACTTCTCGATGCTGTTCACGCGCTTCTTGGTGATGAGCACGACGATAGCGCCAGCAACCATGATGCCACCGACGATGTAGAGAATCGTGGTGCCCATGCCACCGGTGGA
>JAGAVX010000094.1 GCA_017941705.1 Atopobiaceae bacterium
CATCATTCCGCGAAAGGACTCCCATGATCGACCGCTACACTCGCCCCGAGATGGGTCACATCTTCTCCCTCGAGAACAAGTACGCCATCTGGCAGGAGATCGAGGTTCTGGCCTGCGAAGCGCATGCTGAAATGGGCAAAATCGGCATCACGCGCGAGGAGGCCCAGTGGATCCGCGACCACGCCACCTTCAACAAGGAGGAGGTCGACGAGATCGAGGCCGTTACCAACCACGACGTCATTGCCTTCCTCACCAACATGGGCCAGTACATCGATGCCGACGTGCCCGAGGGCGATCCCAAGCCCAGCCGCTGGGTGCACTACGGCATGACCAGCTCGGATCTGGGCGACACCGCGCTCTGCTACCAGCTTGCCCAAGCGACCGACATTATCATCGAGGACTGCCGCAAGCTGGGCGAGATCTGCAAGCGCCGTGCATTTGAGGAGCGCGACACCCTTTGCGTGGGGCGCACGCACGGGATACATGCTGAGCCCATGACCTTTGGCATGAAGTTTGGTAGCTGGGCCTGGGAGCTCTACCGCGACCTCGAGCGCCTGCGCGATGCTCGCAAGCAGGTGGCCGTGGGCGCGATCAGCGGCGCCGTGGGCACCTACAGCTCCATCGACCCCTTCGTTGAGCAATACGTATGCGAGCACATGGGGCTCGACGGAGACCCCCTGTCCACGCAGGTCATCAGCCGTGATCACCATGCCTATCTGGCCAGCGTTCTTGCCACGACGGCAGCCAGCTGCGAGCGCATCGCGCAGGAGGTCCGCGCCTACCAAAAGACCGATACGCTCGAGGCCGAGGAGCCGTTCCGCAAGGGGCAGAAGGGTTCGAGCGCCATGCCGCACAAGCGCAACCCGATTACGGTGGAGAAGGTCTGTGGCCTCGCACGCTGCGTCAAGGCAAATGCGCAGGTAGCCTATGACAACGTGGCTCTGTGGCACGAGCGCGACATCAGCCACTCATCCAACGAGCGCGTTGCTCTGGCCGACAGCTTCATTGCCTTGGACCACATGTTCACCTGCCTGATCCGCATCATCGATGGGCTCGTGCTGTACCCCAAGAGCATGGAAGCCAACCTCAACCGCACGCGAGGCCTGATCTACTCGTCCAAGGTGCTGCTTGCACTGGTCGACACGGGCATCACGCGCGAGGCGGCCTATGCCATCGTGCAGCGCAACTCGATGCAGGTGTGGGAGGACGTCCAGCAGGCGCGCAGCGGCAAGACCCTCCGCGAGCGCCTGGAGGACGACGCGGAGTGCACGCTCACGTCCGAGCAGCTGGATGTCATCTTCGACCCGTGGAGCTTCCTGGGGCGCATCGGCATTGTCTTCGACCGGCTGGAGGAGCTGAGCTTCGAGTAGCGCGTCGGCACGACCACAATCTGCTCTCAGGAGAGTCGGTCTCTGTTTTCAGGTGGTCGACTGCGGGCCTTTTGTCATAACCGGACGTCAGATGGATGGTCGCGTGGACGAAGTTGGACTTATGTACGAATTATCAGTGACCCCCTGAGTATTGAGCTTTCGCGACCTGCGGTTTTGTTGCTCGGATACTCGAGGGGTCGCTTAAAAATCGTACATAAGTCCAACTTTGTCCACGCGACCTTGCGCAAGCCACCGTTCTCCGCACTTCACACCTCTCCAAGAGCTCAACAGATGACAAAGCGGGCCTTATCGCAAAACGGCCACGGTATCTCGTCCCGTGCGCAGTGAGCTTGGGGTATTTGACGATGTGGCGTTCCGCGTGAGTCTGTCAGCCACTGCTCGTTATACTGATATCTACCAAACTCAAGGGGGAGAGAATGTACGCACTCGATTACAAGCCTCAGCGGGTCTGCCCGCGTTCCATTCATGTCGAGGTCTCCGACGATGGGTCAACCATCGAGAAGGTCGTCTTTGACGGCGGCTGCAACGGCAACACGAAGGCCGTCGCAAAGCTAGTCGCGGGTAAGCCGGTCGACGATATCGTGGACCTCCTGGCCGGAAACACCTGTCACAACCGTGGCACCTCATGCGCAGACCAGATGACCATTGCCCTGCGCGCGGCTCAGCAGGCTGCACGAGCTTCCCTGGCGTAGGCCTCAGGCAATGGCAATCTTCGGCAACATAAGCAGGCGTGGGCTGTTTCGCGCGAGCGCGGCCTCCGCTGTCGCCGCGACGGCGATCGGGCTCGCCTCCGGCTGCAAGCATCGGGGCAGCGAGGTCTCCGACCCCGTGGTGGTCGACGAGCGCGCCGCAACCAACATCCTCGCAGAGGACAGTGCCTACGCCGAGGTTGACCTGCAGCTTGCCGAGACGGCCAGCTGGACTCTGCCAGTCGGAACGGTACTGCGTCCATCTGCCGGGACGTGGATCCCCGGCCTCGCAGCCGGTTCGTCGGCTCTTCCCGTGGTCAAGGCGGTCGCGCTCTCGTCCGAGACCGGCAGCCTCACCGACGTGGTGACGAGCATGGTCATGGGTGACGAGCCCAACATGGCCATCTACGACGTGCGGTGCTCTGACCAGGTGTATGCGTGGGTCGAGATCGACATGCTCAAGCGCGACTGGGTCCTGTACGCGCAGAGCTTTGCTGACGGAGCTGTGTCGGGCGTGGTGTCGACGCTGTGGAAGGGCGGCGCGGACTGGGATCCGCCGCTCTTTGCCGTCGCGGGTGACGCGGTTATCTGGCAGGTCATGCCCGCCATCAGCGGCACCAAGACCAGGGAGAGCTCGTATTGCTACCTCTGGCACAGGGGCGATAGCGACGCCCAGGCGGTGGTCGAGTCGCCAGGGCGCTTTGCGGCGCCGCCTTCGGTCTCCGACGGCACGGTGACGCTGGCCCCGCGCGTGCGCGCGGACGAGGGCGTCTTCTACGGCATCACAGCCTACGACCTGCGCGATGACCTGACAACCATCGTCGACCAGCTTGTGCTCCCGCAGAGCGTGCGTCCCTTCAGGGCAGTTCGCATGGGCAATCGCTTTGCCTTCTCGGTCGAGGCAAACTACTCGTCGGGCGGGCTTTTGGGCAAGATGGGAACCTACATCGGAACGGGCGACGGGCCGTTCATCACCCTGGTGCGTGAGCCCTCGGCGCAGGTGGCGGGCAAAGATGGCCTGTTCATCATCAAGAGCCGCGCATCATACTTCGTGATCGATGTTGACAAGGAGACCTACTCGATTCTCAGCGCGACCAACCGGTGCCTCGACTACGGCGAGTATCCCGTGCGTGACGGCATATGCTCGACGTTTACGACCTTTGCCACGGTGAAAGATGCGCAAACAGGATATCCTTCTGCGGTAGCAGTGAGGTCCTTTGCCCTCTAGGCCGTGTTGAAACTGTGTCGTTTGGGGTAAAATACTGATATATATGGCTCATACGAGGCTGATGGTTGCTACCTAAGGAGGCCACAATGGCTTCAGACGAGAAGAGGATCCTGCTGGTCGAGGACGAGAAGGCCATTCGCGACGCCGTCGCTGCTTATCTCGAGCGTGAGAACTATGCGGTGCGTGGCGTCGGCGATGGCCAGAGCGCTCTCGAGGAGTTCGAGAAGCACTCGTTTGACCTGATCATTCTTGATCTCATGCTGCCCAAGCTCTCGGGCGAGCGCGTGTGCCGCGCCGTCCGCGAGACGTCCAACGTGCCCATTATCATGCTTACCGCTAAGGGCGAGGTAGAGGACCGCATCATTGGCCTCGAGCTTGGTGCAGACGACTACCTTATCAAGCCCTTCTCGCCGCGCGAGCTGGTCGCACGCGTACGCGCGCTGCTGCGCCGTGCCCACGCCGAGGCCGAGCCGGCTCTCGAGGTGCTCGACTTCAACGACCTGGTCATCGACATCTCCGGCCACAAGGTCACGGTCGAGGGCAAGGAGGTCGACCTGACGGCCTCCGAGTTCAAGCTGCTCATGACCCTCGCCCGCTATCCCGGCCGCGTCTACACGCGCATGGAGCTGGTCGAGAAGGTCCTTGGCTACGATTTCGAGGGCTACGAGCGCACCATCGACTCTCACGTCAAGAACCTGCGCGCCAAGCTCGGCGACGATCCGCGCAACCCGCGTTGGCTCTACACCGTCCACGGCGTGGGTTACCGCTTTGAGGCCCCGCAGCGCCAGGCAGACGCCGAGTAGCACGGAGCCAGCGTGTCAAAGACATTCGTGACAGGAAGAGGGGGAGACTCCTCTTCCTTGTCAAATAGGACCTCGTACAACACGGTTCGACCCGAGCCAAAATCCGGCTTTGGCGGGGCCTTCCGACTCAAGATGATGCTGTTCTTCGCGCTGGTTGCCGTGGTGACCGCCGTGGTCATGACAGTGGTGCTGGCGTTCGTGTGGGAGGGCCAGTTCCGCGGCTACACGCGCGAGAACATGCAGAGCCTGGCCCAGCGCACGGCCGACACGCTCTCCGCCGAGTACCGGCAGGAGGGCAAGTGGACCGACGGCGCGCTCGAATACGCGCGCTTGGCGTCGTCGGCCTCGTCGGAGATCGGCGTCCAGGTGGTGGACAGCAACGGCAAGGTCCTGTACGACGACACCTGGAGCCAAGGTCGTCGTCGCAGTTCAGGGGCGCGCACAAACGAGTCCTCCACGATCATGCAGCCCACAGAGCCGGACTCGATTGTCTCGGCGGATGTTACCGACGACGACGGAACGGCAGTCGGGCAGGTGCGCATGTGGGCCTTTGGCACCGAGGCGCTGATCACCAAGTCCGATGCGGCCTTCCGCTCGAACTCGTATGCGGCAATCGCCACGTCAGCGCTTGTGGCTGTGGTTCTTGCGTTCGTCATGGGCTCGCTGGCGTCGCGCTCGCTCACGCGCCCCATCAAGATCATCACGTCTACCGCGGCTCAGATTCGCGGCGGCGACCTCACGGCTCGCACGGGCCTTACCGGCGACGACGAGATCGGACGGCTGGGCGAGACCTTTGACAGCATGGCAAACACGCTCGAGCGCGACATCAAATTCGAGCATCGCCTGACGAGCGATGTGGCCCATGAGCTTCGCACGCCTCTCATGGCGATGCTGGTGACCGTCGAGGCAATGCAGGACGGGGTCCTCCCGGCCGATGACGAGCACTTTGAGACGGTCTCCTCGGAGGTGCGCCGCCTCTCGCGTCTCGTCGATGCAATGCTGCACCTCTCGCGCATCGAAAACGGCAAGCGCCAGCTCAAGATCGAGTCGACCGACGTCGTGCATCTGGTGCGTAGTCTGGTCTCGGTCCAGCACCAGCTGTTCCACGAGCGCGGCCTGCACCTGCGCTTTGACGACAAGACCAGCCGGCACGAGTGCTATGCCGACATCGACCCCGACCTCATCCGCGAGGCGATCACCAACATCATGTCCAACGCCATGCGCTACACCTCGCCAGGTGGCTGGATCGTGGTGTCGGTGGACAACGACCGCAAGGACGCGATTATCTCGGTGGCGGACACGGGCATTGGCATCGCGGAAGAGGACGTTCCCAAGGTGTTCTCGCGCTTCTGGCGCTCGGATGTGAGCCGCGAGCGCGTGTCGGGCGGGCTCGGCGTCGGTCTGGCTATCACCAAGGAGATCGTTGACCAGCACAACGGCACCATCGCCATCGATTCTGAGCTGGGCAAGGGTACGACCTTTACCATTCGCATCCCTCTGACACGCAACCACGAGCCTCGCGAAGTCTAGTGCGCCACTGTTGCGCCGGGGACTCTTGTATAGGATGGCACGCAAGTCACATCGCTGCTGCTCGTGCGCTACAATAGCGGGCGTATGTGCAACGGGCATGAAAGGAATCCCATGGCTCTTGAGCTACGCCCCGACTCTCACGGCAAGGTCCGTGACATCTATGACTGCGGTGACAGTCTGCTAATGGTTGCCAGCGACCGTATCAGCGCCTTTGACTTCATCCTTCCTGACGAGATCGCCTACAAGGGTGAGATCCTAACGCGCATCTCCGCATTCTGGTTCGACCGCTTTGCGGACCTTATGCCCAACCATATGATCTCGATGAACGTTGCCGACTATCCCGAGGAGTACCAGCCGTACGCCTCCTATCTCACGGGCCGCTCTATGTTGGTCAAGAAGGCGCAGACCATCCCCATCGAGTGCATAGTGCGTGGGTACCTGACCGGCTCGGGCAAGAAGACCTACGACGAGGACGGTACGGTTTGCGGCATCAAGCTGCCCGACGGCCTGACCGAGGCGTCAAAGCTTCCCGAGGCGATCTTCACCCCCTCCACCAAGGCCGAGATTGGCGATCACGACGAGAACATCTCGTTTGAGCGCTGCGCCGACATCGTGGGACTCGAGATGGCCGAGAAGCTGCGCGATGCATCGCTCGCCATCTACAACGCTGCGGCCGACTATGCGGCAACTCGTGGCATCATCATCGCTGATACCAAGTTCGAGTTTGGCATCATCGACGGTGAGCTGACGCTCATTGACGAGTGCCTCACCCCCGACTCCAGCCGTTTCTGGCCGCAGGAAGGCTACCACGAGGGCGTCGTGCAGCCGAGCTACGACAAGCAGTACGTGCGTGACTGGCTCAAGGCCAACTGGGACATGACGGGCGAGCCGCCCCACCTGCCGGCCGAGGTCATCAAGGGCACTTCCGAGCGCTACCAGGAGGCGTTCCAGATCATCACGGGTTCAACTTTCGAGGCAATGAGGTAACAATGTCGCTGCTAGATACCATAAAGGGAGCTCGCGAGGAGGCTAAGGAGGCAGGCACGCTACCCTCTGCAATGAGGGAGGCTGCCGCGGCAAAGGCCAAGCAGAGCGAGGAAGATGTTGCGTCCGAAACGACGAGCACCGGCTTCTCGCGCAAGTCTGCCGCGCGCGCAAAGCCGACGCGCGAGGCGGCGGGAACGGTGCGCGCAGTAGGCGCCAAGCCCACGTCCGAGATGTCCAAGGAGGAGCGCAAGGCCGCCCGTGCCGAGAAGCGCCGCGAGGAGGATGTCGTCTACGACACGGCACAGGTAATCCTCAAGCAGCAGCCCGGCTACGACAAGGCTCGCAAGCTGTGGTGGGGTCTGATGATTGCCGGCATCCTCAGCACACTGGCCTCGTGGGGTGTCATGCACTACATGCAGAGCACCGGCACTGCGTCGGAGGCGCTGGCCGTTCTGTCGGTGGTTCTCATGGTCGCCGCCTATGTGCTGATCATCGTGGCGTTCATCTATGACTTCCGCAAGATCAGGCCTATGCGCAACAAGGCCAACGAGACGACGAAGGGCATGAGCCGCAGGCGCATGATGAAGGTCCTCGAGGAGGATGCGGCGAGCAAGGCAGAGAAGTAGGTCTCGTGCCGCTGCTGGCGTCTGCGGTACCATGTGTGCGTGTATTGGGCGAGCATGCCAATTTGGCGCATGCGTGGGCGCTAAGATGCTAGAATGATTTCTTGCAGGCCCTCGTAGCTCAGGGGATAGAGCACCGCTCTCCTAAAGCGGGTGTCGGCGGTTCGAATCCGTCCGGGGGCACCACGATAAAACAGCAGGTCAGTGGCTATGTTGCCGCTGACCTGCTTTGTTATGCGTACGTGTCGGGGAGTCCCGTGCCACGCTACAGAAGGCCCGCTGACCCCAGCATGTAGAGTTTCGAGGGCTGCAGCGCCTTGTCCGTCCAGCGTGCCTTGACCCATTGCGGCATGAGCGTGAAGGCAAAACGGCCTGCCGATCCATCGTCCAGCTCAACGGGTATCGAGCGGGCGAAGGCGGCTTCTGCACCAAGGCGCCAGCGCTTGTCGGCAATGCCCCACTCCTCAAACAGGTGCATGACGCGCGAGGTGGGGCCCTCTGCAAACGACGAACGCACGCGCTCGGGTCGTTCGATGGCAAACTGCACATCTATCGCGAACGTACTGCCAAGCGTGCCATCCTCGTACAGGTCAAACTGGAAGTCCACCGTATCCGGCGCCACCGCCAGCAAAGCATGGACCTGCTCAATCATCGCGTCGTCATAGTGAGAGAACCCAATAGCATCAAAGGCGCTGCGCAAGCGGTCGGGATTGTCCCTACATGCGGCTTGCTCGTTGTAATCCATGTAGCCGCAGACGCGCAGGGGACTGCCAGGCCGCCCGCGGAACAGCCCAAAGAACGAGAGCGGCCATCCCTGGGGCATGCGCCTTGCAAGGTCGAGGTACAAAGACGCGCGCTCCGGCTCGCCAATGACCTTGCAGAACGGTTCGACCAGCTCGATGTCCTTGCGGGGCTGAAAGTGCACGGCTGCCTGGGCGAGCTGAGGCTTCTTGGTGTCAAGCTCGTATCCACAGCTGATATTGGGATAGGTCCTGCATGCATCGGCAAACCAGTCAATCATCGGTCCCGTGTTGCCAGCCGCGGGCGAATCGATGCGCGTTCCGCGCACTGGGTCGTGCAGAAGGACGGTGACGTCAAGAAACGGATCCCCCGCAAGGGGAAACTCGAGATACACGTCTGGGAACTTCTCTCCGACCATGAAAGGCGGCACAAGGACACGAGCCCGCTCCAAGCTGTCGCCAAAGAGGACCTCCCCGCGGCCCTCGTCGGCCGCCAACAGGCAGAGAACCTCAAATGCTTGCTCATACGAGGGCGTTCTCATTTCATCACGCCCGCAACCAGATAGGCTTTTGCGTCTACAAACTTGCCTGCGCGCCAACGCAGTTTGAGAAACGCCGGATAGCAGAACAGCGTGGTGCTCTCGCCCGCAAAGCCAACGCGATTGGCAAAGCTCGTCTGCTCGAGCAGCCTCCAGCGATCGTCGACGATGCCGTCGGCCTGCAGTCCGCCCATCAGTTCCCCGACGGGCCCGTCCGTGGCCAGGCACAGCCAGTCGTCAGTGCCCGGTGGGCAGGCAAAGCGCAGGCTCACGCTGAACGTGTCTCCAGCGTAGCCCTCGGGAGTGACGTCAAACTGGAACTCGATCTTGCGCGCTGCCTTTGCCAGTGCCTGACAACGAGAGAGCAGGTCCTCTGGTGGCTCCGTCATGCCCATCTGGCATAGATGCTCGCGCAGCAGGTCCTGGCTGTTGGCATATGCGGTTTGCTGCTCGCTGCTGGGGATGCATTCGACGCGCAAAAACGGTGTGGTCCTTCCGGGGAATACTCCCGTATAGCAGGCAAACCAACCCTTTGGCATGCGATCGACAAACGAGCGGTATGCCGCCGTAGCGTCCGGACGCCCCGCCGCTTCTAAGAAACCGCAGGTCAACGCGGGATAGGAAGGAGTATCGTACACCAAGAGCTGGATGGCAGGATGTTCGATATCACCTCTGCTCGTGTCCCAGCTCAGCGCTAGCTGCCGTACCCCCTTTTCTGGCTGTGCCGCAAACCACTCGAATGCGCGGGGACACCCGCCGGTCTGCTCGGGCGAGAACGTCATGCCGGCTTTCAGGTCGCTTCGTGACGTGAGGGCATGAAAGTCAAGCCACGGTTCGCCCAGTAGGGGAATCTCGAACCACAGCTCGGGAAAAGCGTCGGCGGCAAGACTGCGTACCAAGGCCCCGCGCGTCAGTGGCAGCGCGTCACCAAACAGGGCATCGCCGCGACCGCCGCGGGCAACAAGTGCATACAGCAGGTAATACAACAGCTCGTTGTCAAGTGCCATGTCCGGCCTCCACTTCCTTGTCTATACTATGGTCTCGATGCGACCCTGGCCTGCGGGGTCAGCGTACTCCTCGGGTACCGTGCCGCCACAGGCTTCCTGAAAGTAGTGCTGGAGGCAATCGTACTGAAGGTAGTCAATCGTCTTCATGGTGTCCTGCGCCGCTTTGGCAAAGACGTAGTATGCGTCACCGCCAGCACAGAGGAAGTCAATCGAGGCGTTGGTGTAGGTGTCCTCCAGGCCAAAGAAACCAATCTTGGTGCCGTCGGAGAGCGTGATGATGGTGTTCTTCTCGACGTGCGTGTCGTTGGTGTGCACGATGGCCAACTTGACCGGCGCTTTGGCCTGCTGCCGCGTCTTGGTGCAGGCTCCCAGCGTGGTGGCAGCCGCTGCGGTGCCTGCGCTTCCTGCCAGGAACCTCCTACGGCTCAACAGCCTCTGTGCATTCTTGAACAAAACCCGCCTTTCTTGCGCACTGCCACCAGTGGGTGCACAGCGTGATGATGTGAGGTATAGACCGGAAGCCTCGCTTGGCGACGATTTGTCGTCACAGAACGAGGCTTCCGGCTGGTAGCTCCTATGTGCTATTGGCCGACGGTTGTCGCGTTGCTATTGCCCGTGTTGTCGGTCGTTTCGTCCTCGATGACGGTCTCAGGGCCGGTGGAGACGGTAATCGTGATGCTATGGTCGCTGTCAGCGCTGATGGTGCCGCTCTTGCTCTGGGCTATGACGATGCCCGCTTCATACTCGCTGCTCTGCGTGTAGACGGTGACGCTGAAGCCATACGACGCGAGCGTCGACTCCGCACTGGCCTGGTCGTAGCCGACCACGTAGGGGACCTCGACCGTGCCCCTACCAAGCGACACCACGATCCTCACCGTGCTGCCCTTCTCGGCGGTACCGGTCTTTGACTGCTCCATGACGACGCCCTTGTCGTAGTTGGAGCTGTTGTCATAGGCCACCTCGACCTCGAAACCCTTGTCCTTGAGCGCCTGTACGGCGTTCTGCTCGTAGTCGCCGACCACGCTGGGAACCTCGACGGTCTCCGTGCCCTTGGACAGGTGATAGGTGATGACGTCGCCTTCCTTGGCGGACTCGCCCGCCTTTGGCGTCTGGCTGGCGACCCTGCCGGTCTCCACCTCTGCGTCAAACACCGAGTCGCTGTTCTCGCCCTTGAGGCCGTACTTGGCAAGCTCCGCCTGTGCCTCGGTGGGCGTCATGTTGCGCAGGTCGGGCACGACAACGGCCTCCTTGGGCTCCTCACCCAACGAAATGACGAGGTCAATCGAGGTGTTGCGCTCAACCTTCTTGCCCGCGACAGGGTTCTGGCTGATGACCCTGCCTTCCTCCACCGTGCTCGAGTACTCGCTCGTCACATTGCCGCGCTGGAAGAAGCCCGAGTCCGAGATCTGCGCGAGAGCGTCCGCCTGCGTCAGGTTGAGCAGGTTGGGAACGGCGCGCATCGTGTTCGTGTTGCCAAGGTACATAGCCACGGCAGTTCCCACCGCCGCAAGGAGCGCCAGGAACCCCAGGATGGTGAATACGCGACGGCGGCGTTCGCGACGCGCACGGGCGCGCGACTGCTGCTCGAGCAGCTCCTGGGCCGAGGGCGGCTTGTTGCGTCCGGACGGGCGAGGATTGCGCTGGGTGCGCGCCCCCGTGCTACCCGGGTCGCTCGCGGGGATGATGCGGACGGTCTCGCCGTTCTTGACGGGAATCCTGTTGGTGACGTCACCGGTGCCAACCTGCTCCTTTACGTCGCCCAGGCGACCGGCGATGTAGGCGCGCAGAACGTGATACAGCTCGTCGGCCGTCTGGAAGCGCGCCGCCGGATTCTTCTGCATGCACTTGAGGATGATCGACTCGAGTGCGGGGTCGACGTTGGGGTTGAGCAGGCTTGGTGGCTTGGGCTGCTCGTTGACCTGCTTGAGGGCGACGCTGATGGCGTCGTCACCCTCAAAGGGGACCTTACCGGTGGCCGCCTCGTACATGACGATGCCCAGCGAGTAGATGTCGGTGGTGGGACCGAGCTCCTTGCCCTGGGTCTGTTCGGGCGAGACGTAGTGTGCGGTGCCGAGCACCGAGTTGTCAGCGGTCAGGTGGCTGTTCTTTGCGCGGGCGATGCCAAAGTCCATCACCTTCACGTTGCCGTCGCGCAGCACCATGATGTTCTGGGGCTTGATGTCGCGATGGATGATCTCGTGACGGTGAGCGACCGAGAGGGCCTGTGCGATCTGGGAGCCGATCTGCGCCACCTTCTTGCAGTCGAGGGCACCATGCTTGCGGATGCCGCTCTTGAGGTCGGTACCGCGTAGGTACTCCATGACGATGTAGTAGGTGTCGCCATCCTTGCCCCAGTCGTACACCTGAACGATGTACTGGCTGTTGAGCGCTGCTGCCGCCTGCGCCTCCTGCTTGAAGCGCGCCGCGAACGACGGATCGTTGGCATATTGGGGCAGCATGGTCTTGATGGCAACCGTGCGTCCGAGTACCTCGTCGAGTCCTCGGTACACGACAGCCATGCCGCCCGTCCCGATTCTGTCTTGGACTGTGTAACGTCCTCCAAGAGACCTACCTGCCATCACGCTCTCCCATCATTTCCGTGTGCGAGACACGGTACCCCATATCAAAATAGTCAATCAGCATCGCTTAAGCCCCCCATGCCTGGATGTTGAGGCAAGTGGCCAACACTTGTCCCGCTAGACGTGTTGCGACACCGTTGACCTCGGTGTTTTCGGAACCTTCAATGCAAATGGAGATGGCAAGCGTCGGCTGGTCGTAGGGTGCGAACCCTATGAACAGCGAGTTTGCCACGTCTGGACCAACCTCTGCCGTACCCGTCTTGCCTGCCACGGCCACTCCCTCTATCTGGGCCGCATAGCCGGTGCCCTCCTCGACGACTGCCAGCATGGCCTGCTTGACCTCCTCCGCCGCCTGGGCGGACACGGGCTGGCCCAAGGCCTGCGGCTGGGCAGTCGAAACGGTGGCACCCTCGGGCGAGAGGATGTGATCGACGACGTACGGGTTCATGGCTATGCCGCCGTTGGCGATTGCCGCCGCCACGATGGCGTTTTGCATGACAGTCGTCTGCGGGCCGGCAGGACTCGCGTGCTCGCCAACTGGCTGTCCGCATGCGGACCAGGCGAGCTCCCACTCGGTCATCTCGCCCGGGTCGGGCATGAGCGAGGGCTCTGTGGCAAAGTCGAGGCCGATGCCGTCGGACCCGTAGCCAAAGGCACGTGCGTAGTTGACGAGCGTGGAGGAGCCAAGCTGGGTGCCGACCTGACCAAACACGGTGTTGGCGGACATCGCCAGCGCATCGCGCAGCGACATCGACTCCCACTCCTGCTCGTTGATGTTCACGATGTCGGCGTTGCCGATCTCGAGTGTCGCCGGGGCGGCGTACTCGGTGTCGAGGCCCGCTACGCCAGAATCCAGTGCCGCCGCGAGCGAGAGCACCTTGAACGTGGAGCCCGGGGCATAGAGCGCCGACCTCGCGCGATCGACCAGCACGCCGCTGGGCACGGTCTCCTGGATGAGTGACGCCACCTGATCGTTCGAGTAGGTGGGTGACGACGCCTTCGCCAGGACGGCACCCGTGGACGGGTCGAGCACCACGATCGCGCCCGTCAGCCCGTTGAGGGCCGCTTCACAGGCAAGCTGCATCTGCGAGTCGATGGTGAGCACGACCGACGAGCCGGGCATCTTGATGCCGGCGAGCGAGTAGAGCGCGTTGTTCCACGAGGAGTAGTCCTCGTGACCCGTGAGGCGCTGGTTCATGGTGCGCTCGATGCCACTGGTGCCGTAGCGCGGCGAGACGAAGCCAACCGTGTGCGACGCCATCGAGCCTTGCGGATAGACACGGGCGTAGGTGCCGTCTTCCTGCTGCACCGACTCGGCCAACGTGACGCCATCGCGCGTGATGATGGCCCCGCGCTGCACATGGGCGCTTCGCGCGATGGTGTGGTTGTTGTTGGGCATGTGCTGGTACTCGTCGGCCTTGACGAGCTGGATGTAGCTCAGATTGGCGATGAGGACCGCGTACATGAGCGTGAAGACGGTGACGAGCGCGGTGAGGCGGTTGCCCAGGGCGACGCGGCCCAGGATGCCCGACTCGGGCGTGAGCATGCCGTAGCGGCCGCGCACGTGGGCGCCGTGCAGCACCTGCGAGACACGCGAGCCGTCCGATGGCGGGGCGGCTGTGGCGCTGGGGCCGATCATGGCCGCAGGGGCCGTCTCGATGAGCGACTCGTGGCCGGTTGCCTCGTCGCCGGCACGCAGCAGCAGGCCGATGATGATGAAGCTTGCCAGGAGCGAGCTGCCGCCCTGGCTCATGAAGGGCAGGGTGACGCCGGTCAGGGGCAGCAGCTTGGTGACACCGCCTACGATGAGGAAGGCCTGCACCGTGATGGCGGCGGTCAGTCCCACGGCCGTGAAGGCCGACACGTCGGACTTGGCGCGCGCGGCGGTCGTGAGGCCGCGGACGGCAAGCAGCATGAACGCGATCAGAATGCCCGATGCGCCGAGCAGTCCCATCTCCTCGCCGATGGCCGAGAAGATGAAGTCGGACTCGACCACGGGAATCAGGCGCGGCAGGCCCTTGCCGATGCCAGCGCCGGAGAGGCCGCCGTCTGCCAGCGAGTAGAGCGACTGGACGATCTGCAGGCCCTTGTTGGAGGGATCCTTGAACGGGTCGAGCCAGATCTCGACGCGGGTCCGCACGTGCGAGAAGAGGCTGTAGCACAGCACGGCGCCCACGAGCAGCAAGCCAATGGATACGATGACGTAGCTCACGCGACCGGTGCAGACGTACAGCATGATCACGAAGAACGTGAAGAAGAGCAGTGCGCTGCCCAAGTCACGCTCGAAGATGACGACCAGCAGCGACAGTCCCCACATGACGAACATGGGGAAGAGCATCTGCGGGTGGGGGAGCGCGATGGGTCCGATCTGCCGCGTCGAGGCAGAGAGCATCTCGCGGTTCTCGGCGAGGTAGGCGGCCAGGAACAGGATGATGCAGATCTTGGCCAGCTCGCCCGGCTGGAAGGAGAACGAGCCCATCCTGATCCAGAGCTTGGAGCCGCCCAGCTCGGTGCCAAACACCATGGGCAGCAGCAACAGCACGACGCCGGCGGCGCCGAGCGTGAACTTGTACTCCGCCAGCTCGTCGAGGCTGGGGACGAGCACGAGGGTCGCGACCATCGCCGCGACTGACACAAAGAGCCAGATGACCTGGTTGACGGCCAGGTCGGGGGCGAGTCTCGTGACAAAGGCGATGCCGACGCCCGAGAGCAGGAACACCACCGGAAGGATGGCGGGATCGGCTCCCGGGGCATATCTGCGGATGGCGAGGTGCGCGACGGTGAACGCGGCAAAGAGGCCGAGCGGTACGCCCAGCGACGACACGGAGAGCTCGACCTGCATGTTGACGACATACATCGCATAGAGCAACGTCACGGGAAGCGCCGCGAGCAGCAGCAGCCAGAGCTCGTTGTTGCGACGGGTGTTGCCTTCGCTCAGCGCCATGCCTACTCGCCTCCCTCTTCCTCGTCGTACTCGTCCGGACTCGCCTCGGGCTCCTCGTTGGCGGTGTCCGAGTCCCCGCCAAGGGCTGCCGGCGCCTCGTCGTTCGACTTGGGGACGGCGGGGTTCGCCTGCGAGGTCTCGGTGCCGACGCTGGTCTTGTCGGCGGTCTGCTGCGCGCGGGCCTTGTCGCTCTCGATCTGCTCGCGGTAGCTCTGAATGGTCGCCTGCGCCTCGTCCTCGCTGCTCACGACCACCCCGCCGTTGCGCAGGTTCGCCTGCGTGGCGTCGGGCAGGTCGGCGACCTTGACCGTCGACGTCTCCGAGAGCGTGTAGAGGTCGTGGCCGAGCAGCGATGCGTTGACGCCGCGGTAGATCGCGACGGTCTCGTTGTTGACGCCCACGTACCACGAGTTGCGGATGAACAGCGTCGCGGCAACGAAGAGGCCGGCGCAGACGAGCGCGATGAAGGCACCGACGGCGGCGAGGCGCATCAGGTAACTGCGCCTGTGCTGCTCGATGACGCCGTCGTCAGAGACGTCGATGACCACGACCGTGACGTTGTCGTGCCCGCCCTCCTGCAGCGCCGATGCGACCAGGTTGTCGACGGCGGCCTGCGGCGTCGCGGACGAGACGGCAATGGCCTCGATCTGGGAGTCCTCGACCATGGAGGACAGGCCGTCCGAGCAGAGGATGATGCGGTCACCGGCCGAGACGTCGATGGTGAAGTGGTCGGCGTACATGTCGGGGTCTGAGCCCAGCGCGCGCGTGATGACCGAGCGCGAGGGATGCACGCGCGCCTCGTCGGCGGTGATCTCGCCGGCGTCCACCAGCTCCTCCACATAGGAGTGGTCATGCGTCAGGCGTACCAGGGCGCCATTGTGCAGCAGGTAGACGCGCGAGTCGCCCACGTGAGCGACGGCCATCTTGTTCTGCTCGATGGTGACGGCGGAGGCGGTGCAACCCATGCCGACCTTGCCCTTGCCGGTCGCGGCCCCCTCGATGACGGCGGCGTTCGCGGTCTCGATGGCGGCGCCGAGCAACAGGTCGTCGGCGTGTACGGGTGCGTTGTTCGATATGGTCTCGACAGCGATGGCGCTCGCCACCTCGCCCGCGGCGTGACCGCCCATGCCGTCGCTCACGGCAAAGGTTGGCGCCAGGGCGAGGAAGGAGTCCTCGTTATGGCCGCGCACGAGGCCGACGTCGGTGCGTGCGGCCCAGCTGAGCGTGGCTGACTTGCCGCTCAGGGTCTGTGCGCCAGCGCCCTCGACGACCGTGGGATCGTCGTCGTGGCCAGGGCTGTTGATGGGTGCCTGCTCCGCATCGCCGTCACCGTGCAACGTGTGCAGCGAGCGCGAGAGCTTCTGCCAGGGTAGGGCGCTCATCGCCTGCTCACCCTCATGATCGCGTCGCCGACCTGCACCTCGTCACCGTCGCGCAGGGTGACGGGCTGGCTGATGGGGTGTCCGTTGACCAAGGTGCCGTTGGTAGAGCCAAGGTCCTCGAGCACCAGCGCGGGGCCCTGCAGCGTGAAGCGCGCGTGCGTGGCCGAGACGAACGGCTCGTTGATGACGATGTCAGAGGAAGGCGACCGTCCGATGACGACCGGCCCAAGGATGTCTACGTGCAGTCCGCGCAACGTCTTGCTTCCCTTTTCGACGTCGACGGACCAGATGGCGGCGTCACGGCGCTGGCCGCGCACGAGCCCGATGCCCGTCTTCATCGTGGAGTACAGAAAGACGTAGAGAAGGGCGACGAGAAGTATTCGCCCCGCGAACAGTACGAGATCAATCATGCTATGACTCCCTGAACTCGAGGTTCAGCAGGCCGAGGGTGATAAGGTCGCCGTCACGCAGGACGCAGGTGTCGATGTCAACGTCGTTGACCAGGGTGCCGTTGGTGGAGCGGAGGTCGTGGATGCGCCACACGCGTCCGTCAAACGTGAGCTTGGCGTGGCGGCGCGAGACGTTGGGGTCATGCAGGACGATGCCTCCGGGCGTGCGCTCGCGGCCGATGATGCTCTCGGGCTCGGTGCCAACGTAGGTGCGGCCGCTCTGACGGTCGATGAGCAGGCAGGTTACCGGCTCCTTTTCGACGACGGGAATCGGCGCAGCGCCGATGGTCGAGTCCTGGATGTTGCGAGGCTGGCGACCGCCGCCCTGCGGGACGGCAATCTCAGCCGGCGCGGCCGAGACCTCGGGGACCTGTGGAATCTGAGCGCCCAGCACCTCGGGAACGGGCGTCACGATGGGGTTTGCCTCCATGTCGACGACTTCGGGGAGGGCGTCCGCAAGCGGCCGTATCTTGGAGGCGGCGGGGTCGGGGGCGCTTACCTGGTCGATCGACTCGTCCACGAAGTCGGCGGGCAGTACGTTGAGGCCGGCGGACGAGTCGTCGCTCAGGGGATGCTCGACAACGGGCATGTTATCGACCTTGCTGGGCGGCTCGTTGGTGGGCAGGTCGGTCAGCTGGCCGGACGAGGCGGCGCCGCCAAAGGCGCTGAAGCCCGAAAGGAAGGCCTCCTCCTCTTCGCGCAGCTTCTCGAGGGTGAGCGCATCGACATTGTTGGCAAAGACGGCAAAGCGACCGCGTCTGAGCGAGGGGTCGACCATGAAGCGGGCAAGCGGCTTGCCAACGAACACGTAGCCCTTGCGGGCCGCCTCGGCCTCGATGAGGCTGGCGACCTCGGCTGCCAGTGTGGCATAGACCGGCTTCATGATCGCGTCGTCATCGGGCGACACGAGAATCGTGATGAGCGCCGGCGCGGTGTTGACCCCGTCAACGACGTAGGTCTCCTGCTCCATCTCGCGCGTTGCCCGCTTGGCGAGCTTCCTAAACGAGAACGGGGCGACGATGCCCTGTTGCGACGCTCCAAACGCCTCGGCGATACGGCTTTCAAACGCCCTGAACATATTCATGTCAATCCTCACTTTCGAGGCCCGCGTCCCGTGGGCCATGTAGGACGCATGCAGAACACACAAGTACACTTAAGAGTACCGCAATACCCGTATTCGCCCACGACGGGTCGACCCATATGCCACCATTTTCCATGCGTGCGGCGAGAAGCTGAGAGGCAACGAGGACCGTGCAGCCCAATGACTGGCCGGCAACGGCAAATCCCGGAGTGCTGCCGCGCCACGTGAGCGCAGAGCAGAGTGCCGCCGATACGCCGCAGCCTGCAAGCGACATGATTGACGGGGCAGAGGTCATGGGTATGAGCACGGCGTCCACGAGTCCATCGAGGGCGTAGCCCGCGCCGGATGCGACTGGCCAGACGCGTCCGACAAACCATGATGCGAGCCCCGTGAACAGGGCGGGTGCCGGGGTGAGCGCCGTGCCCGCTATCGCCGTGCCGGCAATTGGCGATGACGCACAGGCCGGTAGCAGGATGGAGAGGGTGGACAGGTCGGACTGCGTCGCGCACAGGGCCCACCAGAACACGAATGTGATTGCGGTGACCAAGGCGAGCAGGAAGGGTGCGGCGCTTGTCGCATGCAGCGCGATGCAAACGCAGAAGCCTGCAAGCACGAGGGCGGATCCAAGCGGGGGCCAGAGGGCCGTGAGGGCGGCGCTGCCTAGGGCCAAGCCGTATGAGACGGTCGTGCTGTCACTCACCAGGGCGGCTGAGAGCGGCCAGGCGAGGTAAAGCACCGTTGCGGCGGAGGCCAGGCGTGCGAAGGCGCCCGGCAGCCACGGGTGGCTGACAGCCAGGGGGAGGCGCTCTCCCTCCCAGTCCTCGGGGTCGCTTTCGGCGCTCTCGGGGGTCTGGGAGACGAGGCCGCAGAGTGACCGCGCGCCCGCAATGGGGTCACCCAGGGCAAATACCAGCTCCTTTGCCAGCGTCTCCACCGACGGTATGCGCGAGCTCGGGTTGGCTGCCAGCGCTCCGAGAAGTGCCTCCTCGGCGATGCCTCCAAGATTGGGGTCAATTTTGGATGGCTTGCCCGGGCCCTTGCGGATGAGCGCAAGCGACTTCTCGGCGCTGGGGGCGGCAAAGGGGCTTGCACCCAAGAGCGCCTGCCAGACGACAACGGCAAACGAGAAGATGTCCGTTCGCTCATCGACCAGATCGCCCTCGATCTGCTCGGGCGGCATGTAGCCGACGGTGCCGCCGCGCGCGCCGCCAAAGCCAGCGGCCGAAGCGAGCGTCGCCATGCCAAAATCGCAAAGCTTAACCGTTCCTGAGCGGTCGATCATGATGTTGGTCGGCTTGATGTCCATGTGGAGGACGCCGTTCTCATGCGCGTATCCCAGAGCCGATGCCACGGACTGAACAAGGCAGGCGGTCTCGTCGTAGGTGAGGGTGCCGCCCTCGACGCGCGACAGCAGATCGGCGAGGGTGAGGCCGTCCACGTACTCCATCACGAGATAGGCGTAGGGTCCTTCGACCTCAAAGTCGTAGACCGTGACGATGTTGGGGTGGGCCAGCATGCTCGAGGTGCGCGCCTCTGTCAGGGCCTCTGACAGCGTTGACGAGGCATTTGAGCCCGAAAGCGGAAGGCGCTTGATGGCCACACGCCGCTGGAGGCGCGTGTCCCAGCAGGTCAGAACCGTGCCAAAGCCACCCGTCCCGCACGAGTTGATGATGCGGTAGCGGTTGAGCAGGACGTCATCGTATGCCCTGCTCGCAGTGCCAAACTGGCTATGTATGGCTCGGCTTGCGTCTGCCATGGCCCTTCCTGCGTTGTTTGAGCTGTGTGTTGAGGTCGTAGGCTGTCCTCTAGTGTACAACTCTTGTACCCACCGTGGGGCGTACTCATGCATTTGTGATCTGCTTGGGAACGGGCCGGCCTCGGCCTTTCTCTTGCGTCCTACCGCGGGCCACACGAGTGGCACGGACTCTCTCGCGCTTTCCTCTGGCGGGCCAATTTCTGGAACGAAGAGTGTACCCGCTGGCGCAAAATGCGAGAAGCACCGTGCCACACGTTTGGCCCAACGATTGGCCCGACAGCTGCTGTCGCTCAAGGTTCGGCTCGAATGGCCAAATCTGCTGCAAGCACTCGAAAAAAGCTCTTGCGCTGGAGGTTGGTGAAGTAGTATCATCTCTACTTGCACGCGGGCGTGGCGGAATTGGCAGACGCGTACGGTTCAGGTCCGTATGGGGGCAACCCCGTGAAGGTTCAAGTCCTTTCGCCCGCACCATTGACTACGAGCGGCTTTGCTACGGCAGGGCCGTTTTTTCATGTCGAGGCCCGCGCAGCCAAGCCTGTCCCCAACGCACGCGGGCGTGCACTGGTGCCTGTCCCCAATGCACGCGGGCGTGCACTGGTGCCTGTCCCCAATGCACGGCCTACCAGCGCTTCACGAAGGCCACGACGTTCTTGTCGCCGTCGCGGATGTATGACAAGTCATCCGTCATGCGCTTGACCATCATGATGCCCAGTCCGCCCACCTTGGCCTCGCCGATGGACGATGGCTTCTTGGGGTCTGCGTGCCAGAGCGGGTTGAAGGGCTTTCCCGAGTCGGTGATGCCGATCGTGATTCTGCTGGGATTGACGGTGTAGACGTAATTGATCGTCGCCGTTCCGGGTTCGTCCTGGTCCTCATATGCGTAGGAGCATACGTTGACAAACAGCTCCTCGATGACGATGTCGAGCTGGTCCTGTGTCGCGAGGGGGCACGCCCGGTCGCGCAGCGCTTCGCGAATGAAGCCAAGCACGTTCTCGAGCTGGTCTATCGTCGCCGGGACCGTGATGCTTCCCTCCGCCTGGGGCGGAACGCCGTACTCGAGCGAAAGAATCGTGATGTCGTCGGATTGCGGCACGCCCCGCGCCCAGTCCATGACGTCCTCATGGAGGGCGTTGACCAGATCCTGCGGGTGCAGATTCGCATGACTCGCCGCGAACGCCTCGAGACGCCCGTTGCCATATTCCTCATCATCGGCCGAGAAGGCCTCGTTCACGCCATCGGTGTACAGGAGCAGCTGGTCCTCGGGCTCGAGTGTGATCGTGTGGCTGCGGTACGTTGTCGAGTCGAAGGCGCCGAGGAACAGCCCGCTCTTCTCGCGCAGCCAGCTCCAGGTGCCGTCGTGGCGCAGCAGCGGGGGATTGTGTCCGGCGTTCACGTAGGTCAGCTCGCCCGTGTCGTAGTCGAGCATCGCGGCCCAGATGGTTACGAACATGTCCGAGTCATTGCCCTGGCAAAGGTGCCAGTTGGTGGCCTGAACCGCGTCCGGGAGCGACATTCCGTTTGTCATGTAGGTGGAGAGCTCGACCTTTGCCGCCATCATGAACAGGCTGGCGGGAATGCCCTTGCCCGAAACGTCTGCGATGAGGAATCCCAGCGTGTGGTCGTTTACGAGGAAGAAGTCGTAGAAGTCGCCGCCAACGACGCGTGCGGGGGTCATGCGAGCGTAGATGTCGAACGCGTCGACCTCGGGGAACGGGGGGAAGGTGCGCGGGAGGGCCCCCTCTTGGATCGCGCGCGCATAGTCCAACTCCTGGTCGATGCGCGTAGCCTCGGCCTCTATGGCGTGGCGTAGCGATTCGACCATGGTGTTGATGCCTTGCGAGAGTGAGGCAAACTCGGACGTGCTTGTGACCTCCACGGTCGCCTTGAGGTCACCCTGCGAGATGTCGTCCAGCGTGTCGTTGACCTGCCAGATGCTCTGTACCACCTTGTTGCGGATGATGAGGTAGACGGCGGCAAAGAGGGCGGCAAACATGAGGACTTCCATGTAGTTCATAATTAGCGTCGAGAGGCCGCGATCCATGTCCATGCTCTCCTCCGAGATGAGGGAAAAGATCTGGAACCCCTCCACGGAGCGGTAGCTGACATAGTAGGGCTTCCCCATGAACTGGCATGCGCCGATATCGCCAGACTCGATGGTGTTCGTCGCACGAACTAGCTCAGCGATATCCGACTCCTCGGGATGGAGGTCCGAGCGCGTGCCGGCAAGCGTGCCTTCGCTGGTGATGACTACGAGCATGCCGTCCTGTCCCACGTGCCGGTTGCGTACGCCGTTGTCAACCCGCTCGCCTAGGTCCTCCAGGAACTGCGAGCCGTCATAGCCTACCTGTACGAACCCGTCGTCGACTCGCTTGCCGGCATACTTGCGCCACACGTTCTTGTCGTACGACATGGGCTGGTAGTCCTGCACGAGCTGTGCCGCGCCTCCGCCGGGTAGCAGCATGAGAAACTCGGAGGACTGCGCCCCCGAGGCCATGTCGTATCCGATGTAGCGTTGGTCGCTGCTGGCGACGATGATCCCCTTCTCGTCGACAAAGTGTATTTCCGAAACGCCGAACTCCTCCAGCAGACGATCGATGGTTTCCTGGGTGGCGGACTCGCGGTCGTAGATTTCGGATGCGATGCGATTGGTAATGCCGAGCAGATTGTCGTCAGACGCCTTGTAGATGTCGTTGCGGGCATCATCGAGCGCGGTGGAGAGAAGGTTGCTTATCCGGTTGTACGTGATGCTCGCCTGAAGGATCGTCGTGAAGAGCGAGGAGATGAAGAACCCTGCGATCATGACGGCGAGCAGTCGCGACTGCATGACCTGGGCGATGGAGGGATGGCTGGGCCTCTGTCTTCTTCTCCAGGTGCCCTCTGCCTTGGCCGACGCGAAGGCAGCCAGCGACACGGCGATCGCGTTGCAGGCGATCATGGGGTACGTGCAGGCTTCCACCACCATGTAGGCTCTGGTGACCGCATTGATGTTGGTGAGAAAGATGAGAAGCAGGTGCAGCACTTCGGCGGTGACGGCGATAGCCGAGCCGTGCAGCCAGCCAGGCTTTCTGCCCTCAAAGATGTACGTGCGCATGAGTGATGCGTAGATGCCCGATGCGCACGTTGCGACACTGCAGGCGATGCGGGTGAACATGCCTCGGCCCCAAAGCGCCGCAAACCAGCGCTCGACGCCGCCGATGACGCCGGCAATGATGCCCGCGGGTGCCCCAAAATAGAGGCTCGCCGCGATGGGAGCGGCGTCGCGGACGTTCATGGTCGCATCGTTCGTGACGATGCCGAACTCGGTCCCCAGGATGGCGATGGCGCCAAAGACAATGCCGCAGAATATCTGCCACGCCCAGTAATTCCAGTTGCGCTGGCGTTCGATCTTGGCCAGGGCGAACGTGGCGATGGATGGTAGCAGGGTGGCCAGCGCAAACTGGGTGATGATGAGCGACATGTATCTGTTGCACCTCCTGCTACGGTCGCCACGCATGCCCGCATGCGCTGCCGTCTGTCATGCGGGTGGGGTGGGTGAGTGCCGGCCTGATGAGGGTGGGCCGCAATGCCTAGTTGTTGTCTCCCTCGAATTCGGACCAGCCGTCCTCGTCGTCAAACAGGTCCCAGTCATCCTCAGAGCGAGCGTGGTTCTTGTACTTTGCCCGCGTCTTTATTTCGAGCACGGCTGAGATGACGAAGAACAGGACGATGCCTCCCACGAGAAGCGCGATCACGCCAGTCCTGGTCTGAAAGAGCCACGAGAAAAAACCGCCAATCATATCCATCGACGTCCCCCTATGTTCGTGAAGCGCAAAGTTGTGGCGCCAGGTTGAAGTCATGTCAAGCGAGTCAAAGATTATCATTCGTTCTTTGGCCGTTTGCAATCACAAGTATATACTTGGTTGACCACGACGTTGCCACTGCGGAAAGGACGGCATCCGCCATGCTCGACATCAAGTTTGTACGTGAGAACCCCGACGCGGTCGATGAGGCATGCGCCTCTCGCCAAAATGCCCACTGGGACCGCGAGCGCTTCTTTGAGCTCGACGAGGAGCGTAGGGCGACCATTACCGAGGTAGAAGGCCTGCAGGCCGAGCGCAACGCGGCCTCCAAGCAGATTGGCCAGCTCATGCGCGAGGGCAAGCGCGACGAGGCCGAGGCCGCCAAGGCCAAGGTGGCGGCCAACAAGGGACGCATCGCCGAGCTCGATGCCCGTCGCAGCGAGGTCGAGCAGGAGCTGTTTGACCTTGTTGCCGGGATTCCCAACATCCCCGACCCCTCGGTGCCCTATGGCAAGGACGATTCCGATAACCCCGAGGTGCGCCGCTGGGGCACGCCGCGTGAGTTTGACTTTGAGCCCAAGGCGCACTGGGACCTCGGCCCCGACCTGGGCATGATCGATTTCGATCGAGGCGTCAAGATTGCCGGCAGCCGCTTTTACGTGCTGGGAGGCATGGGTGCCCGCATGGAGCGCGCGCTGATCAACTTCATGATCGACACGCACGTGGAGGCCGGCTTCAAGGAGTGGTGGCCGCCCGTCATCACCAACGCCCCGACGCTGTTTGGCACGGGCCAGCTACCCAAGTTCGAGGAGGACCTGTACCACGTGAGCCCCGACCTGTACCTCATCCCCACGGCCGAGGTCATGCTCACCAACCTGCATCGCGACGAGGTGCTTGACGGCGACAAGCTGCCGCTGTGGTACTGCGCCTTCACTCCGTGCTTCCGCGAGGAAGCCGGTTCCGCTGGTCGCGACACGCGTGGCATCATTCGCGTGCACGAGTTCGACAAGGTCGAGATGGTCAAGTTCGCCAAGCCCGACGATTCGATGAACCAGCTCGAGAGCATGGTGAACGAGGCTGAGGTCATCCTGCAGAAGCTCGGCCTGCCGTACCATGTGGTCACGCTCTGCACGGGCGACATTGGCTTCAGTGCGCGCAAGTGCTACGACATCGAGGTCTGGCTGCCCAGCTACAACGCATACAAGGAGATCTCGAGCTGCTCGAACTGCTGGGACTTCCAGGCCCGCCGCGCCAACATCAAGTACCGCGACCCGTCCGAGTTCAAGGGCACCGAGTTCGTCCACACGCTCAACGGCTCCGGCCTTGCTGTGGGACGCACGATGGCGGCAATCATGGAGAACTACCAGAACCCCGACGGCACCATTACGGTGCCGGAGGCACTCGTTCCCTACATGGGTGGCGTGGAGACCATCGTTCCCGAGCAATAGGGAGTCGTAAGACCACAATCAATGTTACGGGCGGCATTCGTGCCGCCCTATTTTTGTGGGCCAGGGGCGTGTTCCCTGAACCACACACCACAGCATTCTTCTGGACGACGCTTGCGCCGGACACCTTTATGCGATATGATACGAACAAATGTTCTAAATTAGGAGGGTGCCATGTCGTGTCGCATACGTCCACAAGAGGTGCTGCTCGCACGGGTCGAGGAAGACGGAGAGGCCAGGAGCGTATCGATGCTTTCCGGGGATTCCCTTGCGGTGATCGAGAAGACGAGCGGGCCGGTGACTTTGGTTGCCTATGGGTCGCAAGGCCACGGCCACAAGATCTTATGCGATTACGATTCTGCTGCTCGTGCGTTTGGGGTGGAGGTGAGAGAGGTTCCTGGTGCGATTGAGCAGATGTTTGCTGACGAGCGGGGTGAGGCCACCCTCTCGGATCTCATGGATGCGCTTGACCGTGCCGGGGAGCACTACACGTATACCGCGTGGTCGAGTGAGGGTGATGCTGTCCTGAGGGCGTAGCTCATCTATGCGCGCTCTGTCTCTAGATACGAAAAGAGCCCCTGAAGGGGCTCCGAGAATTCGTGGTGCGGCGTACAGGATTCGAACCTGTGACGTTCTGATTCGTAGTCAGACCCTCTATCCAGCTGAGGTAACGCCGCGTGCAAGAAGTAGAATGCCACTCTGGCAAAGGACTGTCAAGAAGCAATTCAAACTTTTTTGAAACGTGAAGGATATGTGGACGCCGTCTGCTCCTCGGGTGATTCCCAGTGCGCACTCGAAGGATGAAAAAAGCAGGTACGTGTCCGTACCTGCCCGTAATAATCTGGCGGAGAGCTGGGGATTCCCGCGCCGCGCGGCGCTCGTGGGCTTCGGCCCCGGCGGGGCCTCAGCCCGCAAGGCCCCACCGGGGCCTTGCGACCTTGCGGTTCGAATCCCCAGTGCGCACTCGAAGGATGAAAAAAGCAGGTACGTGTCCGTACCTGCTCGTAATAATCTGGCGGAGAGCTGGGGATTCGAACCCCAGATAGGATCACTCCTATACTCGCTTAGCAGGCGAGCACCTTCGGCCTCTCGGTCAGCTCTCCATCAAGTGGTGCTAAGGAATCATACCCCAATATCGGCCAATAACACAACATAATCTGAGAATACAAAACTAAATCCTGTATGGCGCTGAACGGCATCGACTCTGTGCGTCGCGCCCGTCGGTGTCGCCTGTGCTGCGGGTTACCTGAGAAACTCGCCATCTGCGATGATGTCGCCCCGATGCCTTCTGATCTTCTCCCAGGAGAACCTGGCTAGCAGGTCGTCCGGAGAGAGCTCCTCACCGGGTTCGGCAAGCCCAACCGCGCAGGCGAGCTTGCCGACAACGTGCCTCGGGCTCACCCCCGACTCCCTGATTGCCCCAAGGTCCAGGTCGCGGTCTCTCTTGGACAGGCGTCGTCCATCTGGTGCCATCAGCAATGGCACATGCGCGTACTCAGGCGTCCGGTACCCCAAAAGCTTGCAGATGTAGGCCTGCCGTGCGGCGCTCCCCAACAGGTCGTGACCGCGAACCACCTGGTTTACGCCCATCAGGGCATCGTCGACGACCACTGCCAGCTGATAGGCAAACACGCCGTCGCTGCGCCGCACCAGAAAGTCGCCGCAGTCGTGCGCCAAGACCTCGCGGTGAGGCCCATAGACCAGGTCCTCAAAGCACACGGTCCCATCGGGATCGTCCTCGGCGGGGACTCGCAGCCGGATCGCGGGCTTGCGAAGCCTCATGCGCTCTTTGACCTCCGCCGGCGTCAGGTCACGGCAAGTTCCCTGATAGACGTAGGTGCCGTCCGAGGCGTGCGGGGCGCTCGCGGCGTGGAGCTGCGAGCGCGTGCAGAAGCAGGGATAGGTGAGGCCCCGTGCGTCGAGCCGAGCGAGGGCTTCCTCGTAGAGCTCGGTTCGATCGCTCTGGTAGTACGGGCCCTCATCCCAGTCGAGGCCAAGCCACAAGAGGTCGTCCATGAGCTTGCTGGCGCGCTCCTGGCTCTGCGCTCTCGGATCGAGGTCCTCGATGCGCATGACCATGCGCCCGCCCGCAGAGCGTGCGCCGAGCCAGGCGAGAAGCGATGAGAACGCGTTGCCCACGTGCATGCGACCCGAGGGAGTCGGGGCAAAGCGGCCGACAACGGGCGGTCGTTGACCCGTCTTTATCGATAGTTTGGTATCCATGAGCCCATGGTATTCCTTTTGCTGCGGGCCTCGCATAGACAGCATCAGCAATTATGCTGTCAGCTATGCATCTACATTAATATTTATGCATTAATATCCGTATTAATAAACTCAACTAAACTAAACTACCTTTGGAAACGAAAAAATGACCGTTTGCAGAATCCAATATAAAGCACGCTCTGATAGCCCTAGGATTTAACTTAGGTACTTATAAAGCTGCTCGCCTTATTTCGATTACGTGAGCGCTGCATACAAACGAGGAATGGAGAAGAAATGGCTAAGTTCGAGTCCCCCGATCGCGTAGTCATCGCTCTGGGCGGCAACGCTCTTGGCGACACGCCCGAGGAGCAGATTGCTCGCGTGCGCGCAGCGGCACCCACGCTGCTCAAGGTTATCGAGATGGGTAACGAGATCATCATCACCCACGGCAACGGCCCGCAGGTCGGCATGATTCAGAATGCCTTTGCCACCGCCAACGCCGTCGACCCCAAGTACCCCAAGATCGACCTTCCCGAGTGCGGCGCAATGAGCCAGGGCTACATCGGATATCACCTGCAGCAGGCCATCGGCGTTGCCATGCACAAGGCTTACAAGCGCTGGCACGTGGCCACCGTTGTCACCCAGATCGAGGTCGACCCCGATGACCCCGCGTTCCTCAACCCCACCAAGCCGATCGGCGTCTTCATGACCGAGGAGCAGGCCGCCTCCGAGAAGGCAGAGCATCCCGACTGGACGCTCGTCGAGGATTCCGGCCGTGGCTATCGCCGCGTCGTCGCCAGCCCCATCCCCCGCAAGATCGTCGAGGCTGACTCGATCATCAACCTTCTTGACGACGAGTTCATCGTCATCGCCTGCGGTGGCGGCGGCGTGCCCGTGGTCCGTGACTACAACGACAAGGGCGCCTACAAGGGCGTCGCGGCCGTCATCGACAAGGACATGGCCGGCGAGCTGCTCGCCGAGGACTGCCGTGCCGACATGCTGGTGCTGCTGACCGCCGTCGATCACGTTGCCATCAACTTTGGCAAGCCCGATCAGGAGGACCTCTCCGACATCACCGCCGAGCAGGCGCGCGAGTACGCCGACGCCGGCCAGTTTGGCAAGGGTTCCATGGAGCCCAAGGTCCGCGCCGCCATCAAGTTCGTCGAGAGCCGTCCCGGCCGCACCTGCATCATCGGCAGCCTCGAGAAGGCCGCCGAGGCCATCGCCGGCCTTTCGGGCACCCGCATTCACGCGTAATCCCTCGCGCAAAGAGGACCCTCTTCTTATCAAAGGGACGGGCCGGTCGCCACGTGCGTCCGGCCCGTCCCTTTGTGCATGTGCTCTAAACGGTGTATGGTAGTCCCCGCCCGATCGTCCGGCTCGACCGAAGCCGGTGCCGAGGGCTCGCAGGACCGTCGAGAGGATGCCCATGGGACAGAGCATTACCAATATGGAGGGCTTTGAGCTGGGAGAGCCCGTGCTTATATGTCGCTGGCGACTCTCAAACCGCAAGCTTCCCCTCGAGAATCGCCACATGCGCGCTCTGGTTGCTCGCACGGTCAACGGCATGCAGGTTCCCGTCGAGCTGATGGCGTGGGCAAAGCAGCACATCGAGTGGACGCTCGAGCAAGGCTCTGCCGACAACCCCAACGGTACGCTCATGCTGATCGTGGACGATCAGGGGAGGGCGGCGATGACCGTGGGGCCGTACGTGCCTCTCGAGGACGTCTCGCTCTCGGGGCTTGTCCGTCGGGCCGATCGTGCGCAGGTAGAGGCGGCAAAGACGGGCGTGGCTCCCGAGACCCTGTGGGTCGTCATGGGTAACGAGCTCGCATGGGATCCTGGTGAGGGCTGTACGCCGTCAGGCTCTGCCTCGCTGGTGCTCCATCTGGCGCAGACGCTTGGCATCGACGTCAGGGCGTGGTCTGGGCTGAGCGATGCCGTGGCCACGCAGGCGATCGACTTCGATGAGGCGTTTTTGGTCTCGGACGAGCATGGCATCGTGCCTGCGTCGGATGCCGACGGCGCGAATGGCAGGCGTCTGGCGCTTGGCTACCAGAGGCTCTTGGGCCGCAGGTAGGCGTATCCTGCCGAGGTGCTGTCGCAATTTGAAACCCTAGTTTCAACTGGGGATTCAATCCCCTCATTTTTTCGTGCGGATGCGTGGTCTTTGGGGGATAATAGAGTGTCAATGCGCTATCACTATAGTAGTCACCGTTGTGCCTAGGCGCGACGTGGCTGGGGCGGTAAGGAGAGGGACCGCCCCGCGCATAAGAGGGGAAGTACCGGGTCCAACAGCCCGGCTGTATCGATAAGGAGAGGATATGGCGAGAAAATTCAAGTCCATGGACGGTAACAACGCCGCGGCGTACGTGTCGTATGCGTTTACCGAGGTGGCGGGCATCTACCCCATCACCCCGTCCAGCCCCATGGCCGACTATGTCGACCAGTGGGCAGCCCAGGGCCAGAAGAACATCTTTGGCACGACCGTGCGCGTCGTCGAGATGGAGTCTGAGGCTGGTGCTGCCGGCGCGGTTCACGGCTCCCTTGGCGCCGGTGCCATCACCACCACCTACACGGCATCTCAGGGCCTGCTGCTCATGATCCCCAACATGTACAAGATCGCCGGCGAGGGCCTGCCCTCCGTGTTCCACGTGAGCGCCCGTACCGTGGCCTCCCACGCGCTGAACATCTTTGGCGATCACTCCGACGTCATGGCCTGCCGCCAGACCGGTTTCGCCATGCTCGCCGAGAGCAACGTCCAGGAGGTCATGGACCTCTCTGCCGTCGCTCACCTGTCCGCCATCAAGGGTCGCGTGCCGTTCATCAACTTCTTTGACGGTTTCCGCACCTCCCACGAGATCCAGAAGGTCGCCCTCTGGGACTACAACGATCTCGCCGAGCTGTGCGACATGGAGGCCGTCCAGGCGTTCCGTGACCACGCCCTCAACCCCGAGCATCCGCATGCCCGCGGCTCCCATGAGAACGACGACACCTTCTTCCAGCATCGCGAGGCCTGCAACAAGGCCTACGAGGCGCTGCCGGCGGTCGTCGAGGACTACATGAACAAGGTGAACGAGAAGCTCGGCACCAACTATCACCTGTTCGACTACTACGGTGACGAGGACGCCACCCGCGTGGTCATCTGCATGGGCTCCTTCTGCGACACCCTCGAGGAGGTCGTTGACTACCTCAACGCCCATGGCGAGAAGGTCGGCCTGGTCAAGGTCCGCCTGTACCGTCCGTGGTCCATCGAGCACTTCATCGCCGCCCTGCCCAAGAGGGTCGAGAGCATTGCCGTCCTCGACCGCACCAAGGAGCCCGGCTCCATCGGCGAGCCCCTCTACCAGGATGTCGTCACCTCGCTGTTCGAGGCCGGCATCACGGGCGTCAAGGTCATCGGCGGCCGCTACGGCCTCGGCTCCAAGGACACGCCTCCCGCGTCCGCCTTCGCCGTGTACGACGAGCTCAAGAAGTCCAGCCCCAAGCGCGAGTTCACCATCGGCATCGTCGATGACGTCACCAACCTCTCCCTCGAGGAGATGGAGGACGCTCCCAACACCGCAGACCCCTCCACCATCGAGTGCAAGTTCTGGGGCATCGGCGGCGACGGCACCGTGGGCGCCAACAAGAACAGCATCAAGATCATCGGCGACCACACCGACAAGTACATCCAGGCGTACTTCCAGTACGACTCCAAGAAGACCGGCGGCGTCACCATCAGCCACCTGCGCTTTGGCGATACCCCGATCCGTTCGCCCTACTATGTGACCAAGGCTGACTTCGTGGCTTGCCACAACCCCAGCTACATCACCAAGGGCTTCAAGATGGTCCGCGACGTCAAGCCTGGCGGCACCTTCCTGATCAACTGCCAGTGGGATGTCGAGGAGCTCGACCATCACCTCAACGCCGAGGCCAAGCGCTACATCGCCAACAACGACATCCACGTCTACCTCATCAACGCCATTGACCTGGCCATCGAGGTCGGCATGGGCAAGCGCACCAACACCATCCTGCAGTCCGCGTTCTTCGCGCTGGCCAACGTGCTGCCCGCCGAGGACGCCATCAACTACATGAAGGACGCCGCCGAGCATTCCTACGCCAAGAAGGGCCAGGCCATCGTCGAGGCCAACTGGAAGGCAATCGACGCCGGCGCCACCGCCTTCAAGGAGATCGAGATCCCCGAGAGCTGGAAGACCGCTACCGACGAGCCCGCAGTCCTCACCCTCGAGGGCAGGGAGGCCATCGTCAAGCAGGTCAAGCAGCTCCTGCACCCGATCGACATGATGGACGGCTACAGCCTGAAGGTCTCCGACTTCGCCGACATCGCCGACGGTCAGTTCGAGCTTGGCGCCTCCGCCTACGAGAAGCGCGGCGTCGCCGTGTTCGTGCCGCGTTGGGACGAGTCCAAGTGCATCCAGTGCAACAGCTGCGCCAACGTGTGCCCGCACGCCACCATCCGTCCGTTCGCTCTGAACGCCGATGAGGCCGCTGCTGCTCCCGAGAGCATGCGCACCATCCCGCTGGCTCCCGCCAAGAAGTTCCCCGACATGGTCTACACCCTGGCCATCAGCCCGCTCGACTGCATGGGCTGCGGCGTCTGCGCCGGCGTCTGCCCCAAGGGCGCCCTCACCATGGTCGGCCAGGAGGAGGAGCTCGACCAGCAGGCCGCCTTCGACTACGCCGTTGCCAACGTCACCGAGAAGGAGGGCGTCGTTGCCAACAACCTCAAGGGCATCCAGTTCAAGAAGCCGCTGCTTGAGTTCTCCGGCTCCTGCGCAGGCTGCGCCGAGACCGCATACGCTCGCCTCGTGACCCAGGTTGCCGGCGACCGCATGTTCATCTCCAACGCAACCGGCTGCTCCTCGATTTGGGGCAACCCGGCTGCCACCAGCCCCTACACCACCAACGCCGAGGGTCACGGCCCCGCGTGGAACAACTCCCTGTTCGAGGACAACGCCGAGCACGGCCTGGGCATGTACCTTGGCTACAAGGCCGTCCAGAACAAGGTTGCCGAGCAGGTCGCCAACCTCATCAAGAAGGACGAGGCCCCCGAGGCCGTCAAGGAGGCCGGCACCACCTGGCTCGAGTCCCGTAACGACACCGAGGCCAGCAAGACCGCTGCCGCCGCGCTGATCGCCGCCCTCGAGGAGTGCGGTTGCGACGACGCCAAGGCAATCCTGGCCGACAAGGCTTACCTCACCAAGAAGTCCTTCTGGATCTTCGGTGGCGACGGCTGGGCCTACGACATCGGCTTCGGCGGCCTTGACCACGTGCTTGCCTCTGGCGAGAACGTCAACGTCTTCGTCTTCGACACCGAGGTCTACTCCAACACCGGTGGCCAGGCCTCCAAGGCTTCCAACATCGGTCAGGTTGCCCAGTTTGCCGCGGCCGGCAAGGAGATCAAGAAGAAGAGCCTCGCCGAGATCGCTATGAGCTACGGCTACGTCTACGTGGCGCAGGTCGCCATGGGCGCCAACCCCGCTCAGACCCTCAAGGCCATCCAGGAGGCCGAGGCTTACGATGGCCCGTCCATCATCATCGGCTACAGCCCCTGCGAGATGCACGCCATCAAGGGCGGCATGACCAACTGCCAGGCCGAGATGAAGAAGGCCGTCGACTGCGGTTACTGGAACCTCTTTACCTTCAACCCGGCTGCCCCCAAGGGCAAGAAGTTCACGCTCACCAGCAAGGCTCCGGCCGGCGGTTACCAGGAGTTCCTCATGAACGAGGCTCGCTACAACCGTCTGACCCGCGAGTTCCCCGAGCGCGCCAAGGCGCTCTTCGCTCGCAACGAGGAAGCCGCCATTGCCCGCTACGAGCACCTCGAGAAGCTCAAGGACCTCTACGCCGAGCTGTAAGCGCCACTTTGGTGCTACGCACCGGCACGATAGGCTGAGCAGGGAGCCCCACGTCACAAGGCGTGGGGCTCCTTCTTGTGCGAAGGAGCCTACTCCCGATGCATCGGACGACGGGAGTGCCTCTTGCGATACCATGGGCTCAGCCAAAGCTCAACGAGAGGGGTCGTGATGATCCGAGACGTTCGCCCAGCCGACGCTCACGATGTCTGGGCAATCATTACGCAGTCGCTGGGCTATACCAGTGGGGAAGCCGTCGTGCGCCGTCGTATCTCCTATCTGGCCGAAGACCAGCGCTGCATCTCGCTGGTGCACGAGGACGCGGACGGTCGGGTGACGGGGTTCATCCATGCCTTGCGCTATGACACCTTGCATAACGAGGGTGGATGGGATGTGATCTCGCTCGCGGTGCTGCCTGCCTACCAGGGTGAGGGCGTTGGAAAGCGCCTGCTTGGGGCGCTGGAGGAGCGTGTGGCCGCCTGTGGCGGAAGCTTTGTGCGGCTCAACTCACGTGTCGAGCGAGTGGACGCCCATGGGTTCTACGAGCATGTGGGCTACGAGTGCGACAAGCTGCAGAAGCACTTCGTCAAGCACCTGTAGGGAAGGCGACAGGGGCTTGCAGCACCGCTCGTCGGTGCAATGGGCACGCTTGCAGATATGACATATCACGAGGAATGCAAAAGTTGGCATTTGACAGAGAAATGCCTGTGTAAGATACGCGCCACGAGTGCTGGCGAAACTGCGTGCTCTATTACAGATATGCATATGCATCGACAATATCGCCATGTGACTGCATATATTGCAGTAGTGTTGCAATCTGACGTGTAACCCAAGGTGTTCTGTCAGTATAGACAAGGGTTTTCTGAGGCCCCTTTGCGCCAAAGCGTCTGTTGGTACGAGCGGAAGGAGCCACTTATGCCCAAGCGCACAGACATACATAAGGTACTCATCATCGGATCTGGCCCCATCATCATCGGCCAGGCCTGCGAGTTTGACTACTCTGGCACGCAGGCATGCAAGGCCCTGCGAAACCTCGGCTACGAGATCGTGCTGGTCAACTCCAATCCTGCAACCATCATGACCGATCCCGGAACGGCCGATCGCACTTACATCGAGCCGCTCAACATCGACCGCCTCGAGGCCATCATCGCCAAGGAGCGTCCGGATGCGATTCTGCCCAACCTGGGTGGTCAGTCGGCGCTCAACCTCTCCAGCGAGCTCTCCAAGACCGGCGTGCTCGACAAGTACGGAGTCAAGGTCATCGGCGTGCAGGTCGACGCCATCGAGCGCGGCGAGGACCGCGAGGCCTTCAAGGAGCTTATGGCGGAGCTTGGCATCGAGATGGCGCGCAGCAAGGTCGCGTACTCGGTCGAGGAGGCCGTCGACATCGCGCGCGACCTCGGGTATCCCTGCGTGTTGCGTCCGGCCTACACCATGGGCGGCACAGGCGGTGGCCTGGTGTACAACGTCGAGGAGCTGCGTCGCGTGGTCGCGCGCGGACTTGCGGCAAGCCCTGTGCATGAGGTGCTGGTCGAGGAGTCGGTCCTTGGCTGGGAGGAGCTCGAGTTCGAGGTCGTCCGCGATGCCAATGGCAAGATGATCACCGTCTGCACCATCGAGAACATCGACCCCATGGGCATCCACACGGGCGACTCGTTCTGCGTGGCGCCGATGCAGACCATCGCACAGGAGACCATCGACCGCCTGCAGGAGAAGAGCTACCGCATCGTGGACGCGGTCAAGGTCATTGGCGGCACCAACGTGCAGTGGGCCCATGACCCCGTGACCGATCGCGACATCATTATCGAGATCAACCCGCGTACGAGTCGCTCGTCCGCTCTGGCGTCAAAGGCGACCGGCTTCCCCATCGCGCTCATCAGCGCGATGCTGGCCAGCGGCCTCACGCTCGATGAGATTCCCTGCGGTAAGTGGGGCACGCTCGACCAGTACCATCCCGACGGCGACTACGTGGTCATCAAGTTCGCGCGCTGGGCGTTTGAGAAGTTCAAGAGCATCGAGGACAAGCTCGGCACGCAGATGCGCGCCGTGGGCGAGGTCATGAGCATCGGCAAGACCTACAAGGAGGCCTTCCAAAAGGCGATCCGCTCGCTTGAGCAGGGGCGCTACGGTCTGGGCTTTGCCAAGGACTTCAACGAGCTCTCGCTGGGCCAGCTCATCGATCGCATCTCCACTCCCACGAGCGAGCGCCAGTTCCAGCTGTACGAGGCGCTGCGCAAGGGTGCCACGGTTGACCAGCTGTTTGCGCTCACGCACATCAAGACCGAGTTCCTGCAGGAGATGGCCGAGCTTGTGGCCGAGGAGGAGCAGATCCTGGCCTTCGTGGCTGCCAACCCTGGCGCCGCCCTGCCCGACGACATGCTCGCCCAGGCCAAGCGCGACGGCTTTGCCGACCGCTACCTGGCGCAGCTCACCGGTTTGCCCGAGGCTGACATCCGTTCGCAGCGCACCGAGCTCGGCGTGACGGAGGGCTGGGACAAGGTGCACGTGTCGTCCACGCCTGACAGCGCGTACTACTACAGCACCTACAACGCGCCTGACGCGAGCGAGCCGCTGCCGGGCGACAAGATCATGATTCTGGGCGGTGGCCCCAACCGCATCGGCCAGGGCATCGAGTTCGACTACTGCTCGGTGCATGCCGCCAAGGCGCTGCGCAAGCTGGGCTTCAAGACCATCATCGTCAACTGCAACCCCGAGACCGTCTCGACTGACTACGACACCTCGGACAAGCTCTACTTTGAGCCGCTGACCACCGAGGACGTGCTGGCCATCTACCAGAAAGAGCAGCCGCTGGGCATGATCGTGCAGTTTGGCGGCCAGACCCCGCTGAACATAGCAAGCGAGCTCAAGGCCGCAGGCTGCCGCATCCTGGGCACGTCGCCCGAGATCATCGACCTGGCCGAGGACCGCGATGAGTTCCGCGCCATGATGGACAGGCTCGAGATTCCCATGCCCGAGAGCGCTATGGCCGTGACGGTGGACGAGGCTCTGGACGCGGCGCACGAGATCGGCTACCCGGTCATGGTGCGTCCGAGCTACGTGCTGGGTGGCCGCGGCATGGAGGTCGTGTACGACGACGAGCACATGCGCGCCTACATGGCGGCGGCCATCGGCGTCACGCCCGATCGTCCCATTCTCATCGACCGCTACCTGCAGCATGCGCTCGAGTGCGAGGCCGACGCCATCTGCGACGGCACGCATGCCTACGTACCTGCGGTTATGGAGCACGTCGAGCTGGCTGGCGTCCACTCGGGCGACTCCGCCTGCGTGCTGCCGAGCGTGACCATCTCCGACGAGAACCTTGCCATCATCAAGGAGTACACGCGTCGCATTGCCGAGCGCATGCACGTGGTGGGCCTCATGAACATCCAGTACGCAATCGAGAACGACGTGGTCTACTGCATCGAGGCCAACCCGCGCGCCAGTCGCACCGTGCCGCTGGTGTCCAAGGTCTGCGGCATCCAGATGGTGCAGATTGCCACCGACACCATCACCGGTGAGCTGACCGGGCGTCCGTCGCCCGTGGCCGGCCTCAAGGAGGCCAAGTATGCCTTCTACGGAGTCAAGGAGGCCGTGCTGCCCTTCTCCATGTTCCCCGAGGTCGATCCGGTCCTTGGCCCTGAGATGCGCTCGACGGGCGAGGTGCTCGGCCTGGCGCCGACCTTTGGCGAGGCCTTCGTCAAGTCGCAGGAGGCTACGGGCATGCCGCTCGCCAACGCCGGCAACGTGCTGATGTCGGTTGCCGACAAGAACAAGGACGAGCTGGTCGAGGTCGCGCAGCGCTACATCGACGCCGGCTTCCAGATCATCGCCACGCGCGGCACGGCGGCGTTCCTCGCCGAGCACGACATCCCCGCGACGGTCATCTTCAAGCAGCGCGAGGGGCGTCCCAACATTACCGATGCCATCAAGAACGGCCAGATCGACCTTATCGTCAACACGCCGCAGGGCGATGGCGGTTCTGCCACTGACGGCTCATTCATCCGCAAGGAGTCCATCCGTGCGCACATCCCCTTCATGATGACGATGGAGGCTGCGCGCGCGGCGGCAATTGGTGTGGCGCAGATGCGCAGCCAGGAGGGTTCGGATGTCAACGCGCTGCAGGACATCCACGCGATGATCGAGTAACGGCTGGTTACGCCTAAGTGCACCGAGATGCGTCGGCCCCTTCCGCCTCGTGGCGGGAGGGGCCGACTCCGTTGCGTGCGGTTTGCCTCCGGTATAGGTCTCCACCTGCGAATTTCAACTTCTATAAACCTCGACGTAGGCGTGGTTTGCCCTCAAGCTGGTACCTGTGAGTGATATGAAATCGCGGTAGGCGAGGAGGTGCGACGGTGGGCGAGCCACGGACCATCATTGTTTGCAACTGGCATGACTGTCCCTTTGTAGCGGATGCCACCTCGCGCTTTGCCGAGAAGCACGGCCTGACCTCGCGCGAACGTGATGTGCTCGAGCTGGTCGTGGATGGGCTCGATGTGGCGGGTATCGCCGAGGCGCTGGTCATCTCCATGGGGACGGTCAAAGCGCATCTGCATCGCATCTACCAAAAGGCCGGCGTGTCAGGCCGTGCCGAACTCATGCGTGCCTATGCTGCTTTTGGCCGCTCCTGACGCACCCCACTGCAGGGGACCCATCCGCGGCACTGTGACACTCAAAGAGAGGGACATGAAGCAAAACCTCGCCTAACCTGAAGAAAATAGGCGATATGGCAATATGTTTTGAGAGCATATTCACTTCGGGATAATCAGCCGTCTCTAGCTGTGACAAATGCGCAGGTATTTGAGTTGCTGTCTCAAACCGAAGACACAACTCTTTGTCATTAATGACGTGTACGGAAAATTAAATTGCCATATCGCCCATTTTCTTCAGGTTAGGCGGGGTTTTGCTTCAGCTTTCACTGCCAAAGACACGCAGGTCCCCGTCATCCTCCTCGCCAGTCGAATCAAAAACGTCCGCAAACCAAGAATCATCTGAGTCCATATAATCGTTGACCCATGATTCGTCATCCACTGACTCCTGGGCCCATGTCGAAGGGTCTTCGGTCCACTCGAGGGAATCGCTTTCGCCTAGCCACCGCCCTTCACTCGAAGAGGTGGTGCCATCTTCTGTCATGCCAAACTGCAGCTTCTCGGTGTCTTTCGTAGTGGATTCGATCAGCAAGCGTCTTCTAAGTAGCGCACGCCTTTCTGCAAAAGCGCCTTCATTCTCGGGCCGTAGTTGCTTGTTGAAGCGAAGCGCAAGGCGCAAGACTGTAGCATGGAACAGCCTCGTATCAAAGAGTTCCGTGCTGGTTAGTTCGATGACTTCCACACCCATGCGCTCGAGAGCTTTGCGTCGCATGGAATCGCTTGCCCGACTATTCTCATCATGGAACTCGGTGCTGTTGAACTCTAGGTCGAGCTTGATGTCTTTCCAATAGAGGTCTGGCTTTGCGCTGTTACGCAGGGTGTGCCTGCGTCCTGCCTTTGATAAGACGATGGGCGGGTTGAGCATAGGTTTGGGCAATGCGTAACCACCGAGCCGACGAGGAAGACAAAGAAGCAGATATAGCGATGTCTCCATAGGGGAGGCGGAGTTGGGGAGCACGTAGTCGAGTGCCTTGATTGCTCGTGCCGATCCGGGTGCAGACTTCATCACATTAAGAAACCCGCGCAGTCTCTTGGGAGTCGAAAGTGGAGGCTGGTGGTATATGGTAATGTGGCCCGTTGCATCTGGATCGAGACCGCCTACTTCGACATCTCGGCGGTAGGTGCCACAAAACTCCATGCCCAACGCTACAAGCTCAGGCAAATCCAACTTGGTGGCAAGCTGGAGGAATACGAACTCGGGAGAGCTTACGTATATGTTGCTTGCTACTTGTCGAAACGCCGTAGGGGCAAGGGGGCTTTTCCAAATTCTTGCGACAACCGCCTTCGACCTGCTTCTTTGTTCCCTCGTTCGCACGAGGACTTCAAGCGGATGGTCTGCGCACGGCTTCTCGATTCCGAGCCGCCAGATTTTCATATCGGCGATTATCCTTTGTGACGAGGTTGCATCCGCGAGGTTTCGTACGCTCGCGGGGCAGCGCTCAATCCTAGTCGTGGCGCTTGAGCTCCGATAATGTGCTAATGCCGAGAAGCCTTGGACGTATACGTTCATACGCAATCCCTCCGACGTGCGGCTGTGAAGGAAAGTATACGATTACCTGAAGAAAATGGACGATATGGCAATATTGTTTTGAGTGACATGTGCCTTAGGCGTAAAACCACTTCCATCCCAAAAAGTGCCAGCTTGACTAGCTGCGGTTTTGCAATGCGTTAGATGTGGGGAGAAGCGCGCCACGGATACTCTGCAAAAGAAATTGCCATATCGCCATTTTTCTTCAGGTTGTAAGAGGTTCTGCGTTACGTGATCGCTGGGAACGGGAAAGATGTGTCTTTCGGCCCTTAGCTGGACCAAAAGTCCTGCTTGAGCTCGTTGCGGTTTTTGGTTTCGGTCTTGACCATGATGTTGTGCACGTGGGTCTTGATGGTGCCCTCGGATAGGAACAGCTCCTGCGCAATCGTACGGTTGTCCTTGCCCTCGATGACCATGGCCAGCACCTCGCGCTCGCGCTTGGATAGGTTGTGCGCGCTGGCATAGGCCGGCAGTTGATCTTCGATGTGACGCACGAGGTCGCGGGTGCGTTTGCTGCCGTCGTCGCGAGCGGCCGGACCCGCTCCCCCCACGGGAGAGGCGGGTGTGACCTCGGGCGGCGCGTTAAACCGAAACGCCAGCGTCTGCAGCGAGCCGCGGATCACGTGGTAGGCCACGAAGAGCATCATCACGTTTTCGGAGAAGTTGCGTTCCGACAGATACAGCATGAACCAGCCGCTGTCGGGAGAGGGGATGGGCGAAGCGAGGATGATCCACCAGTCCTCGAGCAGGATGCAGGCAAGCAGCCCCCATAAAAAGAGGTAGCGGTTTCGCAGCCTGCCAAGGCGCTCGCAGTAGGGCATGTCGTCCGAGCGCCGCCACATGAGGTAGGCGTAGGCAAGGCCAAATGCCGTAAACACCTGGCGCAGCGTATAGAACAGCCACTGGCGGAAGGGCCCATACGGCAGTCCCCAAATGACGATGCAGCACGCAGCGACAAAGACGGCCACGGGTATCACTTGCATACGTCGGTCGTGCACGTCGAGGATGTCTAGCAGCATGACCCACAGGCTCGCCATCACGCCTGCTCCGGAGAGGATGCGCAGCAGTGGAATGGGTATCTCGTAGTAGCTCTCTACCGAGTACGGGATGTTCTGGTTGAGGAACTCGATGCCAAAGATGCCGCAGATGTCAATGATATAGAACACGAAGAATGCTGCCTGCGGAATAAGCGAGCGCTTGCGCGAGACGGCGTAGGCGGCAACGGAGAGCATCGCTGCGGCAAAGCAGACGAGGATGAGAGCGATAGTGTACACAAAGATGACCGCGTTCATCGGGCTCCGTCCTTTGGGGCCACCCTTACTCCAACAGGGTGAATCGTACAACATTGGTCGCTTTCGGTTTTCGCGTTGCCGTATCAGGCTTGCTGGATTTGCGCTTTCAACTGGTGGGTTTAGCAAAGATATAAATCGGCGGGGGGCACTGAGCCGGACGATGATGCTGCGGTATCCACGCCATGTCCTAAACCGCAAGTTTATTTGGGGTTGAATTCGCTAAACAGCAGGTAAACCTGCATCTTTTTGCAATCGTGCCGACGAGTGCGCATAGTCAGAGTCGGCAAGTGTTTGGACGGCGGCGCGGCCGCCAACCCCTCGGAGCCGGGTCATCCGGCACAGAAAGGAGCTCATCATGAGCATGCCCAAGGACTACATCGACACCTGCGAGTTCACCAAGGAGCAGCTGCTCGCAATGGAGGAGCTGGCCATGGCCATGAAGGCCGCCATCAAGGAGGACGGCTACTATCCCCACCTGCTCCGCAACCAGAGCCTCGGCATGATCTTCCAGCAGGTCTCCACCCGCACCCGCCTCTCCTTCGAGACGGCCATGACCGACCTCGGTGGCCATGCCCAGTTCTACGGCCCCGGCACCATCCAGCTCGGTGGCCATGAGTCCCTGGAGGACACCGCTCGCGTCATGGGCTCGCTGCTCGATATCATGATGGCCCGCGTCGACCGTCACAAGGACGTCGTTGGCCTCGCCGCCGGTTCCGCCGTGCCCGTGATCAACGGCATGTCCGAGTTCAACCACCCGACCCAGGAGCTCGGCGACCTGCTCACCATGCTCGAGAACCTCCCCGAGGGCAAGAAGATCGAGGACTGCAAGCTCGCCTTCATCGGCGACGCCACCCAGGTCTGCGTCTCGCTGATGTTCATCTGCTCCATCATGGGCATGGACTTCGTGCAGTTTGGCCCCAAGGGCCACACCATCCCCGACGGCGCCCTGCACGTGGGAACGCCCGAGGAGCGCGCCGAGTTTGGTGTGAAGCTCATGGCCATCGGCGAGGAGAACTGCAAGGTCTCCGGCGGCACCATCACCATCTCCGACGACATCGAGTGCATCAAGGGCGCTGACTTCGTCTACACCGACGTGTGGTACGGCCTGTACGACGAGGAGGTCTCCGGCGAGAACTACATGGACGTCTTCTACCCCAAGTACCAGGTGACCATGGACATGATGAACTACGCTGGCCCCAACTCCAAGTTCATGCACTGCCTGCCCGCCACCCGCAACGAGGAAGTCACCGATGAGGTCATGGACGACCCCGAGCGCTCGCTGTGCTGGGTCGAGGCCGAGAACCGCAAGCACTCCATCCGCGCCATCCTGGCCGCTCTTGGCCGCCGCACTCCGCTCAATGACGAGGGTGTCGAGTACGCCTCCAAGGAGCGCCTGCATGCCGCTATCGCCAAGATTGACGAGCTCCAGGCGTAGTCTTGCGCCGCGCCCGGCGGCGCCATCGTCGCCGGGCTCTTTTCCGTTCCCCACGGCAAGTTAGGAATACGACATGGCTGAAAAGAAGGGACTCTCGTTCCTCACCATCATATCGACGGTCATCTGCGTCGTCTTCGTGTGTGAGGCCGCCGCACCCGCCGCCGCCATCGGTAACCAGCAGTTCTTCTGGTGGATCTTCCTGATCATCACATTCCTGGTCCCGTACGGCCTTGCGGTTGCGGAGCTAGGCACCGCCTATGACAGCGAAGGCGGCATCATCGACTGGATTCGTGACGGCCTGGGTGACAAGTGGGCCGCGCGCGCTGCGTACTACTACTGGGTCAACTACCCGTTCTGGATCGCCTCGCTGGCCACGCTCTTCCCGACGATCCTGACGTGGGTGTTTGGCGTCGACCTCGAGTCGAATATCCTCATCGTCCTCGCCATCGAGCTGGCCTTCACCTGGATCGTCACGTTCATGGCCTTCTCGCCGGTTGCCGACTCCGAGTGGGTTCTCAACGGCGGCGCCATCATCAAGGTCGCCGTGGCCGTGCTCGTGGGCTGCATCGGCATTTGGTATGCCTCCAAGAACGGCTTTGCCTCCGACATGAGCCCCAAGACCTTCCTGCCCGACCTCTCTGGCGGCAACGCCCTCGGCTACCTGTCGATCATCATCTTCAACTTCATGGGCTTCGAGGTCATCTGCACCATGGCTGACGATATGCAGGATCCCAAGCGCGACATCCCGCGCGCCGTCATCATGGGTGGCGCCGCAATCGCCATCATCTACCTGTTCTGCGGCTTTGGCATCGGTGCGGCCATCCCCGCCGACCAGATCGACCCCGACTTTGGCATGATCGTGGCTCTCGAGACCATGGTGGGCAATGGCCCCCTGTTCAAGATCGTCTCGATCCTGTTCCTCATCACGTTGTTTGCCAACATGGCCTCCTGGTCGTTTGGCGTCAACTCCGTGGCCGCCTACGCCGCCCAGACCGGCAACATGCCCAAGGCCTTTGGCAAGATGAATCCCAAGACCGGCATGCCCGACAACGCCGCCATCATCAATGGCGTGGTGACCTCGCTGATCCTGTGCATCCAGCTCGTTCCCATCGAGGCCATCTCGGACGGCATCTTCTGGATGCTCTTTGGCCTGTCCGTCGTCTTCCTGCTGCTTACGTACATCCCGATGTTCCCGGCGTTCCTCAAGCTGCGTCAGGTCGACCCCAACCGCGAGCGCATCTACGAGTTCCCCTTTAAGGGCGCCATGATGAAGATCGCGCTGTTCGTGCCCATGATCGAGCTCGTGGCCGCCGTCATCGCCACGGTCATCCCGCTGTCCGCCGAAGAGGTCGCAGACAAGGTCCCGATGATTATCGGCCTCTTCGTGTTCCTGGCCATAGGCGAGGCTCTGCGCGTCGTCTCCGCCAAGGACCGCAAGGAGGAGTACAAGGGCCTCACGCCCGAGCTGGCCGCCCAGCGCCTGGCCGAGGAGGCTGCCGCCGAGAAGGAGTAGCGGGATTCCGCACCCACACATCCACTTGACTCACACGACATCTCGTTTAGGAGGATTGCAATGCGTACCATCACCGAGTCCGAGTCCACCCCCAAGGCCGACGGCTTCTACATGCCCGCCGAGTGGTCCGACCAGAAGCGCGTCTGGATGGGCTGGCCCCATCGCACCGACACCTGGGCTCACGGCGCCAAGCCCGCCCAGAAGCAGTACGAGCACGTCGCCCGCACCATTGCCGAGTTCACCCCGGTCTATATGTGCGCCAACCAGGTCGACTATGCCAACTGCAAGGCCGTCTTCGAGGACTGCGAGAACGTGCACGTCATCGAGATGACCACCGATGACGCTTGGTTCCGTGACACCGGCGCCACCTATGTCGTCGACGGCAAGGGCGGCAAGCGCGCCGTGCACTGGCACTTCAACGCCTACGGCGGCATGGTCGACGGCCTGTACTTCCCTTGGGACAAGGACGAGCAGATCGCCCTCAAGATGTGCGAGCTCTCCGAGGTCGAGCGCTATCGACCGGACGACATGATCCTCGAGGGTGGCTCCATCACCGTCGACGGCGAGGGCACCGTCGTCGTCACCGACCAGTGCCTGCTCTCACCCGGCCGCACCTGCTCTGCCGTGCTCACCGAGGAGGACGAGGACAACATCTGGCCGACCTACGGCCGTGCGTTCGAGCCCTGGAGCGAGGAGCTGCGCGAGTACATGACCGAGCACCTCAAGGAGTACCTGGGCGTCGAGAAGGTCATCTGGGTCAAGGAGGGCATCGACCCCAGCGAGACCAACGGACACATCGACGACGTCGCGACCTTCATCGCGCCGGGCGTCATGGCCTGCATCTGGTCGGATGACCCCGAGTACCCCTTCTACCGCCAGTGCCATGAGGCCTACGAGACCCTCTCGAACGCGACTGACGCCAAGGGCCGCAAGATCAAGGTCTACAAGCTCCCGATGCCGGTCAACCCCGTCTTCATGGACCAGGCCTCCTGCGACTCCATCGACATCGACGAGAACGCTGAGCCCCGCGTGGCCGACGAGCCGCTGATAGCCTCCTACATGAACTACCTCGTGACCAACGGTGGCATCATCACCCCGCAGTACGGTGACGAGAACGACGACCTGGCCGTCGAGACCCTCCAGAAGATCTACGACGAGACCTGGGGCGAGGGCAAGTTCAAGGTCGTGGGCGTCAAGACCACCGAGCAGGTCGTCTTTGGCGGCGGCAACATCCACTGCATCACGCAGCAGGAGCCCTGCAACAACGCCAAGTAAGTAGTGCCAAAGAGCCGTCCGGTCCGCCCGGACGGCTCTTTTATTGCTTCGGGCAAAGGGCGTGTCCCTTGTTTGCCCCGCATACGTTCCCCATGGAGGGTCACCCGCCTACCCGTCGGCGCGGGCCCTCCCCACCCTGAAAGGGGGCAGCCCATGGCTGAGAAGAAGTTTCGCCTAATAGACGTGGTACTGTCCGTTATCTGCGTTACCTTTACCATCGAGGCCTGCGCGCCTGCAGCCGCCATGGGTAACGTACAGTTCTTCTGGTGGATCTTCCTAATCATCACCTTCCTTCTGCCCTACGGCCTGGTCGTGGCCGAGCTGGGCACCACCTACGACTCTGATGGCGGCCTCTACGACTGGGTCCGCGAGGGCTTGGGCGACACGTGGGCATCGCGCGTGAGCTGGTACTACTGGGTCAACTTCCCGCTGTGGATGAGCTCGCTGGCCTGCATGTTCCCCTCCATCATGAACTCCATCTGGGGCATCGAGCTGTCGCTGCCGGTGGCAATCCTCATCGAGCTGGCCTTTGTGTGGGGCGTCACCTTCCTGGCGTTCTCTCCGGTTTCCGAAGCCGACTGGATCATGAATGGCGGCGCGGTCATCAAGATGTTCATCACCGCGGTCGTCGGCTGCGTGGGCATCTGGTTTGGCGTTACGCACGGCTTTGCCAACGACATGAGCCTCAGCACATTCCTTCCGCGCCTCGACAGTCTTGACTCGCTGACCTACCTCTCCATCATCCTGTTCAACTTCATGGGCTTCGAGGTCATCGCAACCTTCACGAGCTCCATGCAGAACCCGCAGCGCGACATCCCCAAGGCGCTCGTGGTGGGCGGCATCGCCATCGTGGCCGTCTACGTGTTCTGCGGCTTTGGCATCGGCGCGGCCATCCCCACCGAGGAGCTCTCGCTCGACTCGGGCATCGTGGACGCCGTGCAGACGATGCTGGGCACCGCACACCCGCTGACGCACATCGTGGCCTTCGTCTTTCTTGTGACGCTCTTTGCCAACATGACTAGCTGGTCGTTTGGAATCAACGTCGTCGCCAGCTTTGGCGCAAAGCAGGGCAACATGCTCAAGCCCTTTGCCTATTGCAACCCCAAGAACGGCATGCCCAATGGCGCCGCCGTCTGCACGGGCGTAGTTGCCTCGGTCGTGCTGCTGCTCCAGCTGGTGCTGGGCGAAGACGCTCCCATCTTCTGGATCTTCTTCAGCATGAACGTGGTCTTCCTGCTGCTGAGCTACATTCCCATGTTCCCGGCGTTTCTGCAGCTGCGCAAGCATGACGCGGCGCGCGAGCGCGTGTATCGCGCACCGTTCGACGGGCTGCTTCTCGACGTGATGCTGACCATCCCCGCCATCGAGCTGGTGCTCTCCATCATTGCGACTATCGTTCCGCTCAACGGCACTCCGGACGAGATGTCCAAGATGCCCATGCTCATCGGCACCATCGTTCTGCTGGCGCTCGGCGAGGTCGTGCGCATCGTGTCCAAGCGGGGCCGCGCACAGGACTATCCCGGCATCGGCCGTGGCGTGCCCAGCCGGTTTGATGAACCCGCCGAGGAGGAGGCCGCATAATCACTTGTGGAGTTGGCTAGCAAGGCGGCTGGGGCGAATGTTGGCCTCAGCCGCCTTGTTTTTCTCTTTTGCGCGGGAATTGCCGCATTCTCCAACGTGTGCCCGCCCCGTCACGCGGCAGTCGTGTAAGCAAAACCCCACCTAACCTGAAGAAAATCGACGATATGGTAATGTCATCCGTGCCATTGTGCGAACAAGTCCGTACAGCCGCTTCCGTACAGCGCATAACCGCAGGTAGCGGCGATGGTTGATTTCGGCAAAATTAGTAGATGCCTCCACTTGCCAAAACTATATTGCCATATCGTCGATTTTCTTCAGGTTGGGTGGGGTTCATCTCCAAAAGGGCGTTGTCGTCGAAGCATCGTCCGTGAGAGTCGAATGAAACTGCCCCCGACACAAGCATGTAGCTGTCGGGTGCCTGTCGTATGCTTCTGACGAGGCTCGACGAAAGGGGCGAGATGGCAAGTAATGCGCATTTCATCCGCAGTGTCCGTATCCTGTGGGATTCGGTCTCGCGCGACAGCTATGTGCGCGAGATAGGCGCGCTGCGGAGCCTGCCGCTTGCCTTTACCAGCAACGTGACCATCTTCGTGGGAGAGAACGGTACGGGCAAGTCGACGCTGCTCGAGGCCATGGCGGTCGCCTACGGCCTCAATCCTGAGGGCGGCAGCCGCAACTACGCGTTCTCGACGCACGACACTCATTCCGACCTGCATGAGGCCACCTTTCTCGAGCGCAACCTTGGTCAGCCGTGGGGCGCCTACTTTCTGCGCGCGGAGAGCTTCTACAACGTGTCGTCGGCCTCGGAGGAGTATGACCGCTGGTACTGGGGCAAGACCCGTCGGCTGCACGAGCTCAGCCACGGCGAGGCTTTCATGGCCGTCGTCGAACAGGACTTTCGCGAGAACGGACTCTGCTTCTTGGACGAGCCCGAGGCGGCGCTCTCGGTTTCGCGACAGCTTACGCTGCTTCTTCAACTTCACCGGCTGGCTACGCACGGAGCGCAGCTCATCATTGCGACGCATTCTCCAGTGATCATGGCTCTGCCTGGTGCGCAGATCCTGCGCTTTGACGAGGACGGAATCGAGGAGGTCGCGTATGAGGACACCGAGGCCTGGCAGACCATGAGCCTGTTCGTGAACGATCGCGAGCGTCTGCTCCAACGCCTGCTTGCGGACGACTAGACGATATGTAGAGTGATCGGGACCTCACTCTATGAAGCAAGGGCCCTCGTTGGGGCAACGTGGGTTAGGCTCGGTCTCGTAGTAGTCCGGCTTACCACATTCATAGGAGGTCCCGACCATGATCTATCGTACCAGCG
>JAGAVX010000095.1 GCA_017941705.1 Atopobiaceae bacterium
ATCTACGTGCTCGAGCCCGACAACCTGACCGAGGGCACCCCCTACTACTACCTCACCAAGCTCGCCGCAAAGTGCACGGCCAAGCGCATGGTGCCCGACTACATCTCCGAGAAGAAGATGTTCGAGTACAAGCTCTCCGCCGGCGAGACCGAGGGCAACGGCGACTGCTACACCTGCATGGGCTGCCGCAGCTTCCTGACACCCGACCGCTCGGGCAACGGCTACAACAACGTCGCCAAGGCCAAGAACTACGAGCCCGGCAAGCCCAAGTACTACGGCCGCTTCAACCAGGGCGTCGTGACCATCAACCTGCCCGACGTCGCCCTCTCGTCCAACGGTGACGTGAAGCGCTTCTGGGAGATCTTCGACGAGCGCCTCGACCTGTGCCACCGCGCGCTGCGCGCCCGCCACGAGCGCCTCAAGGGCACCGTGAGCGACGCGGCCCCCATCCTGTGGCAGTACGGTGCGCTTGCTCGCCTCGACAAGGGCGAGACCATCGACAAGCTGCTCTACGGCGGCTACTCGACCATCAGCCTTGGCTACGCCGGCCTCTACGAGTGCGTCAAGTACATGACCGGCTACAGCCACACCGACCCCAAGGCCACCGAGTTCGCGCTTTCGGTCATGCAGCACATGAACGACCGCTGCACCGAGTGGAAGCTCGCCGAGGACATCGACTACTCCGTCTACGGCACCCCCATCGAGAGCGTGACCTACAAGTTTGCCAAGTGCCTGCAGCGCCGCTTTGGCATCGTGCCAGGCATCACCGACAAGGGCTATATCACCAACAGCTATCACGTCCACGTGACCGAGGAGATCGACGCCTTCACCAAGCTGCGCTTTGAGAGCGAGTTCCAGCGCCTCTCCCCCGGCGGTGCCATCAGCTACGTCGAGGTCCCCAACATGCAGGACAACCTCGAGGCTGTCATCAGCGTCATGCAGTACATCTACGACAACATCATGTACGCCGAGCTCAACACCAAGAGCGACTACTGCCAGTGCTGCGGCTACGACGGCGAGATCCAGATCGTGGAGGACGACGGCAAGCTGGTATGGGAGTGCCCGAGCTGCGGCAATCGCGACCAGAGCAAGATGAACGTCGCACGCAGGACCTGCGGCTACATTGGCACGCAGTACTGGAACCAGGGCCGCACGCAAGAGATCAAGGATCGCGTGCTGCACCTGTAGACACGAAAGAGCCACAGACAACGAGAGGGATGCCCTGCGGGGCATCCCCTTCTTTTTGGATACGACACCAAAAGACGCGCGAGGAACGACCATGAACTACGCCGAGATCAAGCTCTGTGACATCGCCAACGGAGTGGGCGTACGCACCACATTGTTCGTATCGGGATGCCGACACCATTGCCCGGGCTGCTTCAATCCCGAGGCGCAGGAGTTCTCCTACGGCAAGCCCTTCACCCAACAGGTCGAAGACGAGATCATAGAGAGCCTGTCCCCTGCCTACGTGCAGGGGCTGACGCTGTTGGGCGGAGAGCCCATGGAGCCCGAGAACCAGCGGGTCCTGCTGCCGTTCCTCCGTCGCATACGCGAGACGCATCCCACCAAGACCATCTGGCTGTACTCGGGATTCACGTGGGAGCAACTGGCGCAGGGACCGAGCCGTGGATGCGTCGACGTGACGCCGGAGCTACTGGGGCTGCTGGACGTGCTGGTTGACGGTCCCTTCGTGCTCGAAAAGAAGAACATCTCGCTGCGCTTTAGGGGATCCGAGAACCAGCGCCTCATCGATGTGCCGACCACCCTCTCCACAGGTACCGTCACCTGGTGGAAGGACGAGCCCATCTTCTCGTCGCACGAGTGGTAGATCGGCAGACCCGGCACGCGGCACGCACGCTCCCCGGGAACAGCTGTGCCACCGAGAGTCTCGGG
>JAGAVX010000096.1 GCA_017941705.1 Atopobiaceae bacterium
AAGCTGCCGTCAGCCTGCTTGATCTTGTCCTCGCCGTGCGTGGCATTCCCGTCGTCGGCTACGGCGGCAGCCATGACCTCGGCATATGCCGAGCGCACGTTGGCAAGGTCTGCGGCCTCGCGGCTCTTTTCGATCTGGCTCATGAAGACGGGAATGGCGATTGCCACGAGTACGGCGATGATGGCGACAACGACGAGCATCTCCATGAGGGTGAAGCCCCCTTGGGAGCGCCCTTTGCTCTGTGTGACAGACATGACGGACATGATTGCGGTTCCCTTCGGTCGTCTCGTCTATCGTGGCTCCATCATTATATCAACGTTATCGAATGCGTCGTCGGAGTCATCCACCCGATTGCCGGACCGATCGCCGGCCTGTCTATCGGCTTGGGACGCCTGCGCTGCATGGCATGAATGGAGGCTTGCTAATGCGATGAGCTCGTTCTGCTCGGCGGGAGCCGCGGCGCAGCCTGACGAGGTGCTACTTAAGCCAGCTAAATAATCTCATAATGACTTATGACAACATGAGGTGCGCGCCAATCTGGGTACCCATCTATGTAAAAAGGGCGCCCGCGATGGCCGCGCATTGCGCATGCAGGTGGTGTGCGTGGGTTCCGCATATGCCTATTGTGCTGGCAGTCGGGCTCAAGGCGAGGGGGAGTCATGGTAGTCAGGTTCCAAGCGCTCAACAGTCCGTTCTCGATCGGCAAGGTCAAGATCAGGAACCGCTTCGTGATGGCCCCGACCACCACGGGTTCTTATCTGGCACCGGACGGTTCCTTCTCGAAGGAGGGAATCGAGTACTTCGTCCGTCGTGCGGAGGGCGGCATGGGGCTCCTGCAGTCAGGCGGTCTCATGACCGACTATAAGATCGATCCTCCAAGTGCGCTCGGCGCGTCATTCATGGCGACGCCCGAGTCGAGGCAGGCCTTCATCCTGAGCTCCGAGGCGCTGCTCAGTCGCCTGCGTTCCTACGGGTCGGAGATGCTCATCCAGATTACTGCTGGGCTTGGGCGAAACAGCGTGGGCTCGTACGGTCCGAGCGAGAACCCCTATTTCGGAACGACCGACCAGATGAACCCCGTGCTCACGCGCGACCAGATTCGCCAGAAGATCCAGATGATGGTCGAGGCGGCCGAGGTGGTAAGGCAGGCGGGCTACCCGGGCGTCGAGGTCCACGCAATTCACTGGGGGTACCTGCTCGACCAGATGGCCTCCGCCCTTACCAACCGTCGCGAAGACGAGTACGGCGGCGACCTTGTCGGCCGCATGCGCATGTGCACCGAGATTGTTCAGGGCATCAAGCGTGCATGCGGCGAGGACTTCGCGGTGACCGTGCGACTTGGCCTCAAATCGTACGCAAAAGGCTTTAACCAGGGTTCGATCGATGGCTCGGACGAGGCCTACCGCACGCTCGAGGAGGGCGTCGAGATCTGCAAGATTCTCGAGGCCGCAGGCGCCGACGGGCTTGACGTCGACACGGGCGTGTACGACTCCTTCTACTACGCGTGCCCGCCGATGTACGTCAAGCGCGGCTATATGGTCGACCTCGCGCGCAAGGCAAGGGAGGCCGTGGACATCCCCATCATCTGCGGAAGCCGCATGGGGGACATCGGGGTTGCCGAGAAGGCCGTCGAGGAGGGGGCCGTCGACGCCATCGCCATTGGCCGCCCGATGCTTGCCGACCCCGACCTCCCGCGCAAGGTGGAGAGGGGAGAGGTGGAGAACATACGCCCCTGCATCGCCTGCAACCAGGGCTGCCTGCTGCGTCTCTTCAACGGCCTGCCGGCAGGTTGCGCCGTCAACCCGGAGATCGGGCGCGATGTCAGCTACCGCACGACTCCCGCTCTCGTCAAGAAGAGGGTCGTGGTGGTGGGTGGCGGCGTCGCCGGAATGGAGGCCGCGCGCACGTCGACCCTCCGTGGGCATAACGTGACCCTGCTCGAGAGGGGAGCCCGTCTCGGCGGACACCTCCTCAGCGGAGGCAGCCACGAGTTCAAGGCCGAGGTACGTGAGCTCAATGCTTGGTACCAGCACGAGCTTTACGAGCTGGGCGTTGACGTGCGCACCGAGTGCGAGGCGACGCCGGATGCCATCGTCGCCCTCAAGCCAGATGCCGTCGTTCTCGCGGTGGGCTCGAACGC
>JAGAVX010000097.1 GCA_017941705.1 Atopobiaceae bacterium
CCACCATCAAGGCACGCTTCCCAACAACTTTACGCAGGCGTTGCCCAGTCCCCAGCAGGCCTTGAGAGCCATCGAGACGTTCAAGGACGAATACCTCCTCGACTTCATCAACGTCGAGGAGATCGGGGTGCGCGACGTGGGCGACGTCGACGAGCGCGTGGTCGAGCAGGCCATCGTCAGCAACGTGAAGAACTTCATTATGGAGTTCGGGCGGGGCTTCTCGTTCATCGGCAACGCTTACCATCTTGAAGCTTTCGGCGAGGATCAGTTCATCGACCTGCTGTTCTTCAACCGCGACCTCAACCGCCTCGTTGCTGTCGAGCTCAAACGCGGCAAGTTCAAGACCGCCTACCTCGGGCAGCTGAGCGGGTACCTGAGCGTGCTCGACGAGTTCGAGCGAAAGCCGCACGAGGAGCCGTCTATAGGAATCGTGCTTTGTAGGGACATGAACGAGGCGTTCGTGAACTTGGTTATCCGTAACTACAACAGTCCCATGGGCGTAGCGACGTACTCCACGGCCGATGATGTACCGAGGGAGGTCCGTGACGCCCTTCCGGATATCGACGACCTCAAGGCTCTGCTCGAGAAGGAAGGCGCCTGAGCGGGCTCCTGCCGAGCCCTCCTTTTGTATAGAGCCTGTTGGCGAGCAGCTTAGAGCAGCTTAGCGCAAGTTGTTGGGGCGCCCACGACGTCGTGTGTACGCCCTTTGCGGCAATATCGTTTCCGCTATGCGAGTAAGCCATCGTAAGAGAGGGATACGTGCTCACACGCGGAGCCGCTACGCGGCTCTCGCGCGCGCAGGGTAGACTCACATGAGCGTCAACGCCGCGTTGGCTCACACGCGGAGCCGCTTCGCGGCTCTCGCGCGCGCCAGGTTGCCTCACGTGGACGCCAACGCCGCGTTGCGCTACCATAACAACCCGATAGGGGAGCTGGCGCACGCCGGCTGAGAGGGCATCCACTGCGGTGCCGACCCTTAGACCTGATCTGGGTAATGCAGAATACCCGAGAAAGTAATGCAGCCGCAGGTAGAGCGGCTGTTTTCATGCGCAGTCCAGCCGATTTCCAAACCGGGTACAAAGCAGTGCTGAGCACTTGTGGGCCCAGATGCCCGAGGCGACGAATCTGCGAACGTTACCCCCATTGTTCTGTGGCGTCTAGACATGGGGGCAGCTTATCGCCTGATTCGGGAGGGCATGCTTCCTAGTCTCGAGCGGCCTCGCGCCGCGTCGTCGCGTCCATGAGATCGGCAAGCGTCGTGGCGGCGAGTTGGGCCTCCATGGCGTCGTCTACGGCTGCCAGGCTCTTCCCAAGCACGGCGTGCACGTTGCGGCCCACGGGACACTCGGGGTTGGGGTTGTCATGGAAGCGGAAGAGGGACTCGCGCTCCTCGACGGCGTGGAACACGTCGAGCAGGGTGATCTGTTCCGGGTCGCGGGCGAGCGTCGCCCCGCCCACGCCGGGCTCCACGGTGACGAGGCCCGCGGCCTTGAGCTGCCCCAGGACGTTGCGCACGATGACGGGGTTCACGCCGACGCTGCCCGCCAGGAACGTGGACGTGGTCTTGTGCTCGTCTCCCAGAAGGGCGATGCAGAGCAGTATGTGGGTGGCTACCGGCAGCCTGGATGAGAACCTCATGATCCCTCTTTTCTTCGCAGGACAGCGTAGCACGCATTGGTTGTAATGTCACGTGTTACAACTATGGAGGAGTTGTGGACGCCCTTGCTGTAATCGTTGACATTACAACGGCGGCATGGCACAGTACAGGCTGTAAGCGTTAAGGTTACAACCTGCGAAAGGGGAGCCAAAATGAAGAAGATCGCAGTCGTCGCGGCGAACGGCAAGGCCGGCAAGCTCATCGTGAAGGAGGCCGCAGGTCGCGGCATGGACGTGACCGCCATCGTGCGCGGCGAGAACCAGACGGTCGCCGAGAAGGCCGTGGTCAAGGACATCATGGACCTCACGGCCGAGGACCTGGCGGGCTTCGACGCCGTGGTCGACGCGTTCGGCGCCTGGACGCCCGAGACTCTGCCCCAGCACTCCACCACGCTGGCGCACCTCTGCGACTGCGTTGCCGGCACCGACGTGCGCCTGCTCGTCGTGGGCGGCGCGGGCTCGCTCTACGTGAACCCCGAGCACACCGCCTGCGTGGCCGACGGCCCCGACTTCCCCGACGCCTTCAAGCCGCTGGCGGCGGCCATGGCCAAGGCGCTCGAGGAGCTGCGCGCACGCGACGACGTGGCGTGGACCTACATCTCTCCTGCGGGCGACTTCCAGGCCGAGGGCGAGCGCACCGGCGCCTACATCCTGGGCGGCGAGGAGCTGACGCTCAACGAGGCCGGCGAGTCCGTCATCAGCTACGCCGACTACGCCATCGCCATGGTCGACGAGATCGAGTCCGGCGACCACATCCGCCAGCGCATCAGCGTCGTGCGCAAGTAGCGAACGGCAAGATGGGGCCCGAGGCTCCGGTTTTGTCGGACAATGCTCTCATAGTCGAGCTAAGGAGGCCGGACGTTCTCGCTCGGTCTCCTTAGCGATAGGGATGGGAATATGTACAGCCAAGGGTACCTTCGCTATCTCGTCGACGAGATCCACACCGTGATTGTCGCGACGGTCGACGAAGACGGCCTTCCCGTGACCGCCGCGATCGACATGATGGACTGCGACGAGGGAGGCCTCTATTTCCTCACCGCGAGGGGCAAGGGCCTCTATGACCGTCTGACCAGGCAGGGCTTCGTCGCCCTCACGGCGCTCAAGGGCGAGGACACCATGTCGAGCGTCTCGATTTCCGTGCGCGGGAGGGTACGTGAGCTCGGGTCCGCCAGGATACCGGAGCTGTTCGAGAAGAATCCCTACATGTACCGGATCTATCCCGCCGAAGAGTCTCGCGCAGCCCTGACCGTCTTTCAGGTCTTCGAGGGGACCGGCGAGTGGTTCGACCTCTCGAAGAGGCCAATCGAGCGCGCGTCCTTTACCTTCGGCGGCGCGGAGGAAGAGCGGGAAGGGTATCTCATCACGAGTGCGTGCATCGGCTGCGGCAGCTGCGTGGAGGTCTGCCCCCAGGATTGCATCGTGACAGATTCCATCCCATACGTGATCCAACAGGGGCATTGCCTGCATTGTGGAAACTGCTTGGCAACCTGCCCTGCGGGGGCAGTGGAGAGAAGGTAGCGCGATGACAGTGACATTCAGGGATTCGGACGGATATCGGGAGAGCATCCAGCGGGGGCTAACCGCCGTTCGGTCCTTCCGAGGCGGCATATCGTTCGGACAGGGCAGCCGCGACGAGCGGATTGCGCGGCTGCGCGAGGAGCTCGAGGCTGCGGACGCCGTGGTGGTCGGTGCCGGGGCGGGTCTCTCGACCGCCGCGGGTCTTACCTATTCCGGAGAGCGCTTCGAGCGCCACTTCGCCGACTTCGCCGCGCGCTTTGGGATTCGCGACATGTACTCTGGGGGCTTCTACCCGTTCCCCGACGACGAGATCCGCTGGGCATGGTGGGCCCGCCACATCTACTACAACCGCTACATCGACGCGCCGCGCCCCGTCTACCAAGATCTGCGCGCGCTGCTGCAGAGCAGGGACTTCTTCGTCGTCACTACCAACGTCGATCATCAGTTCCAGAGGGCGGGCTTCGAAAAGAAGAGGCTGTTCTACACCCAGGGGGACTACGGACTGTTCCAGAGCGTCGATTCCCGCAACCAGAGGACCTACGACAACGAGGAGTGGGTCATGCGTGCCATGGAAGCCCAGGGCTTCGTGCGAGACGAGGGCGGCATCTTCCAGATTCCGCAGAGCGGCGTGGCCATGAGGATCCCGAGCGACTTGATCCCCACGTGCCCGGATGACGGCTCTGCGGTGACCATGAACCTGCGTGCCGACGAGTCCTTCGTCGAGGACGCTGGCTGGAGGCGCGCATCGGCGGCCTACTCTGACTTCATCCGCAGGCACGAACGCCTGAGGACGCTCTATCTGGAGATTGGCGTGGGGGCCAACACGCCCGTCATCATCAAGTACCCCTTCTGGGCGCTGGTGAATGCGAACCCGCGGGCGACCTATGCGTGCCTCAACTACGACGAGGCGTTCTGCCCGCAGCAGATCGAGGACCGCTCCATCTGCATCGACGGAGACGCCGGCGACGTGCTGCAAGCGTTGGCGTGACGTATGCGATTAGCGAGACCAAGGTTCTGCTTGCGCTGGAGAGAGTCGGATCGCTGAGGTCGGCCTTCGGGTTGCCCGCATCACTGCTCGTCGACCGAGAGCTTGAGCACATCCGGCCGCGAATAGTGTCCGCAAGCGTCGAACTCCATGCGGCTGGCTGGAACTTTCTGCATGTCGAGTACGGCGTAGATCACACCCTCCATGTCCCATAGCGTCTCGGTGATCGGATGGCCGAAGGGGTCGATGACGCTGCTGCCACCGCGGCAGGCGATGTCGGGGAGCTTCGCGATCTCGTCCCGAGCGTTAAGGTCTTCGGGATACATCTCCCTGGTGAAGAACATGTTGCAGTTGACGAGGTAGCAGTGGCCTTCGATTGCGATGTGGCGGATGGTATGCTGCCACTCGGGATTGTCATTGGTGTTGGGGGAGATGTAAAGCGTAATGCCTTTCTGGTACAGGGCCACGCGTGCCAGCGGCATATAGCTCTCCCAGCAAATCAGATTGCCCATCGGCCCCCAGGGCGTCTCCATGACCGGGAAATAGTCCCTATCCGCGTCTCCCCAGACCACGCGCTCGCTACCTGTTGGCTTGAGCTTGCGGTGGTTCATAGCCGTTCCATCAGGCGCTATCATCATGTTGGAATTATAGAGCGTCCCGTTTAGCGCCTCCCGCTCGGAGTACCCTACGCTGACATAGATCTGCCGCTCCATGGCCTTGTTGACGATGCGCCGCATCTCCGGGCCTTCGGCCAGGATGGAATTGTCGTAGTACTTCTTCCAATCCTCGCGCCCGCCTTGATCGCGGCTGCCTACGCGAAAACCAAAAGTCAGCCCAAAGGGATAGCAGGGAATAAAGAGCTCGGGGAAGACGACCAGCTCCGCTCCGTGATCGGCGCACTCGTCGAGATAGCGCAGGACCTTTTCCACGCAGGCGTCCTTGTTGAACATGATAGGGGCGGCCTGGACGATGGCGATAGGGCACTCGCTTCGAAGATCTCTCACTTCTTCTCCTCACTTCGTGCAGGGGCTGCCTCGTACGATGCGATTCTACCCAAGTGTGCCCGCTTGCCGATAAAACTGCAAGCGGGCATCTTCCTTAAGAGTATTCTCCAAAGCGCTCAACGCCTTGGACGATGTACGCCTTCCCGCTGTCGTTGTCCTCTGTCTTCCAGTGGTCGAGGGTGGGCAGGAGCGCCCCCATGAACGAGACCGCCTCGTCCAGGCTCATGCCCGTGGCCTCCACGAGGTAGGGGGCCGAGGTCTCGATCACGTCGTCCATGGTCTCGTAGGCGAAGGCACCCTGGTCGTAGCACCACTTGCAGTAGTCGGGGTTCTCGTGACCATCGGCGTCGTGCCCGCGCTCCATGTGGGGCACGGAGAACGGCGTGCCGCAGCACTGGCACGAGGGCTCCGCCGGCAGGTCGAGGAGCCTCATGACGGGCACGCCGAGAGCCGAGGCGAGGAGCTTGGTCATGTCGATGCTCGGCGTCGTCTCGCCCGTCTCCCAGCGGCTGATTGCCTGGCGGGTCACGTAGACCTTCCGCGCCAGCTCCTCCTGCGTCAGCCCGGCATCCTTGCGGGCCTGTGCGAGTGCGTCCTTGGTTGCCATGGTTGGCTCCTTTCTTGTGTCTGTGATTCGAAGGTACTGCGTTGGCTGCCGCGTGTCACGCAACGGCCTGTTGCGCTGTTCTGGCTGCCGCGTGTCACGCAACGGTTCGTTGCGTTGCCCTTGGTGTCGTATGGGCCTACGACCGGGGCCAGATCTCCGTCGGATGCGCGTAGGGCACGAAGATCATGCCGTCGTACGGGCTCGACGGCTCTCGCTTGACCCGGTATGCCTGTGGCAGCACGTACATGAGTGGGCTGAATCCCTCGCCGACGCTGCCCATCATGATGGGGCCATCGACGCAGGCGCGTAGGGGAGAGTCCACGGGCACGCGCGCGAAGTCGAGCCAGCAGCGCTCGTATCCGCAGGTAGTGGCCGCGTGGGCAAGCGGGTCGTACGAGTAGAACGTGTGCGTCATGCGTCCGTCACCCTTAGGCAGGTTGACCTCGGCCCTAAAGAAGTCGGTGCCGATCGCGTAGTACGCCCCGCCCAGCTCGTCGGTGAGCAGATTTCCCATCACCTTGGCATCGGGACCGTAGGTGCCGGTCTGCTCGATGTGGCCGTTGTGCGCGGAGACGAGAATGCACGGGTTGCCGCGCTGCTCCTCCCGCGAGAGGATCCACAGCACGTTCTGCGCCATGAAGTGGTCCCGCAGCCCGTGGCTCTTGGGGGAGTTGGCCGCCCTTCCCAGCTCATCGTTCTGGAGGAGGCAATCGACCAGGTGGAGCGCGAGGCGCGTGTCTGTGTCATCGGGTAGCGCCTCGAGCTTCTGGCGGATGCCCTCGTACGTTGCCACCACGAGGTCCCGGTCGAGGCCGTCGGGATGCTCGTCGCGCAGTTGCCCGAGGCTCTCGAGGCCTGCGGTATCAAGCCCGCAAGTGCGCAGCTCTTCAAGAAGAAGCTGGTGGCAGTGCTCGTAGTTCTGCATATCGAAGCCGTAAAACCGCAGATCCTCTCCCGGCGCGGCGGTCTCGTTGTATAAGCGCATCCACGAGATGAGCTCCGCCATCTGATCGGTGCGATAGAGGGCAAAGTCGAGGTTGCCAATCGCTTCCTCGAGCGTGTCCTCGCCTCCGTGGATGTAGCGGTTGACCAGCTCGCAGCCTCCGGAGTCGGCTTCCAGCGCGAAGGCGCGCACCCCGTGGTGCTCCACCAACATCTTGAGCACGTCGAGCTTGAGCTCCTGGAACTCCCTGTTGCCGTGGGTTGCCTCGCCGAGCGCGACGACGCGCGTCCTCGCGGGTATCTCGAGGCTCGAGATCTCTGTCGCATAGCGTGCGAACTCGTCTGGGTCGGCAGACGGTCCCGTGCCAAAGCCGCCGAACCGCGACCAGATGCCCCCGACTATGACGCATGCCGCAAGAAGCCCCAGCATGGCAACGAGGCGCCTTCGCCTCTTTCCGCCTCTACTCACCGTCATCATCCTCCGAGCCAAACAGGCCAAAGGCCACACCCATGCAGACGCCGAGGCAGATGCCCGTTCCGATGTTGTGCAGCGAGATTCCGGACGCGATGCTCATCAGGACGGTCGTGCAGGCGGTGAGGACCCACCGCTCTCGTATCTCCATGACAGCCTCCCTACGCCATCGTGCCGTTCACGATGGCGGCGTACGTGTCCTCGGGGATCATGGGCGAGCCGATCTCAGCGAGCAGCGCGGGCTCGATCGAGCCTGTCTCGGCATACTGCCGCCCGGCCCGCCTGACCAGCTCGAGCCTGGGTACGGTCACCTCGGCGGCCTCGGGCGCGTTGAACATGGGTGCCTCCGGGACGGTGACGATCGTGTGGTTGGCAGGGAACATCAGCTTGAACTGCGCGACCGCAGGCTCGAAGTTGCGGGTGCTGTTGGGGAAGCCGCAGCCGCAGACCATGAGGTAGCGCAGGTGCGAGAAGTCCGCCTGGCCGACGTGCTCGTAGCGGTCGCCCACGCGCCGCATCGCCATGCTGGAGAGCGGCAGCGTCCGGTCCATGAGCGCCTTGAGCGGCGCGGGCATGCCGTAGCAGTACAGGGGGAAGCTGAGCAGCAGCAAGTCGCTCTGCAGGATGCTCTCCAGGATGGCACGCATGTCGTCGTTGTGGACGCAGTCGCCGCCGTTGCGCATGCAGGAGAAGCACCCTGTGCAGTACTCGATGTGCTGGTCGATGACGTGAATCGTGCGGACGTCCTGCTCCGCGGCGTCGCGCATCCCCTCGATGAGGGCGCGCGTGATGTGCATGGTGTCGCTTACGTCCCGCTTGGGGCTGCCGTTCAGTACGAGAATTCTCATGAGAACCTACTCCTTTCGCTTGCTGATTGGTTGCTGTCTACTGGCTGACGCCACTGTCCGTGCGTGCCTCCCTCTCGTGGTAGATGCCGGCGAGAGAGGAGAGGCACGAGGCGGCCGCGAAGAAGACCACCCCCAGGAGCGTCTTGTCGTTAGCAATCTGGTGCGTGGCAGCGGCAAAGAGCAGCAGCGCCGCAAGAGTTGCCATCTGGTACCTGCGTATGGGCCGATTCTTCTCTGTCATAGCTCTCTCCTTTATAGAGTTCTGGCGCACGAGGTTTTCGTGCGTCCAGAGGTTCTTCTGCGGGACGATCCGTTCAAGTTGCTCCGCCTTTGCCCAGCTTGGGATGCGCAGCATCTTCGCCCTGAGCCTTTCCGTTTCGCGTTCGCGATCTATCCATTCCACCTCTCTTGCTCCTATGTATGGAAAGACGCAGCACCAGCCCTGGGGCCGGCACTGCGTCTTTGCGTCTCGCACGGTGGTGGTATTTGGTTGTTGCCGTGGCCAGCGGCTATGTCGCCGGTGCCTTGCTGGTGAGGACCCCTCTCCTAAAGCTGACGACAAGCTCGTGCTTGCACTTGGGGCAGAAGAGCGGGAACTCGACCAGGACGGTGTCGGGCAGCACCTTGGTCCGGGTTTTCTGCCCGCAGCGGGGGCACCTGATGAACTCGCCCTTTGCGTCAGTTGCCATCCGTTCCTCCGCCGCTCGTGAGCTGCCTGAAAATTGCGTCGCGGTCAAAGTCGCCTCGGTGCAGGCCCGGGATCTCCTTGTACGCCTTGCAGATGGAGAGACTGAACTCGGTGAAGATTGCGCTCATCTGGGCGTCGGTGTAGGGGCTGTCGTCGGTCACGATGAGCGTGGCGAAGCTGAACGCCACCAGCCACAGGTCGCGGAAGTAGCAATCTGCCTGCTCCGCGTCCATCCGGTAGATGCGCATGAGCGACGTGCGCACGAGGTCCTGCGAGAGCGCGAGCGCCTCCATGGCGCCGCCGCCCGCATCGCTCGGCTTCTCGAGGAAGAGCAGCTTGTAGAGCTCCGGCTCCTCCTTGGCGAAGCGGACGTAGCCCTGGCCGACCCCCAGGAAGGGGATGGGCTCGGCAAGCCCACGTTCGACGTAGACTCGGTAGAGATCCTTGGCCGCTTCATGCACCTCGTACTTGAGTGCGTCCATCGAGTCGAAGTACGTGAACATCGGCCGTGTCGAGGCGCCGAGCTCTGCGGCAAGCGAGCGTGCCGTGAGCGACCCGACGCCGCCCGCGCGCACCACGCGCAGGGCTGCGTTGATGATTTCTTGCTTGGTGAACTTGACGCTGGGGGGCATGATTTCCGTCCTTTTCTTCTGCTCGCGGAGTATGATAACATATGTTGCGCAACAGTTGTTGTGTAATTTGCTCGACGAGGATGGTTTGCCTCGGAGGGGCCAACCGATGAAAGGGTGGGACGGACCGTGAGGTATCAGAAGTCAATTATGTTGCGCGACGGCCGAGAGTGCGTCCTGCGCAACGGGACGGCAGAGGATGCGCGGGCAGCTCTGGACAGCTTCAGCCTGACACATGCAGAGACGGACTACCTGCTCACCTATCCCGACGAGGGCGGGATCACCTTGGAGGGCGAGGCGGAGTATCTGCAGGGGAGGGCGGACAGTGACAACGAGGTGGAGATCCTTGCCGAGGTCGACGGCTCCATCGTGGGCTCGGCGGGCGTCAGCTGCGTCGGCTCGAAGGAGAAGCTGAGGCACCGGGCCGAGTTTGGCATCGGCATCGAGCGGGCGTACTGGGGGCTCGGCATCGGACGGGCTCTGATTGAGGCGTGCACCGCGTGCGCGCGGACCGCGGGGTACGCCCAGATCGAATTGGAGGTCGTTGCGGACAACGAGCGTGCCCTTGCGCTCTATCAGGGTGCGGGGTTCGTCGAGTACGGGAGGAACCCCCGGGGCTTCCGTACGCGCCAGGGCGGCTGGCAGGAGCTGGTGCTCATGCGGCTCGAGCTCGACGAGTAAGTGCGTGTGTGAACAGGGGACTGTGAACAGGGGACGTGTACCTGTTCACTTCCTTCCCCTGTTCACCGTCCATGCAGAGTATGAGGAGGGGCCTTGGCGAACTCGCTCACGATATACAGGATCGTGCTTTGCGTCGTGCTGTTGATAACGGACGCCTTCTCGCCAGCGTTCTTCTTGGCCTACGCTCTCGCTGGGCTAACGGATATGCTTGACGGGTATGTGGCGAGGAAAACCAACTCAGCAAGCGAGTTTGGGACTAGGCTCGACAGCATCGCCGACCTCGTTCTGGTCATCGTCTGTCTGGAGAAGCTACTTCCCGCCATCGACGTGCCCATATGGCTGTGGGCGTGGGTCGCCGCGATAGCCATCGTGAAGGTGGTGAACATGGCAAGTGGCCTCGTGGTAGAGAGACGTCTCGTCATGCCCCACACCGTTGCAAACAAGATGGCAGGGTTCGCGACGTTCCTCGTTCCACTTGCCATCCCTCTCTTGGGCGTTGTCTCACCTGCCATCATCGCGTGCGTGGTGGCCACGTTCGCCGCGATCCAAGAGGGGCATCTGATCAGGACGGGCTCCTTCGGCCCGGCGGTTGGGGATTAGCCGATGAGGTTTGGTGAGGCATTCGCTCACGTCACACGATGTCCCGTGCCTTAGAATGTGGGGCTTGAGGCTGAGAGCTACTCCGAGGAGAAGACATGGGAAAAGAACTGTCGGACATGACGCTGGAAGAGCTGTGGGAGCTCTTTCCCATATTCCTCGTGGAGCACGACGATAAATGGCTCGGGCAGTACGAGGAGATCGAAGGCCGCCTGGCCGAGCTGTTGTCTGGCTGTGCGGTCGGGAGGATCAGCCACATAGGCAGCACCGCCGTGGACGGCATCTGGGCCAAGGACATCGTCGACGTCATGGTTGAACTGCCTGGCCAGCCGGACCTGGATAGGGCGGCAGAGACGCTCGTGCGTTCCGGTTTTACCGTGATGTCCGACGAGGGGAAACGGGTCTCGCTCAACCTCGGCTACACGAAGGAAGGCTTCGCCGAGAAGGTCTACCACGTCCACCTGAGGCTCGCTGGGGACAACGACGAGCTGTACTTCCGCGACTATCTCAACGCCTATCCCCAGGTTGCAAGGGAGTACGAGGCCTTGAAGCTGCGCCTTTGGAGAGAGTTCGAGCACGACAGGGACGCGTATACCGAGGCGAAGAGCGAATTCATCAAGGCGGTGACTGCGCGAGCCCGTCAGGAGTACGCAGGAAGGTACTGAGGGACGATGCTCGTCTGCAGAGGCTCAGAAAGCCATGTGTCGGCTCCCATGGGCACTAGCCCTTGCGGAACGCGATCGATGCCTTATGCAGCGGAAACGCACACAGTTCAAGACTGCACATAGAGACATGAACGTGGTACTGTTGCTGTAAGCATGCGGGGTACGGGACCTTGCGGTGACGGTCATCCAAGGGGATGTCTTTTTGGTCATTGTTCTGTAGGGAACGCTAAAACCTAACGCTTTGAACTGCGATATGGGACGAGGTGCACGCGGCGGTCGACGCGTCGGGCAACGAGCCCCGCTCGTTCGTCCTCACGGGCTCGTCCGAGCCGAGGAAGGAGCTGGTCCACCACAGCGGTGCGGGGTGGATAGCGAAGCTCCGAATGAGGACGATGACGCTCGCCGAGATGGGCCTCTCGTCAGAGTTGGTCTCCCTTGCGGGGCTTTTCGAGGGTCGCTTTGAGCCACAGCTGGCCCAACAGTCGCTCGCGCCGCTCGCGGACGTCATCTGCAAGGGCGGATGGCCAGCTCTCGCGGTCGTCGTGGGGGCGGGGGAGTATGCCCGCTTCGATCGCGAGCTGGGTGTCTACATCCTCCCAATCACGTGCCTTGGAGCATAGGGAGCAAACGAAGGCCAATTGCCTTTGAAGTCTACGTGGCCGGGAAAGACGTCGAGTGTCGTTGGGTCGGGACCTCGCGAATTGCCCAGCCGCCCTTCATCGCAAGGCGAACGTGTTGGACAGGCGATACTCCTAGCAGGCTAATGACTATGACCCATGAATGCGATGACGGTGGGCTCTGTGGAGTAGAGGCGCCGACGCTTCTTCGTCTGCCCTCCGCGGAGTTCAGGTCTTACTTCAGGCCCAACGCTGCCGCGATTGTCTTGATTGTCCTAGGATTGAGCATCGTGATAGAAGGCCCCATGACAGATTGCGCAGATGCCGCATGCATCTTTGACAGCTGCCCGGACGGCTGCTAGTGTTGTTATTTACCGGAACATTTTCGGGACCTGCCGGACCTTCTCGTCCGCCGGCTGGGGTTACGCCAAGACGAGGCGCACCCCGTCCGCACAGCATGTCGGAGTTGCGCAAACCACGACGACGAGGAGGTCTTTTCATGCAGAACGCCAACGACGCGACCATCACCTTCCCCGAGGGCTTCCTCTGGGGCGGGGCCACCGCCGCCAACCAATACGAGGGCGGCTGGGACGAGGGAGGCAAGGGCCCCTCGGTCACCGACATGATCACGGGAGGGTCCGTGAGCGAGCCGCGCCGCATCACCAGCACCGTGCGCGACGACATCTGGTACCCCAGCCACGAGGCCGTGGACTTCTACCACCACTGGCGCGAGGACATCGAGCTATTTACCGAGATGGGCTTCAAGTGCTACCGCATGAGCGTGCAGTGGGCGCGCATCTTCCCCAACGGCGACGACGCCGCTCCCAGCCGGGAGGGCCTCGACTTCTACCGCGGCGTGTTCGAGCTCTGCCGCGAGCGCGGCATCGAGCCCATGGTGACCATCAGCCACTACGAGCTGCCCTACGCGCTCGCCCGACGTGGCGGCTGGGCCAACCGCGACCTCGTCGACCTCTTCGTGCGCTACTGCAAGACGCTCTTCACCGAGTATCGGGGTCTGGTGCGCTACTGGCTCACCTTCAACGAGATCAACTGCGCCCTGGTGGAGGGCGCCTTCGGCAACGTGATGAGCCTGGGCATCCTCCCCGACGGCGACGACGTTCCGCTGGCCGTGGGCGAACCGGTCGCCTGGGACGTCCCCCAGCGCCGCTACGAGGCCCTGCACAACCAGTTCGTCGCCAGCGCCAAGGCAGTCACCCTAGCACACGAGATAGACCCTGCCAACAAGGTGGGCTGCATGGTGGCGAGCGCCGCGACCTACCCCTATTCCTGCGACCCCGACGACGTGCTCGAGGCCCAGGCCGCCAACCGCCGGGCAAACTGGTACTGCTGCGACGTGCAGGTGCGCGGCTCCTACCCCGCCTGGGCCCCCGCCTTCTGGCGCGACGAGGGCGTGTGGCTCGACGTCTCGGACGAGGACACCGCGACGCTGGCAGCCGGCAAGGTGGACTTCATATCCTTCTCCTACTACTCCAGCGCGGCGGCCTCCGCGCGCGACCTCGAGCCCGCGACCGGCAACCTCTTCGGCGGCGTCAACAACCCCCACCTGCAGAAGAGCGCGTGGGGCTGGGCCGTCGACCCCAAGGGGCTGCGATGGTTCCTGAACGAGGCGTACGACCGCTACCAGGTGCCGCTCATGATCGTGGAGAACGGCCTGGGCGCCGCGGACGTCGTGGAGGATGACGG
>JAGAVX010000098.1 GCA_017941705.1 Atopobiaceae bacterium
GTCGAGAATCCCGATGACCGCATCCTCAACTCAGGCGTCGACCTGCAGTTCTGCGTGACGGCCGGCTGCCAGAACAAGGAAGCTGCCTACGAGGTCATCCGCTTCCTCATCGCGCAGGAGAATCTCCAGACCTATGTTGACGAGCAGAACGCCGTGCCCTGCGTGGAGGGTGACTTCGAACTTCCCGAAGTGCTCGACGGCATGCGCGAGTTCATCGACGAGGGACGCACGGCCGACTTCCAGGACCACTATTACCCCTCCGAGATGTCGGTCGACGCGCAGATCCAGACCTTCCTCATCGACGGCGACGTGGACAAGTTCCTCGCCAAGTTCGACTCCGACTGGACGCGCTACAACCGCGACATCATACAGAAGGTCCAAGACTACTACGCGACGCAAGGGTAAGGAGGTACGACCATGGGCGACAAAAGGCAGAGGACCTACTACCTCATGCTCATCCCGATTCTGATCCTGTTCTTCTGTTTCAATACGCTCCCGCTTCTGAGGGGCTTCTTCTACAGTTTCACCAACTTCCGCGGATTTGGCGGCTACGACATGGTGGGACTGCGCAACTACATCGACCTGTTCCAGGACGCGCGCGTGGGCAACTCCTACCTGTTCACCTTCAAGCTCGCGCTCGTGTCCACGCTGGCGGTCAACGTCATCAGCCTGGCGATGGCGCTTGCGCTCAACAGCAAGATCAAGTTCAAGAGCGCCCTGCGCGGTTTGTACTTCATCCCCAACATCCTGGGATCGCTCGTCGTGGGCTACATCTTCAACTACTTCTTCACCTACATCGTGCCGTTCCTCACCAACACGACCTCCATCCTGGCCGACGCCAAGTGGGCCTGGGTCGCCATCGTCATCGTGTGTGCCTGGCAGTCCATCGCCATGAACACCATCATCTACATCTCGGGCCTGCAGACCGTGCCCGAGGACGTCTATGAGGCAGGCTCGCTTGACGGCGCCACCGGCTGGAACCAGTTCCGCTACCTCACCTTCCCGCTGATCATGCCGTTCTTCACCATCAACATGGTGCTGTGCATGAAGAACTTCATGATGGTGTTCGACCAGATCATGGCCCTCACCAACGGCGGCCCGGCGCAGTCGACCGAGTCCATCTCGTTCCTCATCTACAACAACGGCATGGCGGGCGGTCAGTTTGGCTTCCAGAGCGCCAACGCCGTGATCTTCTTCATCCTCATCGTCACCATCTCCGTCCTGCAGACGCGCTTCCTGAGCAGCAGAGAGGAGCAGCTGTAATGCCTGAGAACGTCAAAGAGCGCTATAACTGGCCCGTCACCATCTTGCTTATCCTGGGCCTCATAACCGTCTTGTTCCCGCTGTACATGACCATCGTCATTGCCTTCAAGCAGCCGAGCGAGATGACCAACTCGATCCAGGGCATCCTTTCGCTGCCCGCCCACTGGAGCCTCGAAAACTTCCGCCAGGCCATGGAGGTCACCGACTTCTGGCACTCGCTGGGCAACAGCTTCCTGATCACGGCCGTCACGATGGTACTCACCATCCTCATCCACTCGGTTGCGGGCTATGCCGTGGGTCGTATGAAGGACTCCAACAAGTTCTTCAACCTGGCGTACTACTACATCACCAGCGGCATGTTCGTGCCCTTCGCCATCCTGATGATGCCGCTCGTCAAGCAGACGGCCCAGATGCACATCGACAACCTCGTGGGCGTTATCCTGTGCTACCTGGTGTTCTACATGCCCATGAACGTCATGCTCTACTCGGGCTATCTCAAGAACATCCCCGTGGCGCTCGAGGAGGCCGCCCGCGTGGACGGCGCCAGCACCTGGACCACCTTCTGGCAGGTCATCTTCCCGCTCATGAAGCCCATGCACGCCACCGTGGCCGTGCTCACGGCGCTGGGCACCTGGAACGATGTCATGACCCCGTTGGTCATCATGAGCGGTGGCGGCATGAACACGCTACCTCTGGCCCAGCTCACCTTCCAGACGCAGTTCGGAACAAACTACAACCTCGCCTTCGCGTCGTACCTGCTGGCCCTGCTGCCCATCCTGATCTTCTACCTGTTTGCGCAGAAGCAGATCATCAACGGCGTCGTCAATGGCGCGGTCAAGTAACACCTGCCCTTCCCTCCCTTGGGGCCGGCTCCGGCCGGCCCCGCCTCTGGGCGAGGTGCGCCTCGTGGCTCCTCTCGCGAGCATCCCCGTGTTCTGTCCGTCGCACGGCTTCCTGGTGCGACCGAGAGGGGCTTCGAGACGTACCTCGTCCCTGCAAGACGGACTCATCTATCCACCATCGGCACAGGTAAGGAAGACCTCATGCCCATCATCTTTGACGAGCGCGCCAAGACGCTCACCATCCACACCGACGGCACCACCTATCAGATGCAGGTCGACGAGATTGGGAACCTGCTGCACCTCTACTACGGGAGGCGTACCGAGGGGGCTCTCACGTACCTGCCCTCCCGCTTCGACCGTGGCACGTCCGCCTCGCCCTACGAGAAGGCCGACGACCGCAGCTACTCGCTCGACTTCCTCCCGCAGGAGTTTCCCGTGCAGGGTGCCGGCGACATGCGCAGCCCCCTGCTCGTGGTGCGCGACGCGCAGGGAGCCTTTGGCTGCGACCTCCGCTATGCGCGCCACGAGATTCGCTCGGGAAAGTATGGTCTGCAGGGCCTTCCGGCTGTCTACGCGGATTCCGATGCTGACGACGCCCAGACCCTCTCGGTCGTGCTGTCGGACGATCGCCTGGGCCTTGAGGTAGAGCTGCTGTATGGCGTGCTCCCGCACCTGGACGTGATCTGTCGCGCCGCTATCGTGCGCAACACAGGCGAGGGGCGCCTGACGGTGGAGAAGGTGCAAAGCGCCTGCCTCGACTTCGTCCACGGCGACTTCGACCTCATCTCTCTGGCGGGCCGCCACGGCATGGAGCGCGTTCCCGTGCGCACGCCCGTGAGCCAGCTCTCGTACGTGGTCGACAGCGCAAAGGGATCGTCTTCGCACCAACAGAATCCCTTCCTGCTGCTGGCGGACCGCGATACGACGGAGGTCGCGGGCCGCTGCTGGGCGATGGAGCTTGCCTACAGCGGAAGCTTCAAAGGTGAGGTGGCGCGCGACCAATACGGCCAGACGCGCCTGCAGCTGGGGCTCTCCGACGAGCTGTTCTCCTATCCGCTCGAGCCGGGCGAGCAGCTGGTGGCACCCGAGGTAATCATGAGCTACTCGACTGAGGGGTTCGGGCGGCTGTCGCAGAACCTGCATCGTTGCGTGCGCGAGCGCGTGTGCCGCGGCTACTGGCGCGATCGCGTGCGTCCCGTGCTCATCAACAGCTGGGAGGCCTTCTACTTCGACTTCGACGGAGACCGGCTGGTGGAGTTCGCCCGGCTGGCGAAGGAGGTGGGCATTGAGCTGCTGGTGGTGGACGACGGCTGGTTTGCCAACCGCCACGACGACAAGCGAAGCCTCGGCGACTGGAGGGTCAACGAGGAGAAACTTGGGGGAACTCTGGCGCAGCTCATCGCGGCAGTCAATGACGTGGGCCTGCAGTTTGGCATCTGGATGGAGCCCGAGATGGTGAGCGAGGACTCGGATCTCTACCGCGCCCATCCCGACTGGGCGCTCGCCATCCCCGGCAAGTCGCCCGTGCTCGGCCGCAACCAGCTCGTGCTCGACCTGTCTCGCCCCGAGGTGTGCGACAACGTCTTCGCACAGATCTGCGGCGTGCTCGACCAAGGCCCCGTCACCTACCTCAAGTGGGACTACAACCGTCTCATCACGGACGTCTACTCGCACGTGGCGAGCGACCAAGGTAAGGTGCTCTACGACTACATCTTGGGGCTCTATTCGGTGCTCGAGCGGGTGAACGAGCGCTATCCCCAGCTGCTCATCGAGGGCTGCGCCGGTGGGGGCGGCCGCTTTGACGCGGGCATGCTGTACTACACGCCGCAAATCTGGTGCTCCGACAACACCGATGCCGTCGACCGCCTCACCATCCAGTATGGGACGTCGTTCGGCTACCCGTGCTCTGCTGTCGGCGCCCACGTCTCCGCCTGCCCCAACGAGATGTCGGGGCGCATGACGAGCCTTGGGACGAGGGCGGCTGTGGCGGACGCCGGGACCTTTGGCTACGAGCTGGACCTCAAGGAGCTCTCCGATGAGACGCGTGCGAAGATCCGCGAGCAGGTGACGTGGCATCACCGCATCGCCCCGCTCGTACAACAGGGGACCTACCATCGCCTGACCAACCCCCTGACCGAGCCCCTATGCGCCTGGGAGCAGGTGGCACCTGACGGGAGCCAGGCAATGGTGAGCGCGGTCGTGCTCGAGACTCATGGCTACGGCATCCCGCGCTTTGTGGTTCCTCGCGGCCTCACGCCTGGTGCGCGCTACCAAGACGTGGTGCGCGGGGACGTCTTTGAGGCAGACGCGCTCATGGAAATGGGAATCCCCCTGCCCCTTGCCATGAAGGCGGGGGAGTACCGCTCCTACACCTATCTTCTAGAACGTGTGTAAGAAAGGCAGTGACCGACATGACGGCACAGGCATTTGACCATGTCTACCAGGCGCTCCTCGCCCTTGTCGACTACGCGCAGGACCGTGGGCTGATAGGGGCCGAGGACCGCGCCTACGCGGCAAACCAGCTGCTTGACGCCCTGCGGCTTGAGGCGGACGACAGCTTTGACCCGCTCGAAAGGGCCTTTGCGGAGGGCGAGGTCCCGCCTCTTGAGGGCATTCTAGCCGCGCTGCTCGATGACGCGGTCGCGCGCGGGGTGATCGACGGGGGCATCGCGAGCCGAGACCTGCTCGACACGCGCCTCATGGGCTGCGTGACGCCGCGGCCGAGCGAGGTGGTGTGCGGGTTCTGGGAGCGCTATGAGGAGGGTCCCAAGGAGGCGACCGACTGGCTCTATCGCCTGGCGCTCGACAGCGACTACATCCGCTCGTACCGCGTCGTGCGCGACCGCAAGTGGAAGGCGGCCACTCCCTACGGCGAGCTCGACATCACCATCAACCTCTCCAAGCCCGAGAAGGACCCCAAGGCGATCGCGGCGGCCCTCACCAAGCGCCAGGATGCCTACCCGCGCTGCCTGCTCTGCCCGCAGAACACGGGCTATGCGGGCAGGCTCGACCACCCGGCGCGTCAGACCATCCGGCTCATCCCGCTCACACTCGCCGGCGAGCCGTGGTACCTGCAGTACAGCCCCTACGTGTACTACAACGAGCACTGCATCGTGCTTTCCGAAGAGCACCGGCCCATGCGCATCGACCGCAAGACCTTCGTGCGACTGCTGGAGTTTGTGACGGCATTCCCGCACTACACCGTGGGCTCCAACGCCGACCTGCCCATCGTGGGCGGATCGATCCTCACGCACGAGCACTACCAGGGCGGCCGCTACGAGTTCGCGATGGCGCGCGCGTCCGTCCGCGAGGAGGTCTCGTTCCCGGGCTTCGAGGACGTGCAGGCCGGCGTCGTGGAGTGGCCGATGTCGGTCATCCGCCTGGACTGCGACGACCCCGCGCGCCTCGTCGAGCTCGCCGACCGCATCCTCTCCGCATGGCGCGGCTACAGCGACGCGGCGGTAGGCGTGCTCGCCGAGACCGAGGGCACCCCGCACAACACGATCACGCCCATCGCGCGCAGGCGCGGCGCCGCCTACGAGCTCGACTTGGTGCTCCGCAATAACCGCACCTCCGACGAGCACCCGCTGGAGATCGGAAGAGCACACGTCTGAACTCCAGTCACCTAAGGTCATCTCGTA
>JAGAVX010000099.1 GCA_017941705.1 Atopobiaceae bacterium
CACATGGGCGACGAGCGCGTGACGGTCAAGAACCTCAAGCTCGTCCGCATCGATGCCGAGCAGAACCTCATGCTCGTCAAGGGTGCCGTCCCCGGCGGCAAGAACGCCCTCGTCCAGATCCGCATGGCCTAAGGGCCGCTCGTCAGTAGCCTTTAGGCTCCCAAGGAGGACTAAAGATGTCCAACATCGAAGTCAAGAACGTCGAGGGGCAGGCGGCAGGCACCGTCGAGCTTTCCTCTGACGTGTTCGGCATCGAGCCGAACATCCCTGTGGTGCACCAGGTCGTCGTGGCCTACGAGGCCAGCCTGCGCCAGGGCACCCATTCCGTCAAGAACCGTCACGAGGTCTCTGGCGGCGGCCGCAAGCCGTTCCGTCAGAAGGGCACCGGCCGCGCCCGTCAGGGCTCCACGCGCGCCGCGCAGTGGACCGGCGGCGGCGTTGTCTTCGGGCCTACCCCCCGCAGCCATGCCAAGCGCGCCAACAACAAGGAGAAGAAGCTCGCCATGCGCTCGGTCCTGTCCGGCAAGCTTGCCGACTCCGAGCTCATCCTGCTCGACCAGCTCTCCTTTGACGAGCCCTCTACCAAGAAGGCCCAGGCCATCCTCAACGCCCTCGAGATCGCAGGCAAGCGCGTGACCATCGTTGTCCCCGACGACGACGTCATCACCTACCTCTCGTTCCGCAACATCCCGAAGGTCGAGGTCATCGGCATCTCCGAGGCCAACACCCGCTATCTCATCGACAACGCCGCCCTCGTCATGACGACCGCCGTTGCCAAGCAGCTCGAGGAGGTGCTCGCGTAAATGCAGTCCGCATACGAAGTCATCATTCGCCCGATCGTCACCGAGCGTTCGTTCGACCTCATGGAGCAGGGCAAGTACACCTTCGAGGTTGCTCGCAAGGCTCCCAAGGAGGAGATTGCCGCTGCCATCGAGAAGCTCTTTGGCGTTCACGTGGCCAAGGTCAACACCATGTGGGTCAAGCCCAAGAACAAGCGTGTCCGCTACCAGATGGGCAAGACGCGCACTTGGAAGAAGGCCGTCGTCACTCTCGCCGCTGGCGAGCAGATCGAGGTCTTTGCCCCGCAGCAGGCAGCTGAGAACTAAGTGGTAATTCGCCTTGACTCCACAAGGGAGTCAAGGCTCGTTTGCCGCGTGTGATAGATACGCGCGGTACCGTGGTAACCGGTGTCATCTCGCCAATCCCTGAGCGGGGTGGCCAACGGGTTAGAAGGGAAAGGTAATGGCAGTCAAGCACCTTAAGCCTACCAGCGCAGGGCGCCGCTTCCAGACGATCTCCGACTTTGCCGAGATCACGACGGACAAGCCCGAGAAGTCGCTTCTCGAGCCCCTGCCCCACAAGGCTGGCCGTAACAACAACGGCCGTATCACCACCCGTCACCAGGGCGGTGGCAACAAGCGTAAGTACCGTAAGATCGACTTCAAGCGCCGCAAGGACGACGTGCCGGCCAAGGTCGCTACCATCGAGTACGACCCCAACCGCTCCGCCCGCATCGCGCTGCTCCACTATGTCGACGGCGCCAAGGCCTACATCCTGGCTCCCCAGGGCCTGAAGGTTGGCGACACCGTCGTCTCCGGCACCAAGGATGTTGACATCAAGCCGGGCAACTGCATGCCCCTGTCCGAGATTCCCGTCGGCACGCTCGTGCACGCCGTCGAGTTCCAGCCTGGCAAGGGCGCCGCAATGGCTCGCGCCGCTGGCACCTCCATCCAGCTGATGGGCAAGGACAACGGCTACGCCGTCCTGCGCATGCCGTCCTCCGAGCTTCGCCGCGTCCTGCTCACCTGCCGCGCCACCGTTGGCGTCGTCGGCAACGCCGACCACTCCAACGTCGTCATCGGCAAGGCCGGCCGCAATCGCTGGAACGGCGTCCGTCCGACTGTTCGTGGTACGGTCATGAACCCTGTCGACCACCCGCACGGCGGTGGCGAGGGCAAGAACCACACCTCTGGTCGTCCCTCCGTCACTCCTTGGGGCAAGCCGACCAAGGGCAAGAAGACGCGCGACCCCAAGAAGGCCAGCAACCGTCTGATCATCCGTCGCCGCAAGACCAAGAACAAGTAGTCGGAACACGAGTAGTAGGAGATCGAAAGAATGAGCAGAAGTCTCAAGAAGGGCCCGTTCGTGGAGACTCGCCTCCTTGCGCGTGTCGCCGCTATGAACGAGTCTGGCAAGAAGGAGGTCATCAAGACCTGGTCGCGTTCCTCGACCATCTTCCCCGAGATGGTTGGTCACACGATCGCTGTCCACGATGGCCGCAAGCACGTCCCCGTGTACATCACCGAGTCCATGGTCGGCCACAAGCTGGGCGAGTTCGCCCCCACGCGTAAGTTCACTGGCCACAAGGTCAAGTAGGGGGGATAGGAACTAAATGGCTAACAACACCGACAATCAGGTGCGCGCGACGGCCAAGTACGTCCGCATGGCACCTCGCAAGGTCCGCATGGTCGTGGACCAGATCCGCAACAAGAGCGTCGACCAGGCGCTCGAGGTTCTGCAGTTCTCCACCCGCGCTGCTGCCGAGCCGGTCGCCAAGGTCGTCCGCTCCGCCGTGGCCAACGCCGAGAACAACAACAACCTGCGCGCCGACAACCTCGTGATCGCTGCCGCGTATGTGGACGAGGGTCCCACGCTCAAGCGCATCCGCCCGCGCGCCAAGGGCTCCGCGTCGCGCATCAACAAGCGCACCAGCCACATCACCGTTATCGTCGCACCCAGGAAGGAGGCGTAAGGATGGGTCAGAAGGTACATCCTACCGGCTTCCGCCTCGGCACTACCGAGGAGTGGCGTTCCCGTTGGTACGCCGACAAGGATTATGCCGAGAAGCTTGGCAATGACCTCGAGATTCGCAAGTTCCTCGAGAAGCGTCTTGCCCGCGCCGCCCTCTCCCGCGTCGACATCGAGCGTGCTGGCGACAAGGTGAAGGTCATCATCTACACCGCTCGTCCTGGCATCGTCATCGGCAAGAAGGGCGCCGAGATCGACACCCTTCGTGCTGACCTCGAGAAGATCGCCAAGGTCGGCAAGGGCCAGGTCAACGTTGACGTCATCGAGATCAAGCGTCCCGAGCTCGACGCCAACCTCGTTGCTCAGTCCATCGCCGAGCAGCTCGAGGGCCGTATCGCCTTCCGTCGCGCCATGCGCAAGGCCGTCCAGTCCGCTCGCAAGGCAGGCGCACTTGGCATCCGTATCCAGTGCTCCGGTCGTCTGAACGGTGCCGAGATGGGTCGTCGCGAGTGGTA
>JAGAVX010000100.1 GCA_017941705.1 Atopobiaceae bacterium
CAACCTCGAGCAGCTGCGCGCCAAGCGTGCCGCGCAGGAGCGCGACATCGCCCATATGGAGACCTTCATCGAGCGCTTCAGGTACAAGCCCACCAAGGCCAAGCAGGTCCAGGAGCGCGTCAAGAAGCTCGAGAAGATCAAGGAAGAGCTCGTCGTCCTGCCCGAGCAGTCAAAGAAGGTGCACTTTCGCTTTCCCGAGCCGCCGAGGACCGGCGACATGGTGGTCAGGCTCGAGGACGTCGCCAAGGCATACGGCGACAACCATGTGTACGAGGGCGTAAGCCTGTCGCTCTACCGTGGCGACCACGTCGCGCTCGTTGGTCCCAATGGCGCCGGCAAGTCAACGCTCATGAAGCTCATCAACGGTCACGAGCTGCCAACGGCCGGCAAGGTGGAGCTTGGCCAGAACGTCACGCAGGCGTACTACGCCCAGCATCAGCTCGAGTCACTCAACGCCGGCAACACCGTACTCGGCGAGATGGACGAGGCTGCTCCCGGTTGGACGACGTCCGAGGAGCGACGTCTGCTCGGAGCGTTCCTGTTCCACGGTGATGACGTTGACAAGCGCGTCAGCGTGCTCTCGGGTGGCGAGCGTGCGCGTCTTGCGCTCGCCAAGATGCTCGTTGCACCGGACCCCCTGCTCTGCCTCGACGAGCCCACCAACCACTTGGACATCGACTCGGTGGACGTGCTCGAACGTGCGCTTGTGAGCTTTGCGGGAACCATCGTCCTCATCAGCCATGACGAGCACCTGGTGCGCGCGCTGGCTAACAAGGTGATCGACGTCCGCGACCATACGGTTACGGTATACGACGGCGACTACGACTACTACCTCTTCAAGCGTGCCGAGCTCGAGGCGCAGGCGGCAGAAGCCGCTGCACCCACTGCAACCGTGCCTCAGGCACGCCCGACGGGCGCCGCATCGCAACAGGCCCCTGCAGCCGACAGTCGTCCGCAGGGTCGCAACGTGAAGACGCGCGAGCAACGCCGTGCCGAGGCGGAGGCGCGCAACGCTGCCAACCGCGCCCTCAAGAACGAGCGTAAGAGGCTGCGCGAGGTGGAGGCCGCGCTCGAGCCGATGCGAAAGCGCTATGACGAGCTCATGACGCTCATGGCATCCGAGGAGCTCTACGCAGACTCAAACCGCTTTGACGCATGCATGAAGGAGTACAACGCGCTCTCAAAGAAGATTCCTGCGCTCGAGGAGGAGTGGCTCGAGCTGACCGAGAAGATCGAGGCCGGCTCATGACCTACAATCCCAGTCAATCCGACAATCCCTACATGGGCATGGACGGCACTGACGCAGACGACGCCATGGAGGCTCTTTGGGGCGACGGCTCCAGCGGCGAAACCGGCGCGTTCGGCGACAGTCTCGAGATGTCATCGGAGTACTTCGAGAAGGAGGCTACGTCTGCTGCCGTCACCGACGACCGAACGAGGCGCATTCAGAACGTTCCTCCGACGGTAAGGCGGCCCACCGAGGCCCCGCGACGCGGGGTTGCCCCGGCTGCCCCGGCAAGGACCTCGCAGCAGACGCTTCTTCAGCGTCCCACTCCGACGCCTGTCGCCTCGCCCGCTCCGAGCCCACGTCAACAGTCGTATGAGCCCGAACCGTCTCCGGTGGTCTCGGCAATCAGGAGGGCTGCCACCAGCTCCCTGGCCCTCCTCGGCTCAATCGCGCTTTGGCTAGCCGGTTTTGCGATGCGACTCGCCGCGATCGGTCTCTCACTCCTCGTGCTCGGGTCTGCATTCCTCACGGGGTCCCTGCGGTCGAGGCTCCTGGGAATCCTCAACCTGACGCCCCTGCTGATTCCCAATGCGCTGTTCGGCCAATTTGTGTACGAGACGCCCTTTGGCGGCGTCTTTCGTGGAGACTTCGCAATTGCGTCTATCATCTTGTTCTGTGCGGATTACTTCTGCATGAGGTTCTCGACCTCGCTGCGCAACCGCCGCGAGAGGGGAGCATGACATGCTTTCACACATGAGCACCGAGCGCATCTTTGTGACGGTCGTCTCGATATTCCTCGTAATGATATCTGCGAGCCTGCATGAGCTGGGCCACGCCTACGCGGCCTACCTCCTCGGCGATGACACTGCCAAGCGAGCCGGGCGTCTCACGCTCAACCCGCTGGCGCATCTCGACCGCTTTGGCTCCATCGTCCTGCCGCTCATCATGGGACTCATGGGAGGCCCTGTCTTTGCCTTCGCGAAACCTGTGCCCTATAACCCGAACAACCTCAGGAACCCACAGCGTGACGAGGTTCTCGTGGCGCTGGCAGGACCAGCTGCCAACATCGCTCAGGCGCTGGTGGGCGCGGTTGCCTGCCGTGTACTCTGGCATTTCCAGGCCCCGGGCATACTTGCGGGCGAGGCGAGCTACTGGGTGTACACGATTCTCTCGACCTACGTCTATGTGAACTGCTCGCTCGCCTTCTTCAACCTCATACCCTTGCCGCCACTCGACGGCTCGTCCATCATCTCCCCGCTTCTCAAGGGCGAGGCGCGCCGCAAGTATTACATCGTGCAGCGTTACTCGTTGCCCATCCTCATGGTCGCGCTGTATGTCATACCCATGGTCCTGCACCTCGACCCGCTTGGCATATACCTTGACGCCACGGCCGGCAACCTCGCGGACCTGCTATTGGGATGGAAGTGACGCCATGTCCTTCGCAGTCCGGACACAGGCTTACAGCGGCCCCTTCGACCTGCTGCTCCAGCTGGTCAGCAGGCAAAAGGTGGCCATTGGGTCGATCTCGGTCGCCGAGGTGGCTGACCAGTACCTAGCCGAGGTCGATCGCATGGGCGAGATGGACCTTGACGTCGCGAGCGACTTTCTGCTGGTGGCCTCGACGCTGCTCGATATGAAGGCCGCCTCGCTCGTGCCCGAGCATCCCATGCGCAAGCCGAGCGACGCAGACGAGGATGACGAGGACCTGCAGGACCTCACGCCGGAGGAGGCGCGCGAGGTCCTCATCGCCCGGCTCATTGCCTACAAGCAGTTTCGCAATGCGGCTTCGGCATTGTCAGGACGTATGGAGGCGGAGTCGCTCATGGAGCCCCGCACCGCGGGAGCGGATCCGGACTTCCTCGATCTCATGCCTGACTACCTAGAGGGCATCAGCCTCCGATCGCTTGCTGTCATTTGCGCCGACCTCGATAGCAGGCGTGAGGGGCTTCTTCTCGAGGCCGAGCATGTCGCACCGCGCCGCCTGCCCATCGCCCTTACTGTGGCTGCGGTCGACCGACTCACGCGAAGCCGTCCTTTGATGACCTTCAGCGAGCTCCTCGACGGGCAGACGACGGCCGAGGCGGTCGTGGCAACATTCCTCGCCATACTGGAGCTCTACAAGCGTGGGGCGGTCGTGCTCTCACAGTCGGAGGTGTTTGGCGAGATAGACGTTGCGCGCGTCGAGGGGGCGCCGGCCTTTGAGTATGACGAATCCGAACTCACCAGCATTGAGGAGGACCTTGCATGAGAGACCTTGACCGCCTTGGCTACGACGAGCTTCGCGGGGCCCTTGAGGCGCTCCTGTTGGTTTCAAGCGAGCCGGTCTCCGCGGTCGACCTCGCCAAGACGCTTGACGTGGGCCCCGTGGATGTCTCCTCGGCGCTGGCCGACCTCTCCGCCGAATACGCAGACGCCAATCGTGGGTTCCAGTTGCGGGAGGTAGCCGGTGGCTGGCGCCTCTTCACGCACCCCGCCTATCACGAGCAGGTGGAGCGCTACGTGCTGTCGTGGGACAGCCACAAGCTCTCGCAGGCTGCGCTCGAGACGCTCGCCGTCATCGCGTACCATCAACCGTGCTCGCGCGAGGAGGTCAAGGCCGTGCGCGGCGTCAACTCTGACGGCGTCATCGCTTCGCTGCGCGAGAAGGGACTCGTCCGCGAGGTCGGCCGCGTCAACGGTCGTGCAGGCGCCATCCTGTATGGCACGACGAAGATCTTCCTCGAGAACTTTGGTCTAAGATCGCTTCGCGACCTGCCGCCGCTGGAGGACTTTGCGCCCGACGAGGAGTCCAAGCAGTTCATCCGCGAGAGGCTCTCGGGCAGGGCGATTTCTTCGACACTCGAGGAGGCAGCTGCCGACATCGATGACGAGCGTGAGCTTCTCGAGGGATACGGGGCCCATGATGCCGATGCGCTGGCGGAAGAATCCGTTTCACCGCATCATGAAGAGGCTGACTTTGATGGCGAGCCCCAACAGGGAGCATGGCAGGATGACTGGGAGGACGATGTGGATGACTGACGAACGCATCGTGCCCATGAGGCTGCAGCGCTTTCTGGCAAGAGCCGGGGTGGCGAGCAGACGTGGATCCGAGAACCTGATGACCGCAGGACGGGTCACCGTCAACGGTGAGGTTGTGACAGAGCTCGGGAGCAAGGTCGACCCCTTGACCGATACGGTTGCCGTCGACGGCAGGGTCGTTGGGCTGTCCGAGGGGTTTGCATACCTCGTGCTCAACAAGCCGACCGGCTATCTCTCCACAATGAAGGACCCCCAGGGCAGACCTTGCGTCCGGCGCCTCGTGCCCACCAGCCGATATCCCGGGCTCTTCCCGGTGGGACGTCTTGACGCAGACACGACGGGCCTCCTGCTCTTCACGACCAACGGGGACGCGGCGCAGCGTATGCTCCATCCGTCCATGCATGTCTGGAAGCACTACGTGGCCCTCGTTCGCGGGGTTCCCACCGAGCAGCAGCTTGACCAGCTCCGCCATGGCGTCAAGCTCGATGACGGACGGGCACAACCTGCCGAAGTCGAGCTGATCGGAGCGGATGACGCGCGCTCCCTGCCCGTGATTCCCGAGGGGCTTCCGCGCTACCATGCGGTTGTGGGACTGCGCATACATGAGGGAAAGAAGCATCAGGTAAAGCGGATGCTCAAGGCGATTGGGCACGACGTGGTCAGGCTCCACCGAGACGAGTTTGGCCCCATCGGGCTGGGGGAGCTTGCGATGGGGTGCTGGCGGGAGCTGTCGCCAAGCGAGCGTGATGCCATCGAGATGCTTACCAAGACTGCGGCGCATGCCGAACGCCGATAGGATAAGGAGAAAGTGATGATTGTTGCCATTGATGGTCCGGCTGGATCCGGCAAGTCCACCGTAGCCCACGCGATTGCCGACCGTTGCGGCTTCACCTACCTGGATACAGGCGCAATGTACCGTTGCGTTACCCTGGCTTGCCTCGAGCGGGACGTCGACGTGAACGATTCCGACGCCGTTGCCGAGCTCGCCCGTGACGTGCGTATCGAATTTGGCACAGATGGCCAGGGGCAGACTGTGTCCCTCGACGGAAACGACGTCACCGCGGCCATTCGCACGCCTGAGGTCGATCGAAACGTCTCCATCGTCTCTGCCGTACCGGCGGTGCGAGAGGCCATGGTGATCCTGCAGCGAGCAGTGGGGGAGCGTGGCGATGTGGTCGCCGAGGGGCGTGACATCGGGACGGTCGTATACCCCAACGCCGAGGTCAAGATCTTCCTCACGGCGGACGCCGAAGCTCGCGCCCATCGCCGTGCGGTTCAGCGCGAGGGCAAGGACGCGGCGCACGACTCGGCCGCGAAGGCCGATGCCGCGCAGGAACAGGCCATCCTTGCGGACATCATCAGGCGTGACAAGCTCGATTCATCGCGCGAGACGGCACCCTTGCGTGCCGCCGATGACGCGCATCACATCGACTCCTCGAACCTTGGTGTGGATGAGGTGGTCGACCGCATCTGTGTCCTTATCGACGAAGCGAGGGCGGCACGATGAGCGAGCGCAAGAAGTACACCCGCGATGACTACTTTGACAACGCCATGGATGACTTCCCCCTGTCGGCGAAGATCGTCCTCGGCGTGGTCATCTGCGTTGTCGGTTTTCTCAGCAAGATAATCTTCCCCTGGAAGATCGAGAACGGCGAGAAGCTGTGGAACGACCATCGCGGCCGCATGATCATCATGAACCACGTGTCGTTTCTCGAGACTGTGCTGCCGTCGGTGACCATGTGGTTCCGCGGTGTGCACGTCCGTCCCATCTACAAGAGCGAGTTTGACGGCAACGGGTTTCTGCATTGGCTGCTGCCACGCGTTGGTGGCATTCCCGTCGATCGCGGCACGGCTGACGTCAAGGCTGTCAAGAGGGCTGTCAACTGCCTTAAGCGCGGCGAGTGCGTGCTTGTCTTCCCTGAGGGCACACGCATCAAGTCGGAGGAGCAGGAAGTCGAGATCCACGGCGGCTTTGCCCTCATGGCTCGCATGGCTAAGGTGCCCGTGCAACCAATGGCCATCGTGGGCGCCCGAGACATCAAGCCTCCTACCAGGAAGTTTCCGCGCCTGTTCTGGCGGGTATTCCTCAAGGCCGGTGATTGCATCAGCTTTGATGACATGACCTCGACGGGACGCCGCGAGAGGACCGAGGAGATGGAGCGCGTTGGCATGGAGCGCGTCTACGCATTGCGCGAGGAGCTTCGTCGCGACCATCCCGGCAAGAACTAGGGGGCTGTTATGGCAGAGGTCATCGTTGCGAGCGAGGCGGGCGCCTGCTTTGGTGTCGAACGCGCACTCGACCTTGTTCGCACCACGGCTCGTGAGGCCTGCGGTCCCGTCCACACTCTCGGGCCGCTCATCCATAACCCAATCGTTGTGGACGAACTTGCGGCTCTGGGTGTCACTGCCGTCAACGATCCATCCGAGGTGGGGGAGGGCTCGACGCTCGTGCTGCGTACGCACGGTGTGGCGCCTTCCGTCGAGCGGGCGGCTGTTGACGCAGGGGCGACGGTCGTCGATGCGACCTGTCCCTTCGTTAAGCGCGCGCATCGCGCCGCAGAGAGGCTTGCAGGTGAGGGATACCAGCTGCTCATACTGGGCGAAGAGGGACATCCCGAGGTCGAGGGCATAGTCGGGCACGCGCCGGAGGCGATCGTCGTCTCGGGGGCGGCCGACTTGGCGGGCATCGAGCTCAGGCGCCGTGTGGGAGTGGTCGTGCAGACCACGCAGTCAAAGGCGAACCTCAGGAGTCTCGTGAGCGAGCTCGTCGGACGTGTGGACGAGCTGCGCGTTTTGGACACTATCTGCGAGGCGACGGCGGGCCATCAGGGTGCGTGTGCTGAGCTTGCCAAAACCGTCGATGTGATGGTCGTCGTGGGCGGAAAGAACTCCGCGAACACCACGCGTCTCGCAGAGATAGCGGCTGCGATCTGCCCGCACACCCACCACGTCGAGACGCCGCAGGAGCTCTGTTCCGACTGGTTTGCCAATGCGGAACGCATCGGTATCACGGCTGGCGCCTCGACGCCGGCGGCTCACATCGAGGCAATCAAGGATGCCATCTGCGGCATGGCGCGAGGTTAGCTTATGCCTACCACCGGCTCAAGGGACTCACAGCGTGCAGACTACGCATCTACCAAGCCGCAGGTCATGGGTGCGTGGGTCAGCGACGTCGAGCCCCTGAGCCCTGCCGATGACGCGGGGATCACTCCCGGCATGCGCATCGAGACCGTAAATGGCGTCCCGCTGAGAGACATCATCGACTGGCGTTGGGAGGCCGATGGCGATGTCGCTGAGCTTGAGGTCTATGTCCCCGAGGACGATGAGACTTACGCAGCGACTCTCTATCGCGAGCCAGGCCAGGACTGGGGGATAGACTTCACCGATGTCCTCTTTGATGGCATCAGGACCTGCGTCAACGCCTGCCAGTTCTGCTTCATGGCCATGCTTCCCGAAGACGCTCGCGCCTCGCTGACCCTGCGGGATGACGATTACCGTCTCTCCTTTCTGCAGGGGAACTTCGTGACGCTCACCAATGTGACCGACGAGGATGTCGAAAGAATCATCCGCTGCAGGCTCGAGCCGATGAACGTTTCGCTTCATGCCATATCGCCTGACGTACGTCGCTCGCTCATCGGACGGCACGCACAGCGTGGGATAGACGTTCTCGAACGTCTCCTTGACGCTGGCATCGAGATCCATGGGCAGATCGTGCTCTGCGCGGGCATCAACGACGGCGACGAGCTTCGCCGGACGCTCGACTGGGTCGAGCGCCAGGACAGCTTCACCTCGCTTGCCCTCGTGCCAATGGGCTACACCAAGCACTCCAAGCGCTTCTCGGAGTCGTTCTCGGAGGACCAGCAGGCCTCGCGTGACGTCGTCGCCCTGCTCGAGCCCTACCAGAGGCGGGCGCGAGAGACGCTGGGCATCACGAGGTTCCAGCTCTCCGACGAGTTCTACCTCGACGCAGACCTTCCGATCCCGTCCGCCGAGACCTACGACGGGTACCCTCAGTACTACGACGGCATCGGCATGTTACGGAGCTTTCTCGACGAGACCGATGAGGTGTGCGCAGAGCGAGCCGACGACCTCCTGCACATCACGAGTGCGCTTGAGAGGGAGGGACTCAAGGCGCTCTTGGTTTGCGGAGAGGCAGCGCTCGGCGTTTCGACGACCCTCTGTGATGGCTGGGCTGCCACATGCGACTGCGCGTCTCCCGTTATGGCACCTTTCGCCATCCGCAATGACTACTACGGAGGCGACGTGAACGTGACGGGCTTGATCGTGTCCTGCGACCTCCTTGCACAGCTCCCGCAGGACCTGCGAGGCCTGCTTGTCATTCTGCCCGAGATCATGTTCAACTTCGACCACGTGACGCTTGACGGTGACACGCAGGATGCGATCGTCCACGTGATTGAGGATCGTGGCGGTCGGGCGCTCCCTGCGCAGACCACTCCGCACAAGCTGGTGGATGCGCTTTTGGCCCTGTTTGCGTAGTGCGATTTGGGGACACGCCCCCAGCCAACAGAAGTGCGGTCCTGGGGACACGCCCCCGGTCCTGGGGACACGCCCCTAATTCGCACTGGGGCGTTTGGAAGGGCCTCAGCTTCTACGTACGTGCAGTGCGACTTAGGGGCGTGTCC